>CAZLDQ010000191.1:0-11061 GCA_964558295.1 uncultured Planctomycetaceae bacterium | reverse complement strand
CCCCCCCCCCCCCCCCCCCCCCCCCCCCCCGCCCCCCCCCCCCCCCCCCCCCCCCAAAATTCTTCCTATGCCTTCAGAAAAAGCAGATGCCCTGGTCCTTTTTGCGGTCGATTTTAGCGAAACGAGTCTCGTGGTGACCCTGTTCACGCGAGAGTTTGGTAAGGTGCGGGCTTTGGCGAAGGGAGCGAGGCGGCTTAAGAACCCGTTCGAGTCTGCTCTTGACCTATTGACCCTTTGTCGAATAGTCTTCCTCCGCAAATCGTCTGAAGCCCTCGACTTGGTAACCGAGGCCAAGCTTCTGCGACGGTTTCGTCCAGCCGGACATAGCTTGTCCAGTCTCTATGCCGGCTACTATGTCGCAGAGCTGTTGAACGACCTGACCGACGATTACGATCCTCATCCGGAGCTGTTTGATCTGGCGGACGAGACCTTGGCCGCCCTGATGCACGGCGAACCAGTGGCCTCACGGGTCCTACGATTCGAGCTTGGAGCGTTGCGCGTGCTGGGACACCTCCCATCGCTCGACGTCTGTGTGGATTGTGGGAGTCAGGTTGCGCTGACTGGTCGAGTGGCCTTCGGGCTCCTTGATGGCGGCGTTTTGTGCAACAAATGCCGGCAAGGGAAACGGCAAGTTGCCACGGTTAACGCCGGGGTTATGCGGACGATGGCCCAACTGGCCGATCCGGCCAGTCAGGCGTGGCGTCGGATGGAGATTAGCGGTCGCAGTTATGGAGAATTGCGTGGTCTTCTGAATCATTACCTTTGGAATCTCCTGGGGCGCAAGCCCCGTATGCACGAATACCTGGGCCAGTTGTCAAGTTGAGATTGCCGCCGCTTGGCAACGCCGGTCAACCGGAACAAGGATGTCCCGGATGCCTGTCAACGGACTGAGAATTGCCATCACGATTGCTGCGCTGTTGGGGGTCACCTTGGGCTGCCATGGCGTCCCCCCAATCCCGGAACATGTTCGCGCGCGGGGCTATACCGATGAGACGTCGGAAGAAGGCTGGCTGTTTCAGAAGCTGACCGGTCAGCAGCAGGCCGCGGCCGAGTCGGATAGGGGGGCGGCGGTCAAACAAGCCTCGGCCGAAGAACCCTTGATTGGGCCCGTGCCGCCTTCGGGCAAGGGGTACGTCGTCGACGAAGTCGAAAAGAGCGACGATGGCTTCAGCCTTGAAGATCTGTCGCCGGAAAACGTCTACAAGAAGATGAAGAAGCTGGTCGGCAAGGGGCCCAACGAAGGGGTCGCTCGCGCGCTCTATGAAGAAGGACAGGAACTCTACAAGCAGAAGAAATACGACGAAGCCGCCGGGAAGTTCAAGGCGGCTGCCGATCGCTGGCCTGACTCGACTTTGGAAGAGGACGCCCTCTTTATGCTTGGGGAAAGCTACTTCTTCGCCGACCGGTATCCCAAGGCCAACGATGCTTACGGCACGCTCTTGAAGAAGTATGAGTATACACGCCACCTCGATACGAGCGTTGCCCGACTGTTTGCGATCGGCCGCTATTGGGAGGAACTCAGTGAGCGTAGATCTTTCTGGAAATTTCCGGTGAATCTGACCGACAAAGAACAGCCCTGGTTTGACACCTTCGGCTATGGCATTAAGGCCTTCGAAACCGTACGACTTTACGATCCCACCGGCCCGCTGGCCGACGACAGTGTTATGGCCGCGGCCAACGCCTACTTCGTCCACGGCCGTTTCGAAGAAGCGGCCTTCCACTACGACTTGATCCGCACTGACTATCCCAAAAGTGAGCATCAGATCAATGCCCATGTCTTGGGAATGAAGAGTAAGCTCCAAACATATCAGGGGCCCCTTTATGAAGGTACGCCTCTGAAAGACGCCCAGAAGATCGCCGATCAGGCTCTCACCCAGTTTGGCCGCGAACTGGGGGCCGAGCGTAAGTACGTCCTTGACACGCGCAACCGGGTCACCGAGGAGTTGGCAGCGCGCGAGTGGGCGATTGGGCAGTACTACGATAAACGCCAGTATTATCGTGCTGCCCGCTACTATTACCAGGGAATTCTCGACGAGTATCCCCGCTCGGCCGTGGCTCAGAAGGCCGAGAAGCGAATCCAGGAGATCGCCGGGCTTCCCGATGTGCCTCCCAACCGCTTCAAGTGGCTGACCGATGTCTTCTCGGTCAAGGACTAAGGAGCCGGATATGCAGAAGGCGGAAGACAGAAGGCTTCGGAGTTCAGGAGGCAGGGGGCAGAATTCAGAGTTCGGAGGGCGGGATTCACAGGGCACCGTTCAACAGTCGCCTACGTTCAACGCAGAACCCCTGAACCCTGAACTCCGACTCCCGACCGTTTGCCTCGCCTTCACACGTCCACTGTGGACTCGTTTCGGCCTTCTACCCCTCAGCTTGGGCGTGTTTCTCCTGCTCGGCTGTGCCGGCTATCAGGTGGGCAACTGGTCCCTCTATCCGTCGCACATTGAAACCGTCTATGTGCCGATGTTCCAGTCAGCCAGTTTCCGCCGTTTCTTAGGCGAACGGCTCACCGAGGCGGTGGTTAAAAAGATCGAGGAAAAGACTCCTTACAAGGTAGTCAACACGCCGAATGCCGACAGTGAACTGAGCGGCGAGATCGTCAGCGATACAAAGCGTGTGCTGATTGAAAACCACTACGATGAGCCGCGAAAGCTCGAGTATACGCTGGTTGTCCGGGTGCGTTGGGTTGACCGGCGCGGCCAATTGCTCCGCGAATGCCCGCCGGTTCCCTTAAGTCCGGAAGTGATCGGCGTTACTGGGCGGACGGAACTGATTCCTGAGTTTGGCCAGTCCGTGGCCTCCTCCTCCCAACAGGCGATCGACGAGGCGGCCGAACAGATCGTCAGCCTGATGGAAATTCCCTGGTAAACGCGGTAGGATACTGTTTTTGGACCATTTCCGAGAGACCGCGACCTTCCATGCCCCCTGCCCAATACTGGAGACTTCGAACTCGGACACTCCCGTTTAGTCGCCGGCCGCTGTTGATGGGCATTGTGAATGTGACGCCCGACAGCTTCTCAGATGGGGGACGGTTTTTTGCCCCCGAGGCAGCCATCGCACATGGCCTGCAATTGGCGGCTGAGGGCGCCGATCTGCTTGACATTGGGGGGGAGAGTACCCGCCCCGGCGCTACACCCCTTTCGGCTGATGAAGAACTCCGCCGCGTGTTGCCGGTCGTCGTTGCGCTATGTGAGAAGACATCCCTTCCCATCTCGATCGACACGTTCAAGGCGACCGTCGCCCAGCAAGCCCTCGACGCCGGGGCCGAAATCATTAACGATGTGACCGGATTGACGGGCGATCCGGCAATGCTTGACGTAGCCCGCCGCAGTGGGGCCGGGGTTTGCGTAATGCACATGCAGGGGGATCCGCAAACGATGCAAGATCACCCGACTTACCACGACGTGGTCGAGGAGGTGATGGCGTACCTCAGAGACCGCCGCGACGTGCTGGTGGCGGCCGGTATTTGCGCCGATCGGATCGCCCTGGACCCGGGAATCGGTTTTGGAAAGACGGTCGAGCACAACCTGCAGCTCCTCGCAGCCTCGGCACGGCTGCAGGCCTTAGGCTGCCCGGTACTGGTGGGGCATTCGCGCAAAGGATTCATCCGTAAGGTATTAGGAGATCCCGAGGCCGACCGACTTGCTGGGACAATCGGCGTAGCGCTCGCGCTGGCCTTGCATCGGGTTCAAGTCCTGCGCGTTCACGATGTGGGGGCCGTCCGCCAAGCTCTCCTGCTTTTTGAAGCGGCTGGCGGCTTTGTTTCGAATCCGGCTGGTGAGTAGAATTGGCCCTGAAGTCCGCTGTTCGTTGTAGTCTTTGAGAAGATACGGGGCGATTCGGTGGAGAGTCTGTTCTTGTTTGGGAGGAGACGATGAGAACCGATGTCTCCGCCAGACGTCCCGTCTATTGGGGAGCGGGTAGACGGAATTCCTTTTCCCGAACGAATTACTCCCAAATACGTGAGCAATAGTCCCTAAGCTCTTGCTCTGACGATACTTGTAGGGGGAGAGATTCTCACCTTTGGCCCCTAATCTCCGTTGACGCGCACGCTCCTCTAAGGGATACTTCTCACGAATTTCGTCAGGTATTTCCGGTCTTTCAGCTTAGGTTTTATCCCATGGCGGCCAGCAACCATTCCGATAACCTTCGAAACTACTGCCTGGAAGTCGCACAGCGGGCCAAACGAGCCGCCGCCGAACTGACCCAAGTCACCGGCGCACAGAAGAATGACTGGCTTCGCCGCAGCGCGCGGCTGTTGGGGGAACGGCACGTGGCCCTGGCCGAGGCCAACCGGCTTGACTTGGCTGCCGCCACGGGCTTTGGCCTGACCGAAGCTCAGATCGACCGCCTGCGTTTGACGCCGGAGCGAATTGCTGCAATCGCCAAGGGATTGGAGGAAGTTGCCGCGTTACCGGATCCGGTTGGTGAGATTATCTCGTCGTCCGTCCGTCCCAACGGTTTGGAGGTACAGAAGGTTCGTGTGCCGATCGGCGTGATCTTCTTCATCTACGAATCGCGGCCCAACGTGACGGCCGACGCTGCGGCCTTGTGCGTCAAGAGCGGCAACGCCGTGATCCTCCGGGGTGGCAAGGAAGCAGCTCACTCGAGTCGGGCTATCGTTGAGATTCTGGCTGAGGCTGCGGCCGACGCCGGAGTACCCAGCGATGCCGTGCAACTGGTTGCTACGACCGACCGGGAAGCCATCGACCATTTCCTCAACCTGCCCGAGTATATCGACCTTGCAATTCCTCGCGGCGGCGAAGCTCTGATACGCCGCGTGACCGCCGAGGCCAAAATGCCGGTGCTCAAGCACTACGCAGGCAATTGCCACGTCTACCTCGACCAGTCAGCCGATCCGGAGTTGGCCGAGCGATTGACGGTGAATGCGAAGTGCCAGCGCATGGGCGTCTGCAATGCGACGGAGTCGTTGATCGTTCACCATGCCGTGGCGGACACGCTCCTGCCGCGTGTCGCCCAAGCGCTCATCGAACGTGGCATCGAGCTTCGTGGTGACGAATACACCCGTCGCCTCGTCCCCCAGGCCAAGGAGGCCACGGAACAAGACTACCGGGAAGAGTATCTGGGGCCGGTAATTTCGGTCAAAGTTGTCGACTCTCTGGACGCGGCAATCGAGCACATCAATGCGTATAGCTCTCACCACACCGAGGCGATTGTGACCAAGGATTTGAATGCGGCCCGGGAGTTCGCCACACGCATCGACAGCTCAGCCGTAATGATCAATGCCAGCACGCGGTTCAACGATGGCGGAGAGTTCGGTCTTGGCGCCGAGATCGGCATCAGCACCGATAAATTTCACGCCCGCGGTCCCTGCGGTTTGGAAGAGCTCACGATCTACAAATATGTTGTTTATGGTAGCGGACAAGTGCGGGGGTGACCGGAGAGTGGCGTGTGGAGACCGGGGATGTAGGGATGAGAGGGGAGAATTGGCCGAGTGCAGTTCAGTGAAGGCTTAGGCAATGAATCGAAGGCAACGACAGTCTTTCACTGCCCACAGCGGACCATGTACTGCTTCGAACTGATCAAGGACTGATTCATGGGTGACGTGCTTAGCCAGGCGGAAGTTGAGAGCCTGCTCAGTGCGATGGCGACGAGCGGCGAGTCGCTTCGGCCCAGTGTTCCGGGGCCCGAGGAGCCGCCGGCGCTGTTGCCCAAGATGCGCGAAAAGATCACTCCTTACGACTTCAAGCGCCCGGAACGCGTCGGCAAGGAGCAGATGCGGGCGCTACAAACGCTCCACGAGGGATTCAGCCGCAATTTCGCCGCAGGTCTTTCCGCGATGCTCCGCGCGATGGTGGAGGTCAAGCTGACGAGCGTTGATCAGCTCACGTACAGCGAATTTGTGTTCAGTCTGGAAAATCCCACCTGCTTTAACCTGCTGAATGCCGAGCCACTCGAAGGGAACCTGATTCTTGACATCAATCCGTCGATCCTGTATCCGATCATCGACCGGCTCCTGGGGGGCGGCCGCGAGTTGGGCCCGTTGGCGCGGCGCCCGCTTACGGAGATTGAACTGCGCTTGGTGTCACGAATTACAAATCTCTTTTTGGGTGAACTGCGCCGCGCGTGGGAGAACGTTCTCGATCTGAGGCTGGAAGTCGTTCGGGTAGAAAGCAATCCTCAGTTGGTTCAGATCGTTCCGCCCAACGAAGTCGTGGTATTGATCAGCTTCGAGCTGGCCTTGGGGGAAGTTCGGGGGATGATGAACCTTTGTATCCCCTATAACTCGATTGAACGGATCAGCGGCAAGTTGTCGGCGAATAGTTGGGTGGCCTACGGCAAACGGCAAGCCACGCCGGAGACAATCGAACGCATTACTCAAACCCTCCGCGGCTCGCTGGTGGAACTGCGAGTCCGCTTGGCCAATACGCATATTACGACCGGCGATCTGATTGGCTTGCGGGTGGGTGACATCATTACCACGCAGAAGGACGTCAACAGTCCACTGCTGGTCAGCGTGGAAAACGTGCCCAAGTATCGGGCGATGGCCGGCGCATTCAAGGGGCACAAAGCCATCCGTATTGTGGATGTGCTCACCGACCCTTCCGAGGCGATCGGCGACTGAGAGATGCCACCGCATGGCTTTCTAGTGATTGTGCGGTTGCACAACCCGTAAGAGGCCGTCACCTTATCCAGCACGTCGGGACCAGTTCGCGAGGGCACATGCTCGAAGAGGCTCTTGGGGATTGGTCGATTGGCTTCAAACCGGTTCAAAACCGGCTCGAGACTACGCAACCGCTTTGGTGTAGCCCGCTTTGGAACAAGTCCTTCGGTTTACGAGACAGAGGCTGTCTCGTCGAATTGGTCTCGCAGCCTGCCTATTGACGCTGTGTGGTGTATGGACTTAAGATTAGAAGCCGATCGTTGCTACTGTTGTGCAAAGGCGGAAGTGGCCATGGACGAAGCTCTCCCCTCTTCGCATCCGCGGGTTGAGTTGCGGAAGTACGCCAACCGATGTCTCTACGATCGCTTGCGGAGTCGACATGTCACTCTGAATGAGATTCATGACTCTGAACGAGACTCATGGGCTAATCCGAGCCGGACGCGATGTGCAGGTGACCGATTCCAAGACGGGGGAAGACATCACAGTCCGAGTTCTGGCCCAGATCCTCCTTGAGCATGATCCGCTCAAGCTGTCGGTCTTTCCCGTGGAACTGCTCCACCAGATTTTTCGCGTCAACGAACCCCGGGTTCGCGATTTCGTCGACAAGTACTCTAGCCAGGCACTTTGCGTGTTTCTGAATTCACGGCGGCAGTCTGACTACTACCTGCGGCAAACGTTGGGGTTGGAGGAGTCTCCGCTGTCGAGTGGAGCGCGGGGCCGGATGCTGTTAGGTGCTGGTGACGCAGCTCCTTTCTCCGTTTCCCACAATGTAAGCGGTCTGACCAGCGACGTCGAGCCGCTACCGACATCATCCGCAGGAATCACCGGCCACGCATACAAACGGGAACTCTGCCATATGATTCGTGAACTGAAAGGCCAAGTCGCCGGTCTTGAACAGCGTCTCAAAGGGCAAGCCAAGTAGGATGCCGGACAAGTCGGCGATCTTCAGTATCTGGAACAGGCACGACCATGCTTAAAGATGTGTTCTTGGCTGGAGGCGTTCGCACAGCGATTGGGGCATTCGGGGGAACACTTGCCGAAGTTCCAGCTCCCATCCTGGGAAGTATTGTGATTCGGGCTGCCCTTAAACGGGCGAGGGTCATGGACGACCAGGTCGATGAAGTCATCATGGGAAATGTGCTCTGCGCAGGTTTGGGGCAGAATCCGGCTCGCCAAGCGATGCTCGCCGCCGGATTGCCCACGAGCGTGGGAGCTACCACGGTCAACAAGGTCTGTGGTTCCGGGCTGAAGTCGGTGATGCTGGCCGCCCAAGCAATCCAATCTGGCGACGCCCAGGTGGTCGTGGCCGGCGGTATGGAAAACATGTCGGCCGCCCCTTATCTGTTGAAAAAGGCACGAACCGGATACCGGATGGGCCATGGCCAACTGATCGATGCAATGATTCACGACGGCCTGTGGGACGTGTTCGGCGACGTCCATGTCGGTTGCTATGGCGACAAGTGTGCGGTGCGGGAGCAATTCTCCCGGAAAGCTCAGGATGACTATGCGGTGGCCAGTTACCAGCGGGCCCTCTGCGCACAGGCCGACGGTGTTTTCGCCAAGGAAATCACGCCGGTTGAAATCCAGGACCGTAACGGCGTGGTAGTGATTGACGAGGATGAAGAACCAGGCCGATTCAACGAGGAGAAATTGCGTCAACTGAAGCCCGCTTTTGGTAACGAAGGCTCGATCACGGCTGGCAATGCTTCGAGTGTTGACGATGCGGCAGCTGCCCTCGTCATGCTTTCGCCGGAGAAGGTACGAACGCTTGGGGTTACTCCGCAGGCGAAAATCCTCGGTTATTGTACCGTGGCACGGGAACCGGAGTGGTTCCCCCTGGCCCCAATCGCCGCCATTGCCAAGCTGATGATGAAGCTCGGGTGGCCCACGGCTGATGTGGATCTGTTTGAAGTCAACGAGGCGTTTTCTGTGGTGCCGATGGCCGTGATGAAGAATCTTGGTGTCCCTCACGAGAAGATGAACATCTTCGGGGGGGCAGTCGCTCTGGGGCATCCGATTGGCGCCAGTGGGACGCGAGTGCTCGTGACACTTCTGAATGCCCTGCAGCAACGAGGTTTGCGCACGGGAATCGCGTCGCTTTGTATCGGCGGCGGTGAGGCCGTGGCCATGGCTGTGGAACGGGTGTAGGCAAGGGATCAAGTATTGTCGGCAAATCTCGCGTCCTGGGGGATCCTGACGCGAATCGTGCGTTTGTTACGTACGATATGTGACAAAGCACTGCTCACTCCCGAATCTTGCAGGCCAAGCATCGGCCAGCGTCCTCCACAGAGGAGAGGACGGCAGGCGAAGGGGAAACCAGACTGAGTGCTCATTGCGAATTTTGTTCTTCCCCTTGTACGTGATCACGCAGCATCACCAGCCGGTAGCGGCGCAGGGCGCCGTCGGAGTCACGGAACTGATATTCGGCCAGTTTCAGGAGGGAGTCTCTCGCGTCGCTTGCCCATTGGGCATCGGCCAGACGGCTGAGTGTGCTGTCAAACTGGATTCCTTGCCCTCCGACGTTTTCGGTCAAGAGCAGGTGGGTGAATCCGGCGCGGCGAAGAGTACGGCACAGTTCGTTTGGCTTGTGAACTTCAAGATCGTAGCGTGTGCGTCGCCGGTAGGCGTTTTCTCGCGTCACCCGACATTGGAAATAGTACGCCCGAAAGTCCTGGCTGAGTAGATGAGAGCTGGGCCCCAGGATGCGATTGGCGATTTCGGCGGCCGGCCAAGTCGGCTCATGTCGACGAAGATAATCTTCGCGGCTTTCCCAGCCACAGGCAGCAGGCAGTTGATCGCGGCAGCGCACCAGCGACGCACCGGCGTTAGCGACAAGGATCAAAGTCACCAACAGCCCGACAAGACACCGCGGTAGCCATGGAAATCTCCGCATTTCGGACCATACCCAGGCAGCGCCAACGGCCAGCAGAGGAACAATCGGGAGTAGAAAACGGACGTTTTGCCGAAGGAAATACCAGAACACCCAATACGCGACCGTGATTGCCAGTAATGTTCCCAGTCCCCGAAGTCGGCGACAAAACGCCAATCCGGGTAGAACGGCCAGGAATAGGAGGCCCAGTTGATGGCCGCGGCCGCCGAAGCGTTCGGGATGCATGGTCACGTGCCAGGGTGCCGTGGCAGCACCAAGCGGATGTCGGCCCAAGGGGGATTTGTTTTCCGGCAAGGTGATCGGCGGCGCGGAAGGATGTCGTTGGACAAAGGCCTCCGTGAAGAAAGGGAACACCGGGTTTCCTCGATACCATGCAGCACGAAGATACCAGAGGCCGCTGACACTGATCGCCACGATCGTCACGATGGCCACCCCTTCGGCCAAAAGGCGACGGCGCTCGACTTGCCGCACAAACATCCAGGCGGAGACCAATCCAACCGCGGCAGCGAAGAGCAGAGCCAAGTATTTGGTGGAGAGGGCACCACCAGCGGCCAGCCCGGCCAGGACAAACCATCGTCGTCCTTCATCGTTCATCACGGCTCGCCACCAGGCGGTCAAAGCCAACGTGGCTAGCAAAGCCAGCGGCAGGTCGTTCAACGGCGAGGTCATCTGGTTTGTTACCCCTGGCACCAAGAGCACGATGGTTCCGGCCATCCATGCCCAGGGGCGGCCGACGACTGGCGTGGCCAGGAGGACGGTGGCTAGTCCGAAAAGCACACCAATCATCCAGTGGATTAACTGGGCAGCAACCGGGCCTTCGAGCGCCAAGCCCCAGAGGTACCACATCTCGACGAGCAACGGAAACGTGGAATTGTCGTGGTCGGGGAGGTACCGGATTGCGCGGTCAACCAAGAAAGTCTTGGGCAACTCGAGGTGATAGCAGAGGGCATCCCCGGCGGTCGGCGGAGCGAGGGCGGCGAGCAAAGCCCCCAGGGAACTGAACACAGCAAGCCAGCACATCCCTCTCCTCACCCAGACAGCGGGAGGTGCAAAGGCCGTGGAGGCCTGCTCGGCCAGTTCCACGGGAGTCTCTTCAGAGGTCTCTGATTCTTCCGTCGGACCTGTCCAGCCAAACAATAGTTCTCCAAGTCCCCAGAAGCAGGCCACACTGGTCAGAATGCCAATCAGTGGGACGTACAGCCCACCAACCAATCCCAGGAGTGCCAACACGGTACCGGCTACGATTAGCCCGATACAAATACCCCACACCAAATCCGCCAATCGATCCTCCTGCCCCACGCCCAGGCCGCGTAGAATCGGGCATCCCAGCCCATAAGCGGCGAGGACTATTGCAAGCAGGGCCAAGACTGAAAGCAGTGAGTCGAGCACGGGCAAATGGTGGATCGTAGATGGTGAGTTGTGGATGGGATGGCGTCGGAAGACAGGGGATCAGGAATCGCGAGTAGTCAGTGAACCGTACGTTGCGGCTATTGTGATTTGTCGCTCAGACAAGATACTCTTTGACTGCCTACTGCCTACTGCCTACTGA
>CAZLDQ010000190.1:0-11099 GCA_964558295.1 uncultured Planctomycetaceae bacterium | reverse complement strand
TACGGGCCGCCAAAGGGTGGAAACGACCCTCACAGCGCGTCCATTGGCTTTTCACCACGGCCTAAATCCCGAACCAACCGCCGTTCCATCCCCCCCGCCAATCACAAAATCGCCAGGACTAAGTTTTTCAGGGACGACAGAGTAATCCCTTCCAACTAGCCCGAGGGAAATCGGCCGTGTTACGATGCATGGCCATCGTGTGGGCTCCTCATTTCGCGTTCACCCAGCCAACACCTGGAACGCCCAAAACACCTAAGCATTTTCAATGCCAATCCGGGCCGTCCGGTTCAACAGATCGAGGGTTTTCCGGCAGGATGCCAGCGTCAGAAAAGACCAGGAAAAGACAACCGCACGGCACCTTGCCATCTCCAAGGTCCGTGCGGAGGTTCCTCTGTGAGCCCAAGCGGTTAAGATCCGCGAGCTTATTCGCCAACGTACGGCAAGAGGGCCATGAAGCGAGCTCGCTTGATAGCGGCGGTCACGGCGTGCTGGCTGACAGCTGTGCAACCGCTCTTGCGCCGGCCGATGATCTTGCCCTGCCGATTGGTAAGTTTCTTGAGTAGCTCAAGGTCCTTGTAGTCGACATACATCGGACGTGGGCGAACGCCGTCGACGAAAATCGGGTCCTTCTTCTTCCCGCGGGCCTTGGCCTTCGCACGCTTCTTGTTTACCGTCTTGCGGCCGGTGGATCCTGGTTTGGGCATCTCCAACTACCTGTGTTGAACTCTGGCGAACCGAAATGACTCGAACCGTAAAACTACAGCATTAGTACGATAAACCCTTAAGTTTACCGATCATCGGACAAAACGCAACCCGGGGACTGAGAAGAGCGTGGAAAACAACGCCCGGACCCCTCTGCGTGGTGGTGACTGACTGGTTCAGAAGCAACGGAATAAATAGGGGGGATGGGGTGGCTAGAAGAAATGGCGTACACATTACGAGTACTATGGGCAAGGTGGATATCTTTTTCTGCCATCTTCAGAGCTGACAAGGATTGCCGAATAAAATGCAAATTTCTTGAGGCTACCGAAATATCCGAAGATTTCCCCGAGTGGTTGCAGTCAAAAGGACCCGTTATACTGAACCCAAGTTCAGCTACTCGGGTTCTGCATCACTGCACCTGCCAACGAGGGAGATTCTTATGAGAGACGCTCGTGTCCGCCTCCTTTCGACAATCTTGCTTTTCATGCTAATGGGTGACGTGGTTCCGGGACTTGCGATCTCTGCCGACCTTCGGGAACCCCTGGTCAACCTGCGAGCCAAGAACCAATTGACGAATCCGGGGTTCGAAGAGGATGGGGGCTGGACGTTGGCGGGAAAAGGGGCGAAAGTCGATGATACTGTGGCTCGAAACGGGCGGCGGAGTTTGCGATTCTCGAATCAGAGTCTCGAAGACACCTCCCGGGCGTTTCAGGTGCTTCGCTTCGATCCGCCGGTGAAGCATCCGTTTCGAATTGCCGGTTGGAGTCGAGCGGAGAATGCGGAGACGGTACAGGATTACGACATCTATCTGGACCTGGAGTATGACGACGGTACACCGCTCTGGGGGCAGACTGCCCGTTTTCATCCTGGGACTCACGATTGGCAACAAGCAGAACTGGTCTTTGACGTGGCCAAGCCGGTACGCGAGATCAAAGTCTTCGTGTTTCTGCGCAAGGGAAAGGGCACTGTTTGGTTCGACGATCTGGAGGTGGGGCTTGCGCCGTTCGCATTTCGCTCCCTGCGGATCGCGCCCAATGTATTCGGTGCCGGCACGTTCGGGGTTCTGGGCAGCACAACCCTGCCGGCCAGTTGGCAGGCGGTGGTTGAGGGCCCCGAAGGTTTCGTCTCCCGGGCCGGAGGCAAGGAAATGCCGATCCGTTTCGATTGGATCAACCGGATCGCCCCGTCCGGTGACTATACCCTTCGCCTGACCGCCACGGATCAACTACTCGGCCAATCGATTGAGCACCGGCAGACTGTAAATTTGAAGAGTTCCAAGGCGAGCCGGGAATATGCCGTTTGGACAGAGACGAGCATGCGCCGTGTATCCCCGTATGAAATGCCGCCCGATGACCAACACCGGCTTGATGCACCATCGGCCCGGATTTGTCTTGCCGGTCGAGAGTATGAAAGTTTTCAGGTGGTGCTGCTTTGCGGCGGGAGACAACGGCTTGAAGACGTGCGGATCGAACTGAGCGATTTGGTTTGTTCGGCCAACGGTGCGAGAATCGGAAAACAACATCTCCAATGGCACCAGGTGGGCTATGTTCATCTGGCGACACTTCGTCCGCATCCGGCCGATCCGCAGGCGACACCGGGTTGGTGGCCGGACGCACTTTTGCCTGTCG
Organism: uncultured Planctomycetaceae bacterium; assembly: GCA_964558295.1. Classification (GTDB taxonomy): domain Bacteria; phylum Planctomycetota; class Planctomycetia; order Pirellulales; family Thermoguttaceae; genus JBDKTH01. The sequence goes on along the minus strand of CAZLDQ010000190.1, from coordinate 8,769 downwards.
AGCAATTCGGCGTTGCCCCTGGGTTTGCCCAGGCCGTCTGGGTTACGGTCTACGCTCCTCCGGGGACTCCACCGGGCGAATACATAGGGAAGCTCCTCGTGCGTCCGAAGAACAGCGAGCCGGCCGAGGTCGAGATTCGGGCGACGGTCTACGGCTTCGATCTGCCCGTGCAGGGCCACTTGAAGACGGCCTTTGCCCTGATGGACGGATACCTGGAGAAGATTTACGGTAAACCGCTTTCGACAGTGCTTCGGCAGAAGTACGGTGACTTCGTCCTGGCCCATCGGCTCAATCCGGACGATATCTCGCGAACGTCGCCTCCGGCAATCGAAGACTTGGAGCACTACAAGAATGCGGGGCTCAACACGTTCAACGTGTTGAATATAGTCCAAGAGCGAGGCAGCCGGATTTGGGTCTGCTACAGCGAACGCCAGGCGTATACGCCGCAGTTCAAGCAGCGGCTCATCGAGCGACTCGATCCCTTTATGGCCCAACTCCGCTCGCGTGGACTGTTCGATCGGGCCTACATTCACGGATTCGACGAGCGCGAGAAGGAGTTCTTTCCTATCATTGAGGAATACTTCGGCTTGGTCAAGGAGCGTTACCCGGGACTGCATACGCTGACGACAGCCAGGATCCCTCAAGATCCCGAGGCGATGCGCAAGCTGAACGTCGATTGGAACTGCCCGTTGACGCCGCGATATCGGTTTGAGGATGCCGAGCGGTGTCGCCAAGCCGGCTTGGAGGTGTGGGCCTACGTTTGCCTTGGCCCACGTTACCCCTATGCCAACTGGCTGGCAGACCATCCGCTTGTCGAGTCGCGGGTCCTTTGGTGGCAGGCGTTCGAGCAGAAGATGGACGGGTTTCTCTACTGGGGCGCTAATATCTGGAGCAAGGCCCACAATGACCGGCCGATTAACCCGCATGCCGGCTCTCAACTCGAGTGGAGCATTACCACGGGTGGGCCGCAGTATGATTGGCTGCACGGGGACGGGGTACTGTTGTATCCTGGACCGGAAGGCCCAATCGGTTCGATACGACTAGCCAATATCCGCGATGGTTTGGAAGATTATGAATACTTGTGGCTTCTGGCGGAACGGACGGGGGACAAACAGCATGCGAGGGGGGCGTGCCGGCCCGTCACCACGAGTCTAACCAGCTTCACTCGCGATCCCGAGGTAATCGAGAAGCAGCGAGAGATGATCGCCCGACAAATTGTCAAGTGAAAGTCTGACGAATGTTCAAGTTCATTCATGCCGCCGACATCCACTTAGACAGTCCTCTGAAAGGACTAGAACAGTACGAAGGGGCACCGGTCGACCAGATTCGGGATGCGACGCGCCGGGCACTGGCCAATTTGGTCGAGTTGGCTTTGGAACAGGCGGCGGCGTTCGTGCTCATTGCCGGGGCTCTCTACGACGGGGACTGGAAAGATTTCCGTACGGGGTTGTTCTTCGTCGACCAGATGCGAAAGCTTCGCGACGCTGGAATTTCTGTCTACCTGATCGCCGGGAACCACGACGCGGTCAACAAGATGACCAAGAAACTGCCCATGCCGGACAATGTCCACATGCTGGCGGCCAACAAGCCGGAGACGGTTTTTTTGGATGCGTATGAGGTGGCCATTCATGGGCAAAGCTATGCGCGGGGGGCCGTGCTGGAGAACTTGGCCAGTGGCTATCCGTTGCCTGAGCCGGGAATGTTCAATATCGGTCTCTTACACACCAGCGCGACGGGACGCGAGGGGCATGAAGCCTATGCTCCCTGTACGATTGATGACCTGCGTGTGAAACAATACGACTATTGGGCCTTGGGGCATATTCATAAACGCGAAGTGCTGTGGACTGATCCGCCTATTGTTTTCCCGGGCAATATTCAAGGGCGGCATGTGCGGGAAACGGGGCCCAAGGGTTGTACCATTGTGACGGTGGATGATCAGAGCCGGGCCCATCTGGAATCGGTCACGGTTGACGTTTTCCGCTGGGAGCATTACCGGATCGATGCAACCGGAGCGGAAAACGGTGAGGCGGTGCTTGAACGGGTCCACAGCCAACTTGCCAAAGCGGTTGCTGATGTCGATGGGCTACCGATGGCTGTACGGATCGAGGTCTGCGGAGCCTGCGAGGCCCATCGGGAACTGGCCGCCGAGTCGTATCGCTGGACGAACGCCTTGCGGGATCTTGCCTCGGACGTAGGCAGCGGGACGATTTGGGTGGAAAAGGTTGCTTTGAGGACTGCGATGCCCGTGTCACGCGATGGCGTTCAATGGGCCGACGGGCCGATTGGTGAGTTGGTCCAGTATCTCAGCGAGCTTCGCGCGAGTATTGATGGTTGCACGGCCCTTGCGGCCGAGCTGAGCGATCTTAACGACAAGCTCCCACCAGAACTCAAAGAAGGGGCGGAGAGCATGGGGTTGGCTGATCCAAGCAAGCTTCGTGAGACGCTCGACCAAGTCGAGCAGATATTGATCCATCAGTTGTTGGACAGGGAGGCGGCCTTGTGAAAATCCTTCGCTTGGACCTGCGAGCCTTTGGGCCTTTCACAGATGTAACGCTTGACCTGTCGGGCGGTCAAGAAGGGCTGCATGTGATCTTCGGACCGAATGAGGCTGGCAAGAGTTCGACCCTGCGAGCATTGGAACAGATGTTCTTCGGCGTCCCGGCTCGGTCGGCCGACGACTTCGTCCATCCCTATGCCAGCCTTCGGATCGGCGCCACCCTGAAAACCCGCGAGGGGCAAACGCTGGAGTTTCTCCGGCGCAAGGGGACTAAGAACACCCTCCTGGAGCCCAACGGCATCACACCGCTCGATGACGGTGCGCTCCAGCCGTTTCTCGGTGCCTTGGACCGGGAACTTTTTAGCACGATGTTTGGGATTGGGCATGAGCAATTGGTCCAAGGCGGAAAGGAGATCGCCAGCGGCCGGGGTGACTTGGGACAATTGCTCTTTTCTGCCGGCTCGGGGATTGCCGACCTTCAGAAGGTACGCGAGAGTCTCGATGCCAAGGCTGAAGAACTCTTTGCGCGGCGAGGCAATCGGCAGATCAACCAGAAGCTCAAGGCACTCGACGAAGCGAGGAAGACCATCCGTCAGGAGCAGCTTTCGACGGCCGAGTGGGAAGCCCACGAGGAGCGGCTGCATCAGGCGAGCCAGCAGCTCGCCGCCGTGGAGTCCCAGTTGCGTGAACTGGTGCAGGCAAAGAGCCGGTTGGAGCGGCTCAAGCAGACGCTGCCGCTGCTCGCCAAACGCCGCGAGTGCCTGCGGCAATTGGAAGAGCTGGGAGACGTGCCGCTGTTGGACGGTCGCTTTGCTGAGGAGCGACGTGCGGTGGTTGCCGACCTTCGCGTGGCTCAGACAACCGTTGAGTCGGCCGAGAAGGAACTTGCCCAGATTGAACAGCAACTTGCAGCAATCACGATCCCGGCCGGCCTAATGTCACATGCTGAAGCGATTCGTGAGCTTTCCGACATGCTTGGCAGCCACCGCAAGGCCAAACGGGACCTGCCTGGGCTGCACGCTCGCCGGGAACAACTCGAACTTGCTGCCGCGACGATCCTCCGACACGTGCGTCCGGACTTGTCGTTTGAGGTTGTTGAAACCTTGCGGCTGACCAACCAACAAAAGCTGACTATTCAAAATCTTGGTAGTCGTTACGAGGTCTTTGAGCGACAGATTGAGCAAGCCCATAGGGAGAGGGAAGAAGCCCAAACCCGGTTGGCTGAAGCCCAGAGTCAACTCACTGCCCTGGAACCGCCTCGCAACGCGGATTCACTCAAAGCCGCTATTCAGCGGGCGCAAGAGCAAGGAAAACTGGAAGACCAACGAATCACGCTGCAATGCGAACTGGAACAGCTTGAGGAGCAAACGGCGATTGACCTGGCTAAGCTTGGGCTTTGGTCGGGTTCGCTGGAATCGCTGGAACAATTGACGGTGCCCACACCGGAGACGGTCGACCGGCATGAGGCCGTACGGACGGACATCGAGCAGCGGCTCCGTTCGCTCGAGGAACGGCTGGAGGATGCTGTCAGCCGGCGTGCCGAGTTCGACCGGCAGATCGAGCAGTTGCAATTGGAGGGCGATATTCCGACAGAGGAAGCCTTGCAGGCCGCTCGCTACCTCCGCGACCAGGGCTGGCAATTGGTCGTTGAGGCTTGGCAACAAGGACAAGCGGACAGCCAGCGGCTTGAGCAGTTCCTTGTGCAGGTCAACGCGGGGCACGAGTTGAAGACGGCTTATCAGCATGCGGTCGAAGCGGCCGACGATCTGGCCGATCGGCTCCGTCGTGAAGCGACTCGGGTGGCAACCCGGGCCAATCTGCAGGCCAACCGTGATTCGCTCGATCAACAAATGGCCATGCTCGGTGAGCGATATGAAGCGGTACGGGCCGAGCGACAGAAAGCCGAGGCAGCCTGGACGGCGTGTTGGCAACCATTGGGAATTGAGCCGCTTTCGCCACGAGAAATGCGTGTCTGGTTGCGTCGTCACGCGGCCTTGATTGAACAGGCTCAAAACCAACGGATCTCCCGAAACCAATTGCGTCAATTGGATGAGCGGATTGAGACATGCCGACGCGAGTTGGGCCATTGCCTAACCGTCTTGGGAGAACCGTATCCGGGAGAGATGGAGACGCTGGCCACGCTGATCAGTCGCAGCCGGGCCGTGGTCGAGCACATCGAAGCAGTTGCCGACCGGCGTCAGGCGTTGGAGAAGGAGATTCGGCAGGCGAACCAACGTTTGGCGGGAGCCCGGACCGCCACGGAAAAGGCCTTGGCCGAACGTTCGGTATGGCAGCAGCAGTGGGCCGAGGCGATCGAGCCGCTGGGACTGGTTCCCGAGAGCGCCCCGGTTGTGGCAAACGACCTGTTAACCCAAACCGCCGAACTGTTCGGCCGGCTCGATGAAGCTCGGACGTATGCGGAACGAATCGACAACATCGTGCAAGACATTCAAAACTTCGAGCAGTATGTGGGAGACCTCGTGAGGAACGTCGCTCCAGAGTTGGCCTCGCGTCCTGTGGAAGAAGCGGCGGAAGAACTGATCCACCGGCTGCAGAAGGCCTGTCTCGATCGGCAGAAGCAAGAGTCGCTCACCCAGCAGCGGGATCGTTGTCGCGAGCAGGTGCAAGGAGCCCGCCAGGAGATCCAAACGCTTGGTGCCAGGCTGGCGGCGATGTGCCAGGAAGCACGATGCCAGAGTCCGGAAGAACTTCCTGCGGCCGAACGGGCTTCGGAAACGGCCACTCGCCTGCGTGAAAGCCTGGAAGGGCTGGATGATCAACTGTTCACTCTCAGTGCCGGCGCGAGCCTTGATGGTCTCTTTGAAGAGGCGGCAGCTGTCAATGCGGATGAGTTGCCGAGCCAACTTGGAAAGCTTGCTGCCCAGATTCAACAGTTGGAAGACGAGCGGCTGCGACTTCAGCAAACGGTGTGGGATGAGCAGCGGACGCTCAATTCGATCGATGCAAGTTCGAAATCGGCGGAAGCGGCTCAGCAGATGCAAGATTTGTTGGCCCAGATTCAGGCCGATGCTCAACAATATGCTTGCATGCGTCTTGCTTCGGCCGTACTCCGTGAAGGAATTCAGCGGTATCAGCGGAAGAATGAGGATCCCGTGCTCCGCCGCGCGAGCGAACTATTCCAGCGGCTAACGCTCGGCTCGTTTGAGCGGTTGAGCACTGATATTGATGAACAAGGCCAGAAGGTGCTTGTGGGGGTTCGGCCCGGCGGTACGGAGACGGTCGAATTGGCCGGCATGAGCGACGGCACCTGCGACCAACTTTACCTGGCCTTGCGTCTGGCTAGTCTGGAACACTATCTGATCGACAAGGAACCAATCCCGTTCATCCTCGACGACATTCTGGTCAGCTTCGACGACACTCGATCAATTGCCGCTTTGGAGGTGCTTGCAGAGTTTTCCCGCAAAACCCAAATTCTCTTCTTTACTCATCATCAGCATCTGGTTCAACTTGCCATAAGGCATTTGAAACCAGAGATACTCTTTGTCCATGAGTTGGGAGAGAAGAGCGAGAGAGTTGAGATCGAGGACACGGTGAAGCGAAAGAGAGGCAAACGCGGAAAAAAGTCCGACAATAAGGAAGATGATTCGGCTCCACAACAGCCCTTTGACTGGTGAGGAGCGGTTCAGAGCGAGGGGGCTCTTATTCGGGGCGTATAGCGCGGCGGACCAGATCGCGATCAAAATAGTTGATCGACATGCCGGCGTCGACGACGATCCGCTGGGCGTTGATGCCGCTGGAACGAGGGCTTAACAGGAAGGCGGCGACGTTGGCCGCTTCTTCAGTTTGAACGGCTTGCTTGCGGGGGATTACCTGCTCGGCATAGAGATAGGCATCGACATAGCCGGGGATGCCCGCCGAGGCGGAAGTCTTAAGCAGCCCGGGGGCGACCGCATTGAACCGCACACGGGAAAACTGGCTGAACGACTTGGCCAGAAAGGCCAACGACGAGTCCAAAGCGGCTTTGATCGGCGCCATGAATCCGTAGTTCTCGCTCGCCATCGTCGTTGTCGAGATCGAAATCGTGACGACCGATGCATCGGGATCGAGAAGATCGGCAAACGCGCGGCTGATTGTGGTCAGCGAAAAGCAGGAAATGTCCATCGAACGCAGGAATGCCCGCTTCGGGGTCTCGTGGAACGGCTTGAGCCCCTCGGAGTAGTCGGCGAAGGCCACAGAGTGGACCAAGCCGTGGAAACAGGTGTGGCGGGCGCCGATCTCTTCCCGCAGCCGGGCGATCTGGTCTTCGTACTCCACGTCGCAGCTGTAGACCTCAGCGTCGCCGAGAAGCTTGGCCACGCTCTGGCGGATCGTATCGTTTTGGACCACGTAGATGCACTCGGCGCCTGCATCGATCAGGATCCGGCTGATGTGATAGGCCACGCTCTTTCGGTTGGCTACGCCGAAGAGGAGAATCTTTTTGCCATCAAGTTGCAGAAAGTCCGTCATAGTGTTGCGATCGTTGGGAGTTGTGGCGGGCAAGCCCGCCCGCTAGATGGGGGTGGCGGTGCAGGCGAACTCGAATCGGACGGCGGCCTTCCCGTCGACAGTCACTTTCGCGGTGAGGAAAAACGCATCGGCCAAGCGATCAGTGAGGTTCACTTCCATGCGGATCGTCTCGCCGGGGCGAACCATGCGTTTGAAACGAACGTCGTTCATACGCGTGGCCACGGGCACCTTGCCGTCGGCCTCGGTCAACTGCCGTGAGAGGAGAATTGCCCCGGCCTGCATGGCGGCTTCACACAAGAGCACCCCAGGCACTAGAGGAAAGTGGGGGTAGTGTCCGGCGAAGAAGTCTTCTTGGCCGGAAAACGTCTTTGCGCAGACAATCCGGTTGTCTTCCCACTCGAGGATTTCGTCGACCAGGAGAAATGGTTCGCGGTGTGGGATAGCGTCGAGGATTTGCTGGCGGCTCATGAGCGGTTTCCGCTTTCTGGCACTGGTGACGGGCTAACGCCGGATTTCATGAGAAACGCATCAACATCGTTGGCCACGATCACGCCGTAGTTGACGGCTCCGAGCCAGCCCGACATGATGATGCCGACGCTTCCCGTGTGGTACAGCCCTTGGATCTGCTCGGGTAGACTGCGGCTGACGGCCAGTCCCTCAAATTTCGTGCCGAAGCTGGTTCCCAAGGGGTGGTGCGTATAACGCTCGAAGGTCAATGGCGTGGCACAGTCGACTGTGTCGACCTTTTGGCGGATGTCGGGGACGTATTTGGCCAGGGCGTTCAACGTGTCTTCGATCAGCGATCGTTTGCTCGCTTGATACTCTTCTTTCGAGAGGTTGGCCCAGTCCTGATAGTTGGCATTCGTACTGGCCACGACTAAGGTGCGATTGCGTCCTGGGCGGGTCTTCGGGTAGTAGAAGGAATAGGTGCGGCTGGTGACCTGACGACTGAGCAACAGGTCGGTGCGGAAGGTCGGTGCCGTGGAACTGAACAACAAGTCGCCGCAGGAGGCTTCATCGATGGTCTCGCCAGGGCGGAGGGCGATATAGACTTGGGTGCTGGAATTGTTGAGCCGTACCGCCTGGGCTTGCTCGATGAAGTCCTTGTCGAAATACTCCTTGCCAACGAGGTTGAGGATCGTGGTCCGAATGTTGGCGTTGGAGACGACCGCGTGGGTCTTGATATACCGGCCGTTGACCGTGACGCCGGTAACTCGCCGGCCGTTGACATGGATCTTCTGGACATCGGATCGGATCCGAACGTCGACGCCGCTCGTCTTGATGGCCTTTTCCATCAGCCCGATCAACCGATCGGTGCCGCCTTCGAAGGTGTAGACCCCCTTCGACAGGAAGATGGAAAACACGATCCCGTAGGAGACCGCCGGGTCTTCCAGCGTGGAACCGTTGGCATAGGTAATCGGTTCCATGAGGAGTCGGACTACGTCTTCCCGCCCCGGGAAGAACCGGTCGAAGAGCTGTCGGGTGGTGATCGACTGGTCGTCGTAGAAGTTCATCCCGCGAGCCGTGTCGAAGAACGCGACGACCGTTTCCCTGGGGACTTGAAACCGTTCGATCAGGAGCCGTGTGAAATCCTCGCGGTCGAAGGTGGTCGAGAGCGAGAACATTGGGTTATCGAAGCGGATGTTCTTGAGTTGGACGATCGAATCGGCGATTTCGCGGGTCCAGTAGCGGCGGCAACTCTTGACCATTCCCACGGGGAAACCGTGTAGGGAAATATCGAAGATGTGCCCGCCCGGGCGGCGGAACCAGGTGGCCAGCCCGCCGAGCTTGTAGTGCTGTTCGAG
>CAZLDQ010000189.1:0-11106 GCA_964558295.1 uncultured Planctomycetaceae bacterium | reverse complement strand
CTGCCCCCTGCCCCCTAAACCCTAAACCCTAAACCCTAAACCCTAAACCCTAAACCCTACACTCTAAACTCTAAAACCTCTTCATGGACTCCATCGCGCTGAAGCTGGCCCTCAACACGCTCGTCCTGGCCAGCGTCACCTGCGCGATCAGCCTACCGCTAGGAGTCGGGCTGGCGTGGCTATTGATGCGCACCGATCTACCAGGGCGCAAGGTGGCGATGAGGCTGCTGACTGTGATGCTGTTCGTACCGCTCTATGTGCAGGCGGCCGCTTGGCAAGCGGGGTTCGGCTTACAGGGCTGGTACACGCTGGCCTTTGCCGGACCGGTCTGGCTCGAAGGGTGGTCGGGAGCAATCTGGGTCCACGTAATGGCGGCGTTGCCGTGGGTCGTGCTGATCGTCGCGGCCGGTCTCTGGCTCGTCGAACCGGAACTGGAGGAATCGGCCCTGTTGGACGGCACGCCGGGTCAGGTGTTTCGCCACGTAACGCTCCCAAGTATGGCCCCCGCCGTGAGCGTGGCAGCGTTATGGGTCGTAACGTTTACCGCGGGCGAGATGACCGTCACGGATCTCTTTGCCGTGCGAACTTACGCCGAAGAAATCTACACCCGGCTGGCCATGGGCCAAACGCCTGGGGAAGCCTCGCTCGGCATCCTGCCGAGTGTTCTCTTTACCATCCTCCTGCTTGCCGCTGGCTTGGGGCTCGCCACAAAACTGGCCGGCGTGGATCGGCCCACCAGTCATCGCCCGCATTGGGTCTTCCGCCTCGGCGCTTGGCGGTTCCCTGCTACGATAGCCGTGGGGATCGTTTTGTTGCTTGCAGCGGGAATGCCGCTGGGAAATCTCTGCTACAAGGCGGGAGTCCTCGTCACGCAAACCGACAGCGGCCGAGAGCGAACCTGGTCGTTGGTCAAGTGCCTAGCCATCATCGCCGAGAGTCCTTGGCGCTATCAACGAGAATTCGGCTGGTCATTGGGCATCGGCCTCTTGGCCACCAGTGCAGCAGTCGTGCTCGGCACGCTCTTGGCGTGGTTCGCCCGAGGCCGCAGACTCGGAGCAGCCATGGCCCTGTTGGTGACGTCCCTCTGCCTGGCCATCCCTGCGCCACTGCTTGGCCTGGGGATCATCTGGTTTCTGAACCGGCCGGAATCTCCCCTCTTGGTCTATTGGTATGACCAGTCGATTCTCGCTCCATGGCTAGCCTTGACCCTTCGCGGCCTGCCTCCGGCGACCCTGATCATGTGGCATGCACTGCGTACACTCCCTCAAGAGTTGCTCGATAGTGCAACGCTCGACGGCGCAGGCAGGCTGCAACAACTCTGGCACATCGCCCTGCCCTGCCGGCTTGCCGCTGTGGGGGCGGCTTGGCTGGTGGCCCTGGCCGTGGTGCTCGGCGAGGTGGCCGCCAGCATCCTGGTAGTGCCACCTGGGGTTATGACCCTTTCGATCCGCATATTCGGCCTGATGCACTACGGGGTGGAGGATCAGGTGGCCGGGATCTGCCTCGTCCTGATCACGCTATTCGCCCTGGTGGCCGGCGGTACGATCCTGCTGGCCGAGCGAGCGAGGAGTCATCCGTCCCCTCCAAGTCAGGGAGCGGGGAGGGTGTTCTAGACTATAATGGAGGGTATCGAGTGATTCCCCACCCATTTAGCCGGTACGCTTGCCGACCGTGTTCCGCCGGCGAGTAAGCTGATCCGGCAAGAAATACCCGAACTTCAGACGCAACGAGAATCCGTGCATCGTCTTCTCCTCGCCACCACCTTGTGCGTGAGTTGCTCGGCCGCGGCCATGGGCCTCGACCATGTCGTCGTGCGCCGCGATGGGCGGGAAATCACTGTCACCGGCCAGATCCTGTTGACCGCCAATGACGGCGGCATTCTGCTGAAGGCTCGGGATGGCATCCTGTGGACAATCCAACCGGATGAGCAGGTGCGTCAAACCAGTGACGAGACGCCGTTCAAAGCGATGTCCCCTCAGGAACTCTCCCAAACGCTGCTGCGTGAGTTGCCCCAAGGGTTCGAGACCTATCAGACAACCCATTACCTGATCTGCTTCAACACCTCGCGCGCCTATGCCCAATGGTGTGGCAGCCTGTTCGAACGACTCTACCTGGCATTCACCAATCTCTGGAACCGCAAAGGCTTCGAACTGAAGGAACCGGAGTTCCCGCTGGTCGCAATCGTGTTTCGTGACAAGCGCTCGTATATCGAGTTCTCCAAGCCGGAAGTGGGCGATGCGGTCAGTTCGATGATCGGCTATTTCAGCCTGCAGACGAACCGGATGGTCATGTACGACCTGACCGGCCTGGAAGCATCGGGCCAAAACGGACGTGGCGGAAAGGCGGCCCTGGTCAATCGAATCCTAGCACAGCCGGGGGCGGCACAGACCGTGGCCACGATCGTTCACGAAGCAACTCACCAGATCGCCTTCAACTCCGGCCTGCAAACACGCCTAAGCGACTGCCCCCTCTGGTTCAGTGAAGGAATCGCCGTCTACTTCGAAACGCCCGACGTGACGAGTGCCAAGGGGTGGCGTACCATCGGCACACTGAACCAGCCGCGACTTGTGCAGTTCCGGCAGTACCTGACCAAACGCCCCCCCGACTCGCTGATCACCCTCATCTCCGACGACAGCCGCTTCCGCAACACCGACCACGGCCTCGACGCCTACGCCGAAGCTTGGGCTCTGACCTATTTTCTCATCAACCAATATCCCCGCCAGTATGTCGCCTATTTGCGACAGCTCTCCCAGAAGTCGCCCATGGTCTGGGATGATCCATCAACCCGCTTGGCCGAATTCAAACAGTTTTTCGGCAACGATCTGCAGAAGCTCGACACCGAGTTCATTCGGTATATGCAGAAGACCGCCGGAGGGCGGCAGTAGGCCGTGGCGAAGACAGGCGGCCGGGGCTTAAGCGTCGCAAGCCCCAACCCCCAGGCCCCTGGTCCCCAACCGCTAATCCACTCCCCTCCCCCAGACTCCTCGCTTGCATGACCCCCGGAGGCGGGTTATGATGGGAACACTGCCGCACAAGCGGCGATTCCTGCATGAGAATCGGGGTTTGGATGGCCAGCCCCTCCCGCCAACCGTTTTCAGGAGCCAAGTATGCATAACCCTCAGAGACTTCAACGTGGACTGCAACCCTCGCGCCGGGAGTTCCTCAAAACGTCAACCGCCGTGGTCGGCGGGGCCTTGGCCGCAGGATTGACCTTGAGCCGCAGTGCCCATGCCGCCGGCAGCGATCTCCTCAAAGTGGGCTTGGTCGGTTGTGGCGGCCGGGGCACGGGCGCCGCGGCCAACGCCCTCACGGCCGATCCCAACACGAAGCTGGTCGCCATGGCCGACGTCTTCGAGGATCGCCTCCAAGGGAGTCTCGACTCGCTGAAGAAGCAATTCGCCGACCGTGTGACGGTAGACAAGGACCACTGCTTCATCGGCTTCGACGGCTACAAGCAGGTCATCGAGGCCTCCGACGTCGTGATCCTCGGCGAAGTCCCCCACTTCCGCCCCATGCACCTGAAGGCCGCGATTGACGCGGGAAAGCATGTCTTCTGTGAGAAACCCGTGGCCGTCGACGCCCCGGGCGTGCGATCGGTCCTGGCCACCTGCGAGGAAGCAGCCAAGAAAGGTCTCAGCGTGGTCTCCGGCCTCTGCTGGCGCTATCACAACGGCGTAAAAGCCACGATGCAGCGCGTGCTCGACGGCGCCATCGGCGACCTCGTGACGATGCAGGAAACCTATCTGACCGGTTCGCTGTGGCATCGTGGGCGCAAGCCGGACGACACGGAAATGAAGTACCAGCTCCGCAACTGGTACTACTTCACTTGGCTCTCCGGCGACTTCAACACCGAACAGCACGTCCACAGCCTCGACAAGGCCATGTGGGCCATGCACGATCAGCCGCCGGTAAAAGCCTGGGGCCTCGGCGGTCGCCAGGTGCGCACCGATCCGCTGTACGGCGACATCTACGACCACCACGCCGTGGTCTACGAGTGGGCCAACGGCACTCGCTGCTACGCCTACTGCCGTCAGCAACCTGGATGCTACAGCGATGTCTCCGACATCTACTCGGGCACCAAGGGCCAAGCCAATATCCTCAAGTTCCGCATCGACGGACCGGAAAAATGGAAGTTCGATGGCGACGGCGGGAACATGTACGAGTTGGAGCACAAAGCATTGTTTGAAGCGATCCGCTCCGGCAAGCCAATCAACAACGGCGTCTACATGGCCCAAAGCACGATGCTCGCCATCCTCGGCCGAATGGTCAACTACACCGGCCAGATGCTGACCTGGGACCAGGCGATCAACTCCCAACAGTCGCTCGTCCCTTCGGCCTACAACTGGGACGCCGAGCCTCCTACCAAGCCCGACGAAAACGGCAAATACCCCGTGGCCATGCCCGGCGTGACGAAGTTCGCCTAAGCCACAAAGCGAACCAAGCCCTCAAAAAGCCCCCGGTGAAAACACCGGGGGTTTTTGTTTACATGACAAATGCTGAATGACCAATCCCCCAAGACAAGCGACTCAGCACACGCCCTTCATCACTCAGCATTCCGCATTTCCTCACCCGGCCTGAAGAAACTGCTCGACTTGGCGAATCGCTTCGTCAACGCCCAAGGCGCGATCGGCCAGACTCAGCGTAGCGCCTTCAGAAAGCCAACTGTCCACGCGCTTCTGGGCCGAAATCACCGTACTATGGCTGCGGTGACCGAAGTACTCACCAATCTCGCTCAACGCCGCCCGGGTATACTTGCGGGCCAACCACATCGCCAGCATCCGCGGATGGCTGACGCTCTTCGCCTTGCGGTCCGATTGCAGACTGGTCGGGGCCAGCTTGAAGGTCTCGCACACCGCTTTTTCAATGTCGGCCAGCCCCACGACGCGGCTCCCCGCCTGGACCATGTCGCCCAGAGCTTCTTGAGCCATCGGAAGGGTGATCGGCTTCTGCCAAGCCTGACTCGCCGCCTGCAGCCGGCACAAAGCCCCTGAAATCTCCCGAGCGTGACGCGTCAGACGGGCAGCGATGAACTCCTGCACGTCGGTCGGCACGGTCATCTTGAGCCGCTGGGCCATCTGCGCAACGATCCCACGCCGCGTCTGATGTTCCGCCGGCTCCAAGCGGCAAACGACACCGCTCTCTAACCGCGTGACCAGTTCCGGCCCCAAATCGCTCATCTCCGAGGGTGGCCGGTCACAGGCCAGCACAATCTGATGCCGTTCGCGGATCAGCGTGTCGATCGTATACAACAATTCGATCTGCGTGTAGCGTTTCCCGCAGAAAAACTGAAGATCATCGATCAATAACAGATCGACCCCGCGATACTTGCGACGGAAGTTGGGCAGCCCTGAACCACGCAACGATTGCAGAAAGTCGCAGACAAACTGCTCGGCCGACAGATAAACAATCGTCTTCCGCCGATCGGCCTTGCGAGCGGCGGTCCAGATCCCTTCGAGCAAATGGGTCTTGCCCACACCCGTCGGCCCCCAGATCACCAACGGCGACAGTTCGCCGGGCCGCTCGACAACCATCTCAGCACTCGCATAGGCCAACCGATTGGAGGGCCCAACCACAAACGATTGAAAGTTGGCAAACGGCCGGCGGTTCGAAGCCGGCCCATCCGGCGGCCCCATCGCAGCGGCCACCGGCTGTGGCGACGCAGAGGATGCGTCCCCTGCCAGCGTCGTCTTCACCTCCGGGGCAGACGCCGGCTCGGCAGCGTCGATCAGAAACTCGACCTCAAGCGAACGCCCCAGAATCTCCGCACAGGCCGCGTCGATCTCGGCACGAAAGTTGGCGCGAATCCAGTTGACGAAGAACTGATTCGGAGCATGAACAACAAGAGTATCCCCGGTCAGTTCTAGTCGCGTCCGCGAACCGAACCAAAGTTCGAATCGTTGTTGTCCGACCCTGCCGGCCAATGCGGTTCGCAAAGCCGACACGATGTCCATATCGTCCGTGGCCACTTCCTCAGCGCCCCCCGGCGCGCGATCCATCCCCTCCTCACCGGACCATCTGGCGGTATCCCGTCCCCACAGAACAAGGGAGACAGCGAAAAGGGAAAAAGTCGCGATTCTTCGACAGCAGCAGCCGTCTGGGTTTAGGTTTTTGTGTCACCCGATGAGCTGATTGTAGCCCTGCTAGCACTGCTGTCAAACCGAAGAGCACTTCGTGGCGTAGGAATTTTTCTGATCGGCTTCCCGGCCCCAGATTCCGTGGAAAATCTTCACCGTTTTGGCCATGTGGCCGTTATGAAGATGAGGAGAACGCGATACGCAATGTGTAAAACATGTTGAACGCTTGTCGGCCTCGTGACGAAGTGGCAAACACCTCATGCAGTAAGTCCAAGGAATGCTTGGGGAAACGCGATTCGGTCACTCGCTCTTCGTCACCGCGACTTCAATCACCACGAAAGCCTTGGGAGATCCGCTCGATTCGCCACACGGCCCGTTGCACGTCTGGGCCGCTCGATCCGGTCGTTCCGCCATCCACTTTGCCCGAGTCCCCTCGCCCCTAAATCCTGCCCCCGCAATCCTTTCCCCCGACGAATTACCCGAAGACTTTCTGCAACACGATCCGACGATCCCACCGCTCAAACCCCGCCGAGGTGTACATACGGATCGCCGGGGTGTTGAGCGAATCGACCGCCACGACCAAGCGGGAGCGTCCCGCTCGGTGGGTCAGCCACTGGGCATAGCGGGAGATCTCTACCCCCCAACCACTTCCCCGGGCGGCAGGCACTAACCCCATGTAGATCAACTCCCAGATCTCCAAATCAGGATGATCGGTCAACAAGAGACAGCCGACATCGCGTCCTTCGTGACGCACAAGGAACCAACGCTCTGGGGAGTACACCCCCGTCGCACGATACCCCTCGATCACCTCTTCGATCGGCCGTATCCCATCGAGTGCAGGGCAGTCGAGCGTCCCCTCGTACGTCGCCTCGAGCACCCGGACAAACCGCTCCGGCTGACTCAAGGCATCCGGCTCAAATTCCAGCACAGTCGATGGTGGGCAACGCGGTAAGACAGACGCTTCACTCATCAAATACAGGAGCACAGCCAACGGCTCAAAGCCTGCCGCCTTGAGCAGGGCCAAGTCCTTGGGATCCTCATCCTCCAATAGGGCATGCGCCACCCGAACCCCGCTGCCGGCTAACCAAGCCCAGGTGACGTCAAGAAGGCGACCGGCCGTGGCGACAGGCTCCTCCTGCACAAGCCTCGGAGGCCAAACGACCGACGTTCTCCCGGCCTGGAGTTGAGCAAAGACTACCCCGACGACCCGCCCCTCGCGACGAGCAACGCGCAGCCCCTCCTGCGGAATCTGCCCCACGAGTAGTTCGTGGCGGAGAGTCTCCGCCCGTGAAAGTCGCTCCTCTGGAGAAAGATGACTGTAAAGCAGCAAGAGGGCCTCGTCCAATTCGTCTTGCGAAGCCGGTCCGATCCACGGTGGCGTTGATTCCACTGGCAGCATGGGACAAGTATCCGAAGTTGGTGATCGTGCGCCTGCAATTTACAATGGCCGCAACATGGCGGAAAGTCAACGAGGCCGAATGGGCCGACGTCTTGTGATCATTTTTCATTCTTGTTGGGAGTCGGTGGAAATGAGATATGTGACGGCCATCATCGCGGTGACCCTTGCTTGTTCCAGTCTGACCACGCCAGCCTGGGCCAAGCCGTCCTGGCAGCAGTTGGCAATGCTGATTCGCCAACATCGAATGCAAAACAACCCCCCCCCGTCCCAACCGGTCGCAAGCGCCGAGAGGATCGAGATGCAAATCACGCCTTCACAGAACGACAACCGCGCGGTGACAACGCCAACCACGCCCAGACTGCACTGGAGCCTCCCCGCTGCTCCGGTGGCAAGAGACATGCGACAGCGACCAACAACTCCCAAAGAGTCCAGCGGTTGTACAACCAAGTCCAGTCGTTGAAACCCGCGCCGGGCCCAGTTGGAATTCACTCGCGACGAGGCAAGCCCACCGCGAATCACTGCGCCGCCCACCATCCACTTTCCACTCCTTCCCCCAACATCTCCTCGATCAGTTTGCGCGGCGCCCCGATGTCCAACACGTGCAACTGGCCCGTGTAGCGAGCGGCGCCGGGGGCGAAAAAGCCCGGCTTGGGAGCAACGAACGTGCAAGTGTGGGCCGCAATCACCGTATGCGAGGCGGCCTGGCCCGTATCGCAGTCCAGCCCACTGGGAAGATCCACGGCCAGTTTCGGAGCGTGAGCAGCATTCAGTTCATCAATCGCCACATCCAAAGGCGGCCGAGGCTCGCCTTGCGTACCGGTCCCCAAGAGGGCATCGACAATCCAAGCCGCTTCGGCCAGGTATTCGACGACTCGCGCAGCTTCGGGCTCGACATCCACGCGCAAGATCGGCACCTCGGTCTTCTCCAGAATTCGGAAGTTGGTCGCCGCATCGCCCCGCAGCTCCGCCGGATCAGCCCAAAGCAGCACACGGACTGGGTAGCCCCGTAGGTCGAGGTGCCGGGCGATTACAAAGCCATCCCCCGCATTATTGCGTTTGCCGCGGGCGCTGAGGACCGGCCCGGCCCGCCCCCGTTGCGGAAATCCAGGTGACGTACGTACGATCGGCGATGCGCCCCGGCCCGCCCATCCCCCGTTGGCACAACCCCCCCGCGACCCCCCGTCCCGCAGTTTCCATCAACACCACCCCCGAGAGCCCGTATTCCTCCATCGCCCGCTGATCCACACGCCGCACTTGCTGCCGCGTCAAACAGTGCAAAACCATAGGTTCACCTGCTGGCTGGGAGAGAGTATGCTAGGAGAAAAAAGGACGAATGACGAAAGCCAGATGACGAAGCGCGAATCTATTTGAGCTTTGGTCATTCAGACTTGGTCATTCCTTCGTCCTTTGGCTTTGGTCATTCTACCACTTCCGCCCCTCACAAGAGTCAACCAATATGCCCCTCTACGAATACCTCTGCAGCAATTGCGGCCAACCCTTCGAGTGGCTCACACGGGAAGGGGAAAAGCCCACGTGCCCGGCCTGCGGCAAGCAAAAGGTAATCAAGCAGATCAGCGTCCCAGCCGCCCCAACCAAAGCAAACATGCCGCAATGCCCTGCCAAGTCAGCGGGGATGTGCGGCATGTCCGGATGTCAAAGCGGCGGTTGCTGCTTGGGCGACTAAGGCAGGACGAGCACTCCCGCCGTCACCGCGGCCCCCTCAAACAAAGCAGCCCGGACACTGATCGGCAGCGGATCGAGCAGGTACGGGGCACAACTGCCCGGACGGTAGTAGCCCAAGGTGTACATGCATTCGTTCGGCGGATAGAGCCCCATCTTGTAGGGCAAGATCGGCACGGTAAGGAAGAAGTGGGCGGCCGAGACGGCCGGTTGCAATCCCAGCCCAACCGTGTGACCATAGCGTTCCAGGGCAACTTGTTCGAAGTAGAGCGGTTTGTGGCACAAAGCCGAAGCCTTCCAGGTGAAGGTAATTGGCTCCCAAACTCGTGGCTGGAATTCGTCCCCCCCCAACCCACATTCCTGGGGGAGTTCCCCTTTTTCCGGCGTGATCCGGTAACTGATCTTATGGATCGGCTTCAGGTCCTTCGGTGAAGGACAGACGAACGCACCGGCCTGAGGCCCGGACGCCAACGCCTTTTCCAGTTCCTTGCCGCCGATAATCTCCTGCGACTCCTGCGTCGACTCGGCCTTGGGCGTAAGCTGCTGGCTAACCTGCGTCGGAAGCTTGCCCGTCGGCATCGGTATTGGTTTCGGCTCAGGTTTCTCCAACAGATCGTCGCGGAGATTGGCCGGCGGAACAAGCTGCGTCAGTTGCGACGCGTCGTCGAATGGATCGTCAAACGGATTGTTCGGACTCGTCCTGCCCGCGACCGCTTCATTGTACGACGCCGGCTGCTCGGCCTGCGCAGGCGCCTGAGACAGAACGCGCGTGTTGGGCGACGGCCGATAGGGACGCCACGTAAGCTTGCTCCCGGCACTACCGGTCGAATAGCTCGCTTGCACCACGGCTGACTTCTCAGCCACGGGATCGACGACGTAATCGGCCGTCACTACGGCACCATCGTCGTCATAGGCAACAGCATTCTCTCCCAACCCCAAAAGGAAAAGGCCCCAGATCCACGAGACCAGGACCAATGCACTCGGCAGGAGTCTACGACTGGTCGTCGGACGAATACTCCGTGCTGTAGTTGGGGGCTTCTTGCGTAATCGCGATGTCATGAGGATGACTCTCCCGCACACTGGCTGACGAGACCTGAATGAAGCGCGCCTTGGTGCGCAATTCATCGATAGTCCGAGTTCCACAGTAACCCATACCCGCTCGTAGCCCCCCTACAAGCTGATACACAAACGGGCCCAAGTGGCCTTTGTACGCAACTCGACCTTCAACCCCCTCAGGAACCAGTTTATCGGGCCGGCTTCCACTCTGCCGGTAACGATCACTGCTGCCTTGCACCATGGCCCCCAGCGACCCCATGCCGCGATAGGCCTTATAGGTTCGGCCCTGATAGAGGATCGTAGCCCCCGGGCTTTCCTCAAGCCCAGCAAACAACCCACCGATCATGACCACGTACGCGCCAGCAGCAATCGCTTTGGTGATGTCACCCGAGTAACGAACCCCACCATCCGCAATCACTGGGGTTCCGGTCTCCTTGGCGGCCTGGGCTGCATGGTAGATGGCGGTGATTTGCGGCACCCCCACCCCCGAGACAACCCGCGTCGTACATATCGATCCCGGGCCGATCCCAATCTTAACCGCATCAACCCCAGCCTCGATCAGGGCCTTAGCCCCCTCGGTGGTCGCCACATTCCCGGCGATGACATCAATATCCCAACTCTTCTTGATCCTCCGAACGGTCTCAATCACATTGGCCGAGTGACCGTGGGCACTGTCCACCACCAGGACATCGACATCTTCGCGGATCAGCCGCTCGGCACGCTCGTAGTCGTGTACCCCGATGGCAGCCCCAACTCGCAGCCTCCCTTGCCCATCTTTACAGGCATTCGGGAAACGCCGCATCATATCGATGTCTTTGATGGTAATCAGTCCGGTCAGTGTAAAATCTTCGTCAACCAGCAAAAGCTTCTCCACCTTTTTTTCCATTAAAATCTTCT
>CAZLDQ010000188.1:0-11402 GCA_964558295.1 uncultured Planctomycetaceae bacterium | reverse complement strand
CACCAACCCGTACCAGGCAAATCACACCCAGCCGCACCACAAAAACCCCCACCAACCACACCCCGACCAAGCAAAACCCGACCAAGCAAAACCCGACCAAGCAAAACCCGACCAAGCAAAACCTGGCGAGCTGTCCCAGGGCGAACCGAAATCGGATCAGCCCCAGCCAGACCAGGAGACTGCGAATCAACCTGCAAAGAAGGGGGACGAAAAGCAGTCGTCTGGCGACCAGAAGTCCGGCTCCGAGAAATCCTCGTCCCAGCCGGGCGAAAAGTCTCCCCAGGGCGGCGAAGGCAAACCGCAGCAACAAGCCGGCGACGATCAGAAGTCCGGCTCCGAGAAATCCTCGTCCCAACCGGGCAAGGAAGCTCCTCCGGAGGGCCAGCCGCCAGCCGGTGGTGATCCCACGAAAGCCGAGAAGAAGACCGAAGGACCTGCCCAGCAACCGACCGGCAAACCGCAGCGGGTTCCGGACACAGGTCAGCAAGACACCCAGAAGACGGGCGAGACGCGGGAGTCCGAGTCGGATCAGAGGCCCAAGGCCACGAAACCAGACGAGTCAGCTAACGCAGACGACACGAGGCAACCGAACACCGCTGCCAAAAAAGACCACCGAGAAGAGGCCCAGGGACAAGGCAAGAACGACAAGCCTTCCAATTCTGAAGGTGATGCGACTGGCGAACGCGCCGGCGGCGGCCAAAAGGGGGCCGGCCAGAAATCCGAACAGTCGGGCACCGGTACCGCCGGCAGCCACACAGAGTCGGAAGAGGGGGCCAATCAAGGAAATCAACCGGGCGAAGGAAAGACCGGCCAGCAGGCGGGGGATCAGGCCAAAGCGGATCGGGCTACCGGCAGCCAATCAAAGGACACGGGGCAAGGCTCCCGTCAGAGTAGACAGCCCAACGGACAAAAGCCAGGAGAAAAATCCAACGATTCACCACAACCTGGAGAGGGGGGAGAACCGTCAGCCGAACCGGCCAACGGTCCGCCGCAAGGGACAACTACGAAGGGGCAAAACCCGTCAGCCACTGGAACCCCTCCAACGGGTGGCCAACCGAACAACCAAGAGACCCCGCCGCCGAAGCCTCCGGAGCCGGAACCCTCGCGCCCCGATGAGATTAACCGCAAGTACGCCGAGAAGGCGGTAAACCTGAGCCTGGAGACCTTGGAGGAGCAGTTGGCCAAGGACCAGCCCGATCCCGAACTATTGAACCGGCTTGGCTGGAATCGCGACGAGTTGGAGCGGTTCTATCGCCAGTGGAGCCAGATGCGCCAAGCGGCCGGTCAGAAGGGGCCAGCGGGCGATGCGGCCAAGCAACAGTGGGACAAGGCCCTGCAAAGCCTGGGACTACGGCCAAGCAGTACAGAACTGCGACGCAACACGGGACGCATGGACGATCAACTGCGGAATCTGAAACAATCACGCCGCGCACCCCCTCCGCCGGGCTGGACTGAACAGTTCCGGGCTTACACCGAATCGGTGGCGGGCGGGAAGCAAGGGGAGTAGAATAAACAGCGTTTCTCCGAGACGACTGAATGGATCGGGACATCTCGCGTGGCGGCCGGGCTTGCCCGACGTTTCGTGAGGGGCAGCAGGCGTCTCTGGCCAAGCCAGCGCCGGGCTTGCCCGGCCGCTTGTGCGGCGTATTCTCCCTCCAATTGCTGATTCCTGCCATCATGGTCATTGAGCCCGCTCGTTATCTGGCCCCGTTCCACCCCAAACAAGTCCCCCACTTCTTCACCGATGTGTTGATCATCGGTGCCGGTTTGGCTGGGCTCCGTGCCGCCATGGCGGTGCCTCCCCAACTCTCCGCGCTGGTGATCACCAAAGACGGTATCTGGGAATCAAACAGCGCCAACGCCCAAGGGGGGATCGCGACCGTCCTGAGTGAGGAAGACAGCTTCGAAGAGCATGTGGCCGACACGCTGGAGGCCGGCGGCGCATTATGTGATCCGGTGGTGGTGGAACGCGTCGTACGCGAAGGCCCCAAGCGGGTCCAGGAATTGATCGACTGGGGCGCGCAATTCGACCGGATTAACGGCAGGTTGACCCTCGGCCGCGAAGGCGGCCATGGTCGTCACCGAATCGCCCATGCCCTAGGCGACGCCACGGGCAAGGAGATCATGCGCACGATGATCCAGCGGGTACGCGAGGAGCCGCACATCGATGTCTGGGAATACACTTTCACGCTTGATCTGCTGACCCACGAGGGCACGTGCCGTGGTGCGTTGGTTTGGAACAGCCGCCACGGGAAAACGCTGATTTGGGCCAAGCAAACGATCCTCTGTTGCGGCGGGCTGGGCCAAATCTACCGCGAAACGACAAACCCCGAGGTGGCTACCGGCGACGGGATGGCGATGGCTTATCGGGCCGGAGCCGAGCTGCGCGACATGGAATTCTTGCAGTTCCATCCTACGGTGCTCTACATCGCCGGCAGTGGCCGCCACTTGATCACGGAGGCCATGCGGGGCGAGGGGGCCCATTTGGTTGACCGGTATGGCCACCGATTCATGCCCGATTACGACAGCCGGGCCGAGCTGGCTCCCCGCGACGTGGTCAGCTCGGCGATCGTCAGTCAGATGGAGCGGACTCGCCATCCCAACGTGTATCTGGACCTGACCCATCTGGAGCCCGAGTGGGTATTGGCCCGTTTTCCGGGGATTGCCGAGATTTGCCGGCACTTCAACCTCGATATCACCCAGGATCGGATTCCCGTGCGCCCCGGAGCCCATTACATGATGGGAGGAGTGACCGTCGACGCCGAGGGGCGCACAACGCTCCCCGGGCTCTGGGCAGCCGGCGAGGTCACCTCCAGCGGGTTACACGGGGCCAATCGTCTCGCCTCGAATAGCTTGTTGGAGGCCCTGGTCTACGGGGCCTCGGCCGGCGAAGGGGCGTCCCAAGCGGCCGCCCCGATCGACGATCGCTTCCGTGCCCTGCCCCTGGAAAACCCCCGTACCTGTCCGCTGGACGAACCGTTGGACCTGGAAGACATCCGCAATTCACTGAAAAGCCTGATGTGGCGCAATATGGGGGTACGTCGGGAGGCGGAAGGGCTCCAGGACGCGGCCGACAGCATCGATCATTGGAGCCGCTACGTCTTGGGCCTCCAGTTCAATGATCCGACCGGTTGGGAATTACAGAATATGCTCTGCGTGGCGCGGATGATGGTCTCCGCCGCGCTGGCCCGCCAGGAATCGCGTGGCGGCCATGTGCGCACCGATTTCCCCGAGCGGGACGATGCAACGTGGAATCGCCATATTCTCTTTCGGCGGGGGGGAGGAATGGTGATCCCCAAGGACTAAGCGTTTCCTCCTTCTTTGGCATACGTCCCCCCTGAAACGTCCCGGCTTGTTGCGACCGACCGCGAGGATCGCCACAATTCCCACCCGTCCTCTAGCAATTCTATCGCCCCCCGCCTTCTGCCCCGAGGGCGTAAGCTAAGCTATTGTGAAGCCCGTTCTTGAGGCGAGTCAATCGGTCTGAGATTGACGGAATGTGGGGTAGCCATTGGAAGAGATGTACACAGGGAAGAGATCCATGAGTGCAGGTCTAGAGGCCACGTTTCAATTCTTGACGAGGACGGCAAACGAAGCCTCCGTGGACGTTCTGTTGGCGACTCTGGAATGTCCCTCCGAGGCGAGTCGGGACGGCGCGCTGCGCGCCCTGTTGGGACGTCGCAGTCCACGCGGACACCAGGAAGTCTTCCGGCGACTGCCGACAATGGACGAACACTGCCGCACCATTGTCAGCGAACGTCCGGACCGGCTGGTGGGCGTGATTAGCGAGGCGCTAACAACCAAGGACGAGGCGGCGTTCCGCCGCGCCTGCGAGATGGTTTTGACCTTCCGCTTGTACGACGCCTTGCCGACGCTGTTGGCGGCGATCGCCCGCGAAAACCAGCCGGGACGTCAGGCCGCGGCCGAAACGATCCTCCTCCTGACCGATCTGTTCTACCAAGAACTCTCGACCCCCGATGCGCAAACGAAGGACCGCGACTTCGAAACCTTGCGACGACGGATGATTTCCGCGCTCGAGGAAGGGCTCCTCCGTTACAGTCAGCATGGCTTCAAGCAAGTCGTCGAGGCCTTTCTTCTTTTGGGCCGGCAGCAGAACCCCACCTTGCGTCGCATCCTCCAGCAACCCAGCGAGGCCGTGCGCCAACCGCTCTTGGAAGCTCTCGCCACCAGCCAGCGTGGCGGTGTGATCCGCCTGCTGTTGAGCTTCCTGGATGACCCGCAAATGCCCCAGGCCGCCCGCGAGGTGCTGGCAAACCGCAGTGACCTGAAGTTCGTGGAGAATTTATTCCAACTCGTCGATCCGTGGCTGTCACGCACCGTGGCCGAGTCGTTAGCTCGGTTCAACAACTTTGCCTGGGCCAAACCGCAACATCCGCTTTGGGCCAGTATGAGCGATGCCGGACAGCGTTCCGCGGTCCGCGTCATCATGGCCTCCACGATGAAACGCGAGCAGCGTTTGGCCGTCTTCGGCTACCTGTTGGCAGAGGGAAAGCCCGAAGGGCAACGTGCCGCAGCCGCCGCTCTCGCCGAAATCAAGACCCCCGAAGCAACAGTCCTCGTCGTCAAAAGCCTGAACAACGAAGATCCGGTCGTCCGCGCCCATCTCCTCCGACAATTGCGTTGGCGCAACGTCCCCGGGGCCATGTCGTTGTTGATCCGCATGGTCGATAGCCCCCATGAGGAGGTGCGCGAGGCGCTCCGTGAAACGCTCCCCGAGTTCACCATTCGGCAGTACCTCGTAAACTTCGAAACCATGCCCGAGGAACTCCGTCCCACCGCCGGACACATCGTGCGGAAGATCGATCCCGAAGCCGGAACCGTACTGGTCAGCGAGATGAAGAGCCTTTCGCGGGTTCGCCGCCGTCGTGCGGTGTTGGCCGCTCGCGACATGGGCATGGTGCGGGACTTGGAAAAATCAATTATCGAACTGTTGAACGACGAGGACCACATGGTCCGCGTCGCCGCCGCGGAGGCTCTCGCCGACTGCGATACGCTGCCAACCTGGGAAGCCCTGCGCGACGCGATGCTCGACCGCAGTGTGGTGGTCCAGGAGGTGGCGGAAAAAAGCCTGGAGCGTATCTGCCAGTCGTTGGCCGAGAAGAGCCGCGGGGATTTGGAGGAGGTCATGTCATGATGGTTGGGAATCTGGTTGCCATGTTGTCGGTCTGCAAGCTGCCCTTGTCTCCTGAACCGTTGATTGGAGGGCCGACCCTGCGAACGGCTAACGACGGCTCGACCCTGTTCTGGCTCCTCACCGTCGGAGGGGGGATCGTGGGCGTCGTGGTTGCCCTATCGATCGTGACCCAGGTACTCCACCACCGAAGGCGGAACAGTCAAGCGGGCCTGTTCGACGGGTTGTGCAAACTGCACGAACTGCCGCGCAACCATCGCGCGCTCCTCAAGCAACTCGCCGCCTCCTATGGCCTGGGAGCCATGCCGGCGCGCGTGTTCACCGAGCCTCGCTGGCTCGACCCCAACCCGAACCATCCCTTGTTCCGCACCCGCGCCGCCGAACTGGCCGCGATCCGCGACCGCCTTTTTGGCAACGGCGACAACCCGGAGAAGGGGGACGGGGCCTGAGACGCCCAGATATTCTGGGGGTCCAGACAGCTTGGTTCTGAACCATTTGCCAAACAATCGCGTAATGGTTTTCTTGGGAACACTGCCAATATCTGCGGTCTTTCTGACCGTTTGGCAGGGCGTACTCCCCCCCGGCAGGTCCTGAAGGAACCTCTATAGGCTCCTCCTGGTGGCCGGTTATAATGAGGGTTTTCATCACACGAAGGCCGGGTCCGCGCTTTAGTGGACCATCCGCCGATTTCTCACGTGCCGGAGCCAACACGATGACTCAACAGCCAGGTCCCGCCATGATCGAAGCCGTGGGGCTGTCGAAGTACTATGGTGGATTTGCGGCAATCGAAAACGTTTCCTTTCAAGTGCGCAAGGGCGAGGTGGTCGCCTTCCTGGGGCCCAACGGGGCCGGCAAAAGCACCACAATGAAACTCTTGACCGGCTATCTAGCCCCGTCCTTGGGGACCGCACGCATCGCCGGCCACGACATGGCCACCGATCGCTTGGCCGGAGCGATGCGCCTCGGCTACTTGCCGGAAAATGGCCCGCTCTATCCAGACATGAGCCCCCGTAACCTCCTGACCTTCTTCGCCGAAGCCCGTGGACTCTCCGGCGCCAAGAAGCGGGAACGGGTCGACGCGGTCATCGAACTCTGCTCGCTCTCGAGCGTCGTCGGCAAACCGATCGGCAAGCTCTCTCGCGGCTATCGCCAGCGCGTAGGCATGGCCCAGGTGCTGTTGCACGAACCCGATGTGCTGATCCTCGACGAGCCGACCGCCGGCCTTGATCCCAATCAAATCCACGACGTGCGAGAAACCGTCCGCCGCCTCGGCGAAAGCAAAACGATTCTCCTCTCAACCCATATCCTCCAAGAAGTTGAGGCGATGACCGAGCGCGTGCTGTTCATTGACGAAGGGAAACTGATTTTCGACGGCCCGGTCAGTGAACTCACCGCCGGCGGCAAGACCCTGGACCAACGCTTCCGCGAGCTGACCGGCTCCGGAGCGGCGTGAGTCGTTCTCCTTCCAAGCCCACACCCTCCAAGCCAATCTCTGGTAGGAACCATGAACGCCAAGGTTATACTAGCGGTTTACAAGCGAAACCTGACCAGTTACTTCTTCAGCCCCACGGGCTATCTGTTCATCTGCGTCTTCGTGCTCTTAAGCGCCATCGCCGCCTTCTGGCCCAACGAGTTCTTCAACACAAACCTGGCCAACCTGAACCAGCTCAACTGGGTCTTCCCCTTCATCATGCTGGTCTTCATCCCTGCGATCACCATGAGCGTCTGGGCCGACGAGCGCCGCCAGGGAACGGATGAGCTTCTGTTGACGATTCCCGCCGCCGACTTCGACGTCGTGCTCGGCAAATACCTGGCTGCGGTGGCCATCTTCAGCTTCTCGCTGTTGTTCTCGTTGACCTGCAATTACGCCGTGCTGGAAACGCTCGGCGATCCGGATGTGGGGCTGTTTCTGGCGACCTATGTCGGCTACTGGATGATCGGCTTGGCCATGCTGGCGATTGGCATGGTGGCCTCATTCCTCACCGGCAACCTCACGGTCGCCTACATTCTCGGGGCCCTGTTCAACGTGCCGCTGGTCTTCGCCGCCCACGCCGATGCGATCCCGCTGCCCGAAGAAATCACCTCAGCCGTGAAGCAGTGGGGCATCGGCGAACAGTTTCGCGACTTTGGCCGAGGCATCATCAGCCTCTCCGGCGTTACCTACTTCGTGGTGATTGCCGCCGTGATGCTCTACCTGAGCGTTGTCCTGATTGGCCGGCGGCACTGGGCCGGCCGGCCCGGTGCGGCGATGGGGGTCCACTATACGGTTCGCACCCTGGCCTTGGCCCTGGTCGCTCTCAGCGCGATCGTGTTCTTCCAACACCACGACTTGCGCGCGGACGCCACCAGCGAGAAGCTCAGCTCGCTCTCCCCGACGACCGTCAAACTCCTTTCCAACCTGAAACTCGAGCGGCCGGTGCAGGTCGAGGCCTTCATCAGCCCCGAAGTGCCCGAGTCATACGTCCAGACACGGCTCGACTTGATCTCGATGCTCCAAGAACTCAAAGCCCGCGGCGGCGAGAAGGTTCGCGTGCGGATCAATAGCACGGAACGTTACAGCGAAAACGCCTCGCGCGCCGAGAAACGCTTCGGGATCGGGCCCCGCCGCGTCGTCACGCTCAGCCGCGGCACGCTCAGTGAAGACCACCTCTTCATGGGCGTGGCCTTCACCAGCGGCCTGGAGAAGGTGATTATCCCCTTCATCGACCGGGGGATCCCCGTGGAATATGAACTGGTCCGCTCACTGGTCACGGTCACGCAGCAGAAACGTCAGAAAGTCGGTGTGCTGAAGACCGAAGCGAAACTGCACGGCGGGTTCGACATACAGTCCATGTCGAGCATGAACAACTGGCCGATCGTCGACGAGTTGCAAAAGCAGTACGAGGTCGTCGAGGTCGATCCGACCAATCCGATCACCGAACGCTACGACGTGCTCTTGGCCGTCCAACCCTCGTCGCTGGCTCCCGAACAGTTGGACAACTTCTTGGCGGCTGTCAAGAATGGCCAACCGACCGCGATCTTCGAAGACCCCTTCCCCGTGTTCGCCTCAAGTGTGCCCGCCACCAGCGCCCCGCGACGTCCGCCGGGGGGGATGAACATGTTCATGCAGCAGCCGCTCCCCAAAGGCGATATCCATGCCCTCTGGAGCCTCTTGGGCGTCGATTTCATGGGCGATCAGATCATCTGGCAAGCCTATAACCCCTATCCCAAGCTCAGCCAGTTGCCCAAGGAGTTCGTGTTCGTTGACGCCACGTGCGGGGCCGACGCGTTCAACGAGGCCGACCCGATCACTGCCAGGCTCCAGCACCTGCTCTTCCCCTTCCCTGGCGCAATCAGCAAACTGAACGCTTCGCCGTTGGAGGTCAGTGCCTTGGTGCGCACGGGCGTAAAAAGCGGCACGGTTCGCTACTACGACATAATGCAGATGTCGCCGTTCGGTGCAATGGGTGGATTGAACCCCAATCGGCGGCTGATCCCCGGCGAGGTTCCCTATATCCTGGCTGCCCACATCCACGGCACGCTCCCCGAACAACCGGCCGCCAAGGACGGGACCAAGCCGGAAGAGAAAAAGACCGAGGACAAAAAGTCGGTCAACCTCAACGTCGTGCTGGTAGCCGACATCGACATGCTCCACCAGGAATTCTTCCGCCTGCGCGAACAAGGCGAAATGCCCGAAGGCGGACTGAACTTCGACTTCGACAACGTGACCTTTGTCCTCAACGTGCTCGACAGCCTGGCGGGCGACGATCGGTTCGTCGAACTCCGCAAGCGGCGTCCCAAACATCGCACCTTGACCCGAATCGACGCGAGCACCGAAGTGGCCCGCAAGAAAACCGACAAGGCTCGCGAGAAACTCCAGACCGAGTTCGAAAAGGCCCGCGCGGAAGAGGAAAAGATCCTCAAGGACAAGATCGCCAAGCTGGAAGAACGGATGAAGACGGAGAAAATCGATTCCCAGGAACTGATCCTCCGCTTGGCGATGGCCCAGCAAGACGGCGAACGCCGGATTCAGGCCAAGCTCGATCAGCTCCAGCAGGACACCGAACGCGACAAGAACCGCATCGAAACCGAGCTGAACGTCCAAATCCAGCAGGTCCAGGATTGGTACAAGCTCTGGGCGGTCGTATTGCCGCCGATTCCTCCGCTGATCGTGGCGGCGGCGGTCTTTATGGTCCGTCGCCGGCAGGAACGCGAGGGCGTCTCCCAGACGCGGCTGCGGAAGTAACGGCAAGTGACAGATAGCATACCTGAAAAAAATCCAAGCGACTTTGCGAGGTAACGATGAACGAATCCACTAAGACGATCGGCTTTGTGGTTGTCGGCCTGGCGACGGCACTGCTCGCCTGGGCCAGCAAGCCTTCGCTGCCGTTGAGCGATTCGGGCAATACGAAGCTCACGGAGCTCTTCCCCGAGTTCAAAGATCCCCTGACGGCCGCCAGCCTGGAGATCGTCACTTATGACGAGACCAACGGCACGTTGCAGCCGTTCAAGGTGGCGATGGTCAACAACCGCTGGTCGATCCCTTCGCACGACAACTACCCGACCGATGCCAAGGACCAGCTTTCCAAGTTGGCCACCTCCCTGATCGGCCTGAAGGTTCTC
Organism: uncultured Planctomycetaceae bacterium; assembly: GCA_964558295.1. Classification (GTDB taxonomy): domain Bacteria; phylum Planctomycetota; class Planctomycetia; order Pirellulales; family Thermoguttaceae; genus JBDKTH01. Next base: position 1,648 of record CAZLDQ010000188.1, on the reverse strand, counting down.
GAAGTCCCCAGCGACAGCCCCGGCGATCATCCGCTCTACGGAGTGGTCGACCCCGATCCAAAGACAATCAAGGCCGGCGCTACAGGTGTGGGAACACGGGTCACAATCCGGGACAAGGACAACAAGCTCCTCCTGAACCTGATCGTCGGCAAAGCCGTCCCAGACCAGAACGGGCTCCACTACGTGCGGGTCGTGGGCCAAGACCCGGTCTACACCGTCGCCGTCAGTACCGACAAGCTTTCCACGAAGTTTGCCGACTGGATCGAGACCGACCTCCTGAAGCTCAATGCCTTTGACATCAAGCAGCTTCAGATCAACGACTACTCAATCGATGTATTAGCCCGCCGCATGACGCAGCGCGGCCAACTGGTCGTCGACTATAACGACACGGGCGATCCTCGTTGGAAGCTCAGCGAAGACAAGGTCTTCAAAAACAAGAAGTGGGTCGACTCGAAGTTGGGTGACGACGAAGAACTCAACATGACGACGCTCGACGAGATGAAGACGGCCCTGGACGACCTGAAAATCGTCGATGTCAGCAAGAAGCCGTCGGGCTTGAGCGCCAACCTCCGTGCCGCCGGTGAACTCTACAATGATAACGAAACCATCAGCTCACTGGCCGAAAAGGGCTTTTACGTGGTCCCCGTCCAGGGGAACGACAACGCCTACGAGCTTCTGTCCAACGATGGGGAAGTCCGCGTCCTGATGAAGGACGGCGTCCAGTACGTCCTCCGCTTTGGCCAGATCGCCGGCACGGCCGACGACGAGGCCAAGGACAAGGCAAAGGACGACGCGAAGAAGGAGGACGCCAAGAAAGACGACAAGGACAAGGCGGCGTCCGGCTCCGGGGTAAACCGCTATCTGTTCGTCATGGCCGAGTTCGACCGCAACGCAATTCCCAAACCCGAACTACAGCCCCTGCCCGAGGAAAAGCCGGCCGACGACAAGAAATCCGATGAGAAGAAATCCGACGACAAGAAGGCTGAGGAGAAAAAGCCGGAAGAGAAGAAGAACGAGGCCAAGCCCGACGCAAAAGCGGAACGGGAGCGGATCGAGAAGGAGAACAAACGGAAGCAGGACGAATACGAACAGAAGATCAAGGACGGCGAAAAACGGGTCCAGGAACTCAACGCCCGCTTTGCCGACTGGTACTACGTGATCGCCGACAGCGTCTACCAGAAGATCCATCTGAACCGTGCCAAGCTCGTCAAGAAAAAAGAGAAGAAGGACGAGGCCAAAGACGCCGGCCATAACCATGACGGTCATGACCACGCCGCGCCGAAGAAGGAAGGCACCCCCGCCGACTTTGACGATCTCAAGGCGGCCGCGCCGGGCAAGAAGGACGACAAATAGCCCGTCCGCCTCCCCGCCCAAAGGCCCCCTCAGACGGAACCGTTTTTCCAGGGCAGCCGAGTCATTCGGCTGCCCTGGGTTCATTCTTGGCTCTTCCGGGCATTGCCAGATCCCCCAAAACTTTCTCTTGAAATTGGGCCAGCCGATCTGCTACGTTCAACAGGTGGTGGTCCCAACGACTGCCTCGTGTTCTTTGACAACTCGTCCCCTCGTACGAACCGGTAAACACATCCCACCCCCCCCCCCAAAGTATCCCCCCACGCTAAAAAGACACCAGTGAAGAAACACAACAACG
>CAZLDQ010000187.1:0-11461 GCA_964558295.1 uncultured Planctomycetaceae bacterium | reverse complement strand
GCGGAGTCGGCGGAAGGGAGCACGGCGGGGGCGTTTCTGGAGTTGGCCGGTCCTGCCTCGGTCGGGTCTTGTACATGCACCGTGGAATGGGAGGACGGGGCTGGGGGGAAGATGCGGCTTTCGCTCTAGGGCGTCGCGGCGCCCGATCTGGCGGCGCTGAGCCGTGGGGCAAAACGCTTTAGGCGGAGGTGCCAGTGGATCTTTACCAACCGGTCCGCGAAACGCTGGGCCTGCGGCAGATCGGCAATCCAGGTGAAGGCGTTGTCTTCCTTGCGATAGGCGATCCCATGCCGCTGGAGCTTGCGTGCCAGGATTTCGTGGCCATGGACACAGACCTGGATGGTCAGCGGAAACCACGTCTGGATGCGGACATGCATCAGTCCCATCTCCCGGTCCAGGAAGTAGAAGTAGAACGCCAGGCACTTGCGGCGGGAAGACACCAGCCGCGGCCGGCCCTCGCCGGACATCAGCTTGAGACTTGCCACGGTTCGCAGGATGCAGACCAAGCCCTCACGGAGCCCTTCGTCGCGGACTATCTTCTGCACAAGGTCTTCCTTCTGCTCACGGCCGTTCAGGTAGATCATCGGCCGCCCGGTCCGCTGGGCCATCGCCTGCGCATGCTGGAGGAGGCGAGCGGAATGCTTTTGGACGAAACGTCTGAAGTCCTTGGCGCGCAAGCCGTTTTGACGGAGCACATGCTCCCGGACCTTCGGGCGAACCACCGGCAGGTAGCCCTTGAACACGATCCGGTCGAAACAGCACAAGACACCGCGAACCACCTTGCTATACTGATGGACGAAGCGTTTTATGGCGTTCTCCTGTCGGATGGCGGTTTCCATTACCATCATGCAGGATGAACGCCTTTTTGTCACACTGACCACTTGGGCTGAGGGCGCAGCCCGCGCTAGGGTCAAGGTCAAGGATCGCCACAAGGAGGATAGTATCTGCGTCAAGCGGGACGGTCAGGTGACCGTGCAAGTGCCGTAGGAACTGTCCGACGCCTAAGTCGAGGCAATGCTTGAACAGAAGCGACAATAGCGAGGGGTTCCTCAACCTCGGTCGATCGTACCGCCTGAAGCTAGTCATGGAACAGGCCGAACCACCAAATGCGGTTTGGTCGCATCACGGCGTTGAAACTCGACCGCGACCCCGGCCGTAGCGGCCTTCTCGCGTGCGCGGCGAAGCTGGCTTTCGGAAAGATCGAAGCCGATGACGTGGTAACCCCGCCGGGCAAGCTCAATAGCATGGCGGCCTGTGCCGCAGCCGATGTCCAAGATCTGTTTGGAGCGATCTGCCTCAAGTTCCTGGTCGACGAAGTCCACTTCGCCGACGGTTCCTTGGGTAAAGACCTCCTTATCGTAGGATTTACCGTAGTTGGCAAAAAGCGTCTCGTACCATTGCGTCATGCTGGCGTTCCTGGGAATGTGTTGCGAGCTGAGTCTGGCGGGGTTGGCGATAGTCGGGGATCTCTATGCCAGACACCGGCAGCCTTTGACAGGTTCACACAAATCGGATGGGCGATCGCGTCGCCGTCTTCGCGTCAGGAGTTGCTGTTGTTTTCTTGCCTTCGACGATTGTTGAGGTAGTCCAATGCGGCCAGGAGCGGCTTGTATTGTAGCTGGTCCACCATGCGGTGAAGACGTTTGCCTAGAACGTCGTCACGTTGATCGATTTGACTCACCATCTGGCGGATGCGTTGGTCGTCGAGCAATTCCACGGCCTTACGAAATTCGTCGAGCCACTGGGGGGACAGATCTTGAAGCTCTAATGGGTCCAGAGGGCCAGGCTCCTCGGCGTCGGGGACCTCGGCGTCGGCAAACACGAACTGCACCCCAAGATGCCGCTTCAAGACCTCGTAGACCTCCGCACTGCAATATGGTTTGCGAACGAAATCATCAAACCCGCCGGCGAGAATCTCCTCCCGTTCCTCGTCCAGAGCGTGTGCGGTGATTGCGATAATCTTTGGAGGCGAACGGCCTGAAGCGGCCTTGATCTGACGACAGGCCTCGATGCCATTGAGCTCGGGCATGCGGATGTCCATCCATACCAGATCGGGTAACCACTGCCGGGAGAGTTGCACGGCTTCCTGGCCATTGACGGCGTCACACATCTCAAACCCCAACGGTTCCAGAATCCGGCGGAGCAGGAGCCGATTTTCGCGTTGGTCCTCAGCGATGAGAAGGCGATAGCGTGGCTGTCCCGGCGCCAAACCCGTCACTCGCCCCAGGACCGCCTGCGTCGGGATCGCCTCGGCGGAAGCGAGCATGACAGGGATCTCGAAGTGGAACACGGAGCCCCTGCCGGGTTGGCTAGTCAGGCCGATTCGCCCACCCAATACGTCGACGTATTGCTTGCTGATCGCCAGCCCCAGTCCTGTGCCAGCCTCTGGGTAGCGATGAGCGCCGAGTTGTACGAAGGGGCTGAAGAGTTGCCCGACCTCTTCCGACGCAATGCCGACGCCGGAGTCTTCGACCTCGAAACGCAGGCAGGATTGCTGAGACGACTTCGCACCGGTTGTCCGTGCACGAAGGATCACTCCGCCGCAATCCGTGTACTTGATCGCATTGCCGAGAAGGTTGATGAGCACCTGCCGCAACTTGCTTTCATCGGTGATGATCCACTGAGGCAAGTCAGGGGCAAGTTCCAAGGCGAACCCCAGACCTTTTTCCCTGGCTTGCCCCCGCATCAACGATGCGGTGATCCGGAGCAACTCAAGGAGGTCGAAGGTGGACACTTCCACGGGGACGTGGCCAGCCTCGATCTTGGACATACTCAGGACATTGTTGATCAGTCCCAGCAGGTGCTCACCGCTGCGGATGACGATCTCCAAGAGATCGTTTTGTGCGGCCGTGGTCTCGGGGGAGCCTTGCATCAGCCGTGAGAAACCGAGGACGGCGTTGAGCGGCGTACGCAGCTCGTGGCTCATATTGGCTAGAAAGGCGCTTTTCGCCCGGCTGGCGGCTTCCGCCTTCTCCTTGGCCTGGGCCAGTTCCGCCGCCTGCCGTTGCAACTGCAGGTTCTGCTGCTCGATCCGCGCGCGGGCCTGTTCAGCGACGTCGATCGCCTGGCGAAGGTCGCGGGTCCGCTCGTCCACAAGTCGCTCGAGCTCGCGCTTGCGATCGATGTCCCGATAAGCCTTGACCGATAGCTCATTAGCCAGGACGAACAACATTTGCGCAACACAGTTGAACTGCTGTCTCGACATGATCGGGACTTCTTCCAACGCGGCGCGAAACTCCCCCTCATCCGCGCCGATCTCGCGTGCGTAGGCCATCATCCGGTCGTGGTCCAATTCCTCGTTGCGGACCTGACCGATGAGCCAGTTGGCCACGTGCCTGCCCCCCACGGTGATGCTGGCACCGGCGTCCCATAAGCCACCACTGAGGCAAGGCTGTACGATCGGGCCGGCCGGATTGTAGCGTCCAATGGCCGCATCTGATTTGAAGCAGTTGATCAAACCTTTCTCGGTCCGGCGAATGATCCCCTGACATAATCGGCAAAACTTGCTCGGACGAGTAAGTGGCCTCCCATCGGGGCGAGTAATGATTGATGCCACACCGGTGGCTTCGGCAAAGGCATCCTGAATCCGTTGGATTTCCGCCAGATCGAACAGGTCAGTGAATTGTACATCGCCGAACGATTCAAGGGGGCTCATCTGAGCGGCCTCGTACTTGCGGCGTTCTTCAACCAGAGCAACCTCAGCGCGCTTGCGAGCGAGCCCCATCTCGCCGACTAGGTTGGCCAGACGCGACATAAAACGGGTTAGCTCATATACTCGATGTTCACTGTAACTGGGCACCTTCGCCAGGGCTTCGAGGTAGGATGTCTTGTCAAATCCGAACTGCTGGGCCTGCGCGAGAAAATAATCCTTATCAGGCGGCTGGAGAAAAAACTGCCCAATGAAGAAATTCGCAACATACTCCCCTGCAATTCGGATGGGAGCGGCCACGTCGACCAAGCCATTCTTGCATTGATACAGGCGGAAGGACTCGCCTGGCTCCAACTGACTGGCAAGAACGATGTCACTCTCTCGACAACGGGCCAAGGTCTCTGAGTGCACGCGGTGGAAACGAGTACAAATCTCCTGCCACCCGGCAGCCGCGAGAATGGCTCCGTCGCACGCGACAATCGTGCTTCCAACGCCCGTCACTGCAGTGAAGCTTTCGCACAATGCCTGTAATTCGCCAGTTTCCACAAGTTCACACAATCGCACGGCAAACTCCTGACAACGGCCCTTTTCCCGGGCCGCACACGCCGGTACGAACCATCATGTCTCCGTGGCCACCGCTATTTCAGCCAAGGGGGACGCCGTGCGAGGTAGGGGGAGCGGGGGAATCGGTTTCGAGAACACGGCAATCGAGGCCAAAGACGCCGGCGTTCCGCCCCGATGCTGGTGTCGTGCCTCAGAGAGCGACTCAAAGCATCCAGGGCGGGGTAGGATCAAGAAAAGTTGACGACTAAAACCATTAAGCATTCTACGAGGCGCAAACCACCCGGGACAGTGCTAAACGTTCAACCCAAGCGACATCCGTGGGCCCTGGGCATTGACCTTCACTGACAGCAAAGCTAGGATCGGAATAGGCGAAGGCCCCTCTCTCTCGGCCGCCACAACTCGCTAATCATTCGCAACCAGGGAGAACATGCACGATGACAATGTGGCTTCGAGTGGCGTTTGTTTTGGTCGGCGCCGGGCTGTTCGGGACGACAGGTTTGGCCGCGGCACAAGAAAAGGGATTGCTTTTCGCACATCGAGGTGGAGCACGCGAATTCGAAGAGAATACGATGGAGGGATTCCGCGGCTGCTACGAGAAGGGGCTCCGTGGGTTCGAGACCGATGTCCGCATGACCAAAGACGGACAATTGGTCATCCTCCATGATGATAGCCTCGACCGAACGCATAACGCGACTGGGCCTGTCGAACAGAAGACGGCCGCCGAGTTGCGAACGATTACGACGAAAAAGGGACAGCCCTTCCTGTTCCTCGATGAACTTTTGAGCTACTTCGACGACAAGCCGGGCGTTTACCTGGAACTGGAAATGAAGACCGGCAACAAGGACTTTTATTCTGACGTCCGGCTGGAAGAGTATTGTCGGAAACTGTACGCAGCCGCTCGCACCCGGGAGCCAAAAGGCTCCATCTACGTTTGCACCTCGTTTGACGAGCGACCGCTAAAAATCATCAAGCGTCTGGACGCCGCTGCCGATCTGATGCTGATCAGCGGCGGCCCCTGCTGCCCGCAGATTGTCAAGCGGGCTCAGAGTCTGGGAATCAACCGGATCGGTTGCCGGATGGAAGAGACGTCTCGGGCTGCGGTCCGAGCGGCCCAGCAAGCAGGGATGATCGTAACGGGATGGCCAGGGCAGAGCCTGCAGGATTACCATCTTGCCGTCGGACTCGGCGTGGACGCCATTTGCAGCGACATTCCGCTGGCCATTCAAGCCTGGAAGCTGAAGACCGCCGAATAATCGCAGCTTCCCCATGGGCCGGCAGTACGTCCATCTGTCAGCCGACATGGCAACGGCGAGGGAAGTCGGCCGGCGGAAGGGCTCCCAACCCGCGTTGCAAGTCTCCGCATGTGACACGCGTGCAAGCGAAGTCACGTTCTACGAAAGCAACGAACGGGTCTGGCTGGCGGATCACGTGCCAGCCGAATTCATCGCACCGGTCGGCTGATTCCATTGCCGAAGCGGGGAACGCATCGCCAATCGAGATAATTCCGCAACTACTTGCGTAACGCCTACAGTGATAAGGGGGAGACGTCATCGGTATTGCGTCAAAGTGTTAAAGCGTTTGACCTATGATGTCATTGCCGCGTCTGACGCAGGACCTATATTGTAGGAAGAGCCAATGGACTGGCACCACCTGCGTCCGGCAGACGTCGTTTGCCTTCTTTCTCCTCTCCCATTCCTGTTCGGAGGGTGAACTCATGCGGCGTTGGGCATTTACGTTGGTCGAATTGCTCGTGGTGATTGCGATTATCGGCATCCTGATCGCGCTGTTGTTGCCAGCGGTCCAGGCCGCTCGCGAAGCGGCCAGGCGGTCGCAGTGCAGCAACAATCTGAAACAGGCAGGACTCGCTCTGCTCAACTACGAGTCGGCTTACCGCAGTTTTCCATTCCGGATGGGTGGGACCGAACAGGGCGGAGACACCAAGAGTAATACGAACCGAATTGCTGGCTGGGTCCCCTTGCTGCCCTTTATGGAACAATGAGGCGATCAAAGCGGGAGCCGGTTCCGTCCCCTACGGCCCGGCCCCCTACAATTACTTCGCCCCCTGGTACGCCGCGATTCCCGGCCTCCTTTGCCCCAGCGATCCCAACACCAGCAAAACCTCTTCAGAGATGGGAAAGTTGAGCTACGTCTTCTCGATCGGCGATTCGATCAATCTTGGCCAGAGTAACTACAATGCGTTCTCGGCCACGGGAAACCATCGCGGACTTTTCTGGACAAAGTCGGGCGTGCGTCTCAGCGCAATCACTGATGGAACAAGCAACACCATTGCGATCAGCGAGCGGGCGATTGGCGTCGACAACATAAACACCATCAAGGGCTCGACTGTGAGTGATTCCGCTGCGGCAAGCAGCCCCTCCACTTGCTACGCAAAGCGGAATAATGCGTCCAACGGCGTCTACAGCGGCTTGCTCCTTTACTACAACCAAGGCCGGCGTTGGAATGACGGGCTCCCGATGTATACGGCCTTCACGACGATCTTGCCGCCGAACGCTCCCGCCTGCTACTCCAGCTCGGGCTATTACGGCATCTACACCCCGTCGAGCTACCATCCGGGCGGAGTCCTGGGGGCGTTCGCCGACGGCTCCGTCCGCTTCATCAGCGAAACGATCGACACCGGCACCGCAACGACGACCGGCACGGAAGTAACCAGTGGCGTAAGTCCCTTCGGCGTTTGGGGAGCGATGGGCTCTAAGGACGGCGGCGAAGTGGCGAAGGAATGAACGCGATTTCCCCATTCCGCCCCGACAACCAAGCGATGACCGCTTCACCTCTCCCGGTTATCGATGGGGTCGGACAAGTGGAGCACATCTATTCGTCCGCGGAAGCCCGAATGCCAGCCACCGGCAGGTCCCGCCGATTTGCCTGGCGCCGACCGGCCTTCCGTCGTTTGTAGCGACTCTAGGAGGAAAACGCCGACCCGCGAGCGAATCATGAGGAAGGCGGCGAGTTGTCCAATGTTTCGCCGCCGATCGGCACGGTCAGACTGACGCGTGTACCACGTCCCGGTGCGCTGTCCACTTCTACCCGGCCGCCCAGCATTTCGAGCCGCTCGCGGATGCTGAATAATCCGAAGCCGCCGCGGCGTTGGGATGGATCGAAGCCCACGCCTGGATCAGCAACAAGGAGTTGTACCCGGTTGTCGATCCGGCTCAGACACACGCTTGCCCGATTGACGTGGGCGTGCTTGACTACGTTGAGCAATAGTCCCTGGGCGGCTTCGAAGAGGAGGATCCGCAGGTTGTCGGAGGCCGGTTCGGCCTCGGGGACGACGTTGACTTCCACGGCCAAGTCGTACTTCGCCCGGGCCTGACGTCCGAGCCATTCCAGGGCCGGTCCCAATCCCAACTCATAGAGCACCGGCGGGCGCAATTCATGGGTTAGTGTTCGCGAGACTTCAATCGCCCGATCGAGCGATTCAAAGGCCTGCTCAGCGGCATGGCGATATCCTTTGTCGCGCAGCAGGCCGATACTGAATTTGGTGGCGACGAGCAGTTGTTGCAGATCTTCATGCAGCACGTAGGCGATGCGGCGCCGCTCGCGTTGTTCGGCCTCGGTTAGTTGCGAGGCAAGGGCTTGAAGCTGTCCGGTTCGCTCGGCCAGTTCGCGATTGGCCGCCGCCAATTCGGCGGTCCGTTCTTCCACCAATTCCTCCAGGTGCTGGCGATAGCGATTCACCTCCTCCTCGGCGCGTTTGCGGTCCGTGATATCGCGCACACTCTCAATCGCCCCATAGCGGTTTCCCTGCTTGTCCAACAGGGGTGAAGCGATCGCCCAGACGTAAGCCCCAACGCCACCATACAGGGAGGGCACAAACGTCTCGGCGTAGATTGCATCATTACGCCGTTCAAAAGAATCGTACAAGGCTTCGACTTCGGGATTGGGGACTCCGATCAAGTCGATCAGGATGGGACGACGACATCCCCAAAACGGAACGGCGTAGGCATAGTCTCCCTGGCCAAGCATTTCAGCTTTGCTAACCCCGCTCATCTCTTCGAGGGCTCGATTCCAGGCGATGACCCTCTTGTCCTTGTCGATGACAAAGGTGGCATCGGGAAGAAACTCGATAATGTCTTGGAGTCGCTCGTGGGCCCGCTGGCGTTCGGCTTCCGCAAGTTTCCGTGCGGTGATGTCCAGGTAGCTGATACGGAACAATCTCCGGTCGGCCGAAGGGAGACGAACGATGTGGACCTCGCAGTAGACGTCCTCGCCATGGGCAGGGCGGACTACCCGCTCGAAAACGACCTCGTCTTGTTCCATCGCTTGCGCGATGTACAATTGGCCGCTCTCTTCAACCGACAGCCCATCGGGCTGGCACGGCGCGTAGAAGTGACGCAAACTGCCATTCAAAAGCGTTTTCCGGTCGCAGCCGAAAAGCCGCTGGGCATTCCGATTGGCCTCCACGATGGCCGATCGATCGGCATCCAAAACCACAATCGCCTCGGGGGCCTGTTCCACCAGCACGCGGAAGCGGTCCTCGCTTTCCCGCAGTGCCTTCTCCGTCTGCTTCATGTCTTCCAACACACTCAGCAGTGCACGGCGCGAACGTTCCAACTCGATGAGTCTCGTCCGTGAATCGTCCTCTCGCGCGGCGAGGTCAAACACGAACTTGAGGTCCATTTCCACCAGGTCACGGAACTGCTGGAGCAGCCGTTGAGAAAGCCCATTGTACTGGTTCGTCTTGTCATCGAGGATGCAGATCGTTCCGAAGATATCGCCATTCGGCCAAGCAACAGGAAATCCCAGGTAGGAGATCATCCCGTGGCGGATGTCCGGATTGTCCTGCCACCGTTCATCGACAAGGGCGTTGGGGATGAGCAATGGTTGGCGGGTCTTCATTACCGTCTCACAGTACAGCCCATCATCGAGAAGTGCTCTTGTACCAGCCGGGTAGGGATTGCCCTTGCTTTGGCTGGAAACAAGCACGACGATCTCCGGCGGCTCAACCTTCATGATCAGGCTCGCGACGACGTGCATCACCTCGGCCAGGAGGTCGACCACTCCTTGCCATTTCTCCACCACGTATTGCGGAATCTGAAGGGGGTGATTGTTCATGTTTGACCCTCTAGCGTTTCAGGAAGCAGCGACGCATCGGACGATTCGTCTTGGCTCGCATAACGGAGCGGCTCCCCCAAACGCCGTAAAAGGGTGTTGACCTCGCGTTTCAGTTCCTGGATACGTTCCTCCCGATGCAAGGTGACTTCATGCCAGCGACGCAGTTCTTCAAGCTGCGTCTGGATGCTCTCCTCGGCCCGTTTGCGATCAGTAATGTCATGGGCGAAAACGACCAGGCGTTCGACCATCTCCTGAGGGCCGAAGAGCGGGTAGATTGAGTTGTCGAAATACATCTCATCGCGGGTGTCTTCGAAACGAACCGGTTTCTTCGAGCGAATCACATGATCGAATTGGCGCCGTCGGGCGGTCGCCAATTCGGCGGGGAAGAGTTCGAAGAGACTCCGACCAAGGACTTCCCCGCTCGCTTTCCCCAGACGCTCTAAGGCGGTAGCGTTACAGGTGATGACCGTACCGTTGCAGTCGGTCAGAAATACCGAATCTGTGGTCGCATTGAGCATCGCCTGAGCCATCTCTTGACTCTCGCGCAGGGCATCCAAGACGCGTTTGCGATCGGTGATATCGCTGAACATCGCGTATACCTGGTGAGGCGTTACTTCACCCGGTTTGGACTGCGGGATCAGATTGACGAGCAGCCAGCGTGTCTCCTCCTGGTCAGGATGAACGAATCCCATCACGACGTTGAGGATCGGCTTGCCGGTTCGAAGCACAACGGCCACGGGATGGTCATACTCGGCGAACTGGTCCCCATTCTCCCGAATAAAGTTCCAGCAAAGCCCGTCGGCCGCCAGGGCCTTCATCTGTTCCTGCGTCCGGCCGAGAATGCGTTCTGCGGCCGGATTGGCCGAGAGGATCGCCCCCTCGCCGTTCAGGTAGAGCACTCCTTGCTCCATGGTTTCATAGAGAGTGCGGTACTTCTCCTCACTCTCCCGAAGTGCATCCTCCACCTGTCGGCGTTCGGTAACGTCGATTCCGACGCCAAAGAAATAATCTAACTGGTCGCCTTTGAACACCGGCCGGCCTTGCCATTCCACGAGCAATTCACGTCCATCTCTGGCCAATACATGATTCTCGCTCACTGTCGATTGCCTTTGGGTGACGACTCGTTCAAACGTCTTGCGGACCGAATCCCAATCGCGTTCGGGAACGAAGGTTTCCAGATACTCCTTATCGCGGACCTCCTCCGCGGTGTACCCCAAGGCGTTGAGCATCGAATCGTTCATCATCAAAGTTTTGCCATCTGCTCGAATCGCAACGAAAAAGGCAGGAGAGGATTGGACGAGGGTTCGGCTGAAGTCTCGTTCATCACGTAACAATTCCTCGGCCTGTTTCCGTTCGGTGACATCGGTGAAGAACCCCAGGCAGCACTCCCTTCCTTCCCAGAGAATTCCCACGGAATGGCAGAGAATCCAGCGGGGTTCGCCGGTCCGAGGCACGATCCGGAATTGGCAATGTGTCGGCGTACATCTTCTACCGAGCGTTTCGGTGAAGTGGGCTTGCATCAGCTCGTGGTCCTCCGGGTGAATCCACTCGGAGAAATGGAGCGATTGCAGTTGCTCAACAGCGTAGCCTGTGATGGCCCCAACAGCCGGATTGGCGAAGATCAGACGCTCACCGCACATGACGGCGACCCCTTCGGCGGCGTTTTCCACCAGCAGGCGATATTTCTCCTGGCTCGCCCGCAACTCCACTGTGCGGCGGCGCACCTGCCGTTGGAACAACCAGAACAAGACAAGGCATGCTGCCGAAATCACGGCAAGAAGACTCAATGCGAACACAGAGGACTCGGCCACCAGCAAGGTCCGCGATTCAACAGGCGAGAGCACCTCCCAACACGAGAAGAGTATTAGCAGGAAAAGCATTGCCAGCACGACGAGGCCTCGCATGTTTTGGTGCCTCGTAGCCAGGAGGGTTAGCGGCATAAACAGAACACAATTACATAATCCACCGTTGCCTACCACAAACGTGGTTCCATGGAACCCATAACAATCCTAGGAAGGACAGCTTTTGCCCCCCCTTAAGAATGAATGGGCTGCGAGCCAAGCGAATTACCACAAAAAAAAGGGGGGCTACGGGCTTTGCACTTCGGACGGCCCAGCAACCTCATCCGCCCAACAACACATCGAAGCGAACCATCAAAACCAGCACCACCGTAAC
>CAZLDQ010000186.1:0-11472 GCA_964558295.1 uncultured Planctomycetaceae bacterium | reverse complement strand
GTCGTGCGGTGCGCCGTGGGAGGAGCCAAGATGCGTTCATGTGGGAAGATGGTCGGAGTCGTGGGACTGGTTCTGCTTGGTGTGACGCCTGGGCTGGTTGGGGCGCAAGGGCGGGTCGCGTTGGAACTGGTGACTGAGGAACGGGTGTCGGTGACCGCACAGCAGGAGTGGATGCGACGACTGGCTCAAGCAGGGATCACCGACGTGCGGCTTCGCGTCAAGCAACCGTTTGACCAGCCGAGTCTGGAGAACCACGGTACGCCGGAGCGGCCGCTCTACGCGGTCAAAGGGGTCATTGCGTCGGATGATGTGCTGCAATTGCCGGGCCGGCGATTCACTCTGGGAGAACTGGGACAATTGAACCGGTGGCTCGACGACCTTGCCCGGCAGGGGCCAGAAGAGACGCGCCCGCAGAAAACGGCTTTTGGGCTCGATGTCGTGCAGTACCAGCAGGTGCACAAGGAACTGGCCGTTGCAGTGGGCTTTGCCACGGACGGGCGGAGTCGTCAGGAGGTGATCGACAAGATTGCCGGACAGTTGCAGTTTCCCGTGCGCCGGGAGGCGTTGAAGGTTTCGGGAGCCGACGAAAAGGTCGTCGAAGACCTGGCCAGTCTTTCGCGTGGCACGGTGCTGGCCTACGTGCTTCGCCCACTGGGGTTAAGCTTGGTGCCGCGCGTGGCGGGCGCAGGCGTCGAGTACGCGGTGGTCGAGGCGGAGCCCAAGGCGGAGATTTGGCCGGTCGGCTGGAAGTCGGAGAGGCCGGAGCGTGATCTGGCCCCGGTGATGTTCGAATTCCTCAACGTCAACGTGCAAGGTGTGGCGGTGACCGAGGTGCTTAAGGCGGTTAGCAAACGCGGGGAGTTGCCCGTGCTTTGGGATTACAATGCTTTGGCCCGGCACGGCGTGGAGCCGGAGAAGATGATCGTCAGCCTGCCGAAGAGCCGGACGACCTACAGTCTGCTGTTGCGCAAGACGCTGTTTCAGGCCAAGCTGAAGAGCGAGATTCGCGTGGACGAAGCGGGCAAGCCGTTTTTGTGGGTGACGACGGTCAAGCCGATCTGATTAGAGGCGGAAGTTGAAGGTGCTGGTGATGAATCGCCAGATGCGTTGGCCGAGGGTTTGCCAGTCGGCATGGATCTTGGCCCGACCGCGGAGGCCGAGACGCATAAGACCGTCGGGATCGTCCAGAGGGACGCGGACCTGGTAGGAGGGACTCATCGGCCGTTCCACGCCGGCTTCGTCGGTTTTCGTGGCCAGTTCGCCGCCGCTTTTGGTCGAGAGGCGTTTGGAACTGACCTTCAGGGCGTCGGGCGAAACCTCGGTAATTCGGCCCTCGAAGACGTCGTGGGGGAGTTCGTCAAGCTTGATCTCGACCCGCTGACCACACTCGACGAAGGGGATATCCGCCTGGTCGACGACGAGAATCGCCTCGAGCTTGTGGGGGTCGCCGACCTGGCAGAAGAGGACGTCGACCGGCAAGAGGGCACCGAGGTTTCGCTCGTCCAAGGGGATGCCGGACCAACGGGGCAACTGGCCGGAAGGATCCTCGCGCGGTTCGGTCCACGGCGGGGGCATCACGGTGCCGGCGGTCCGGGCCACGAGTTGCAGGCGTTGCAGATCGGCTTCTTTCTTCGTCAACTGCCCTTGGAGTGTTTCGAAGGCCTCGATGGCCGCGGGCAGATGGCGGCTGGCTTCGGGGTTGCCGAAGCGGGTCCGCTTGAGGCTTTCCAGCCGGGCCTTTTGCTGGGCAAGCTGGCTTTTCAAGTTGACGATCTCCAGTTCCAGGTCGATATTGCTGAGGCGGGCCAAGGTTTGCCCCTTTTCCACCTGGCTCCCGGATCGGACATGGAGTTCGACCAGCGTTCCCGGCACGTCGACGTAGATCGAATCGGCGTCGCGTGCTTGGACTTCCATGGTGGCGATGATTTGGAACGGCAGCGGCACAAACAACACAGCGGCAATCGCAGCAGCGATGAGGCCCAGGGTGACAGCAACACGGGTTTTCTTCACTTTGTCCAGCCTCCCGGGCACATGCAGGTACTTGCCCAGTTGGTACAGCGGTTGAACGACCATTGCATAGACCGACATGATCACCATGGCCTGCCCGATGACCTTCAATCCGTAGGGTTCAAAGACCTTGTAGAGAAAGAGGAGGATCGAGATCATTACGAACCATCGGTAGAACACCGAGGCGACCGTGTAGAGCATGAAGAAGACCTGGTTCCGCTCGGGGAGGAACGGATCTTCGACGGGCTCGATCCCCAGACACCACCAGCCGAGCTTACGGCTGAGGATTTGAGTGGCCTTTTGGCGGAGGTTGGGGATCTCGGTAATATCCGCAAGGATGTAGTAGCCGTCGTAGCGGAGCAACGGGTTGGCGTTGAACAGCACGGTGCTGACCGAGGCGATGAACATCGTGTTCAGCGCCAAGTGGTTCAGCATACCCGGCTCACTGAACCACCAGACGAAGGTGGCCAGCGAGGCGAGGACGACTTCGATGTACATTCCGGCCGCGCCGATGGCCGCCCGATGCCATTTGTTGGGCAACATCCAGGAGTCGGACACATTGCAGTAGAGGCAGGGGGTGAGCACGAGGAACATCACGCCCATCTCGTGGCACTCGCCTCCAAAGTATTTGCAGGAGAGGCCGTGGCCAAATTCGTGGATGACCTTCGTGGCCCCCAACGTGACGGCCAGCCAGATGGCGTTGTAGGGAGTGAAGAACTGGTAGAAGCCGGGGAGTTTCGAGCGGAAGACGTCGAACTCGACGAGCACCAGCGACAAGGCGGCGAGGGCCAGCAACACGCAGAAGGCAACCGTTACTGGCGAGAAGAGCCAGCGGAAGTAGGGGAGCATCCGGGTGAGCAGCCGATCGGGGTCGAAGCCTTTGAAGCGAATGCAGAGGATGTTAGTCAACGCGCCGAGGAGTTCCTTGCGGCGGCGTTCGGACCGGCGTTTGTTGAGTTGTTTTCCCTGCCCCGGTACGCTGACGACGACCAGCCCGCTGCGGTGCAGCATTCCGAGGAACTGTTGGAGTTCCTCGAGGGTGATTTTCTGCGGGGGGAACTGGGCCTCGAACCGTTCCTTGATATCATCGAGACTCGACTCGCCGTCGAGCATCTGGAGGATGGCGTATTCCTCTTCCTGGAAGCGGAAATAGTTCAGCCCGACCGGCTCCTTGATGACCCAGTAGCTTTGTCCATGATACCGCTGCCGGCGCGCGCTGAGATCTGCCCGCTTGCGAATCGGCAGCTTACGGGCGGAACTAGAAACCAGGCTGTCGCGGAGAGTGGCCATAGGGGAAAGGCTGAAGGATGGATGCTAAAGGCTGAATGATGAATGATAGATGGCGAATGCCACGCTACGTTGCTCCGTCAGTTCTTTCAATTCATCATGTATCATTCAGCCTTCATCATTTCTTCAGTTGGATCGTCATGTCGGCGGGCAGTCCGGGGCGGAGGAGCCAGTAGTTGTTTTCTTGGCGGTTGACCACTTCGGCATGGACAAGGAATTGCATACCGGCCTCGACCAGGGGGCTGACGAAGACGATCTTGCCGGGGAAGTTCTCGCGGCGTCCGTTGGATAGCTCGACGGTGATCGTGACCGGCTGATCGGCCACTTCGGACGGGGCGACTTTGGTGGCGTCAAGATAGCCTTCGATCCGCAGGTGGTCGGCGCGAACCAGACGCAAGAGAGGATCACCAGGGCGAACCCACTCGCCGACACGGCGGTAGCGTTTGACGACGATTCCGTCGATCGGGGCTTTGATCTTCCGACGGTCAACATCGGCGGAGGCGGCTTCCAGTTGGGCCTCTTTGACCTTCGCCGTCAGGCCGGCCAAGTTCAGTTCATGTTCGGATTGTTCGATCTGCAAGGAAAACTTGCGGTGTTCCAGGAGCAGCCGTCGCAGTTCGGCGGCGGGATGGGTATTGGGCATCTTGCGGTTGGCGTCCATCGCCTGCTGATATTCGGCGTTGGCGACGTCGGCGGCGGCCTGGGCGTAGCGCACGTTGACGTTGTTGCTGGCCTCGGCTTTGGCCGCTTCCAGCTCGTAGCGGGCGACGTTTTCGGCCATTCGTACCTTGCGGTCGTCGATCTGAGCGAGAACCTCGTCCTTGGCGACCTGTTGCCCTTCACGGACCATGATTTCCAGGAGCGAGCCTTCTTCCTGGGCCGGGACTTCGGCTTCGTCGATCAGGGTGACCAGACAGTTGTGGACGGTCTCCTGGCCGGCACGCAACGCGGGCGCCTCGCGGCGCTGCTGGGAGAAGGCCGGCAGAATCGCCGTGCTGAGGAGGAGAGCGGCTGTGGTGGTAATCAATCCGAAACGCATAGGGTTATCCCTTCGTGCCCTTTTACCGTTAAAACCAGGGGAAGATGATTCGCGACTCGACATAGGCGATTGCATCATGGAACCAGCTATAGCCGAGTGAGCAGCGGCCGCAGTAGACCTTGGCCGTGACCGACGCACCGGGGCGGATGCCGGGTAGTTCTCTGCGCAGCTTGTCGGTGTCGATCTTGACGCTGACCCGCACGATGTTCCCGTCCTCGCCATGCACATCGGCGCTGCCGTGAATCTCCTTGACGGTTCCTTCCCAGGTGGTGCCTGGGTCGATCGCCAGAATATAGTCGACTTTCAGGTCCTGGGAGGGGTCGCGCAGTTTGAGTTGGTTGCGTTCGCGGGTGATGTGTCCCATGCGGTTTTCGGGCATGGTGAGTTCGAGTTCCCAGGGGCCGCTGAGGTCGGCGATTCGGAGGAGCACTTGTCCCCGCTGCACGGGCCGGTTCTTCAAGAGGTTGTCGACGTCCCAGGTGACGACCTGGCCGTTGATGGGGCTGTAGATCTCCAGGTATTTCATCTTCTGCTCGTAAAGCTCCTTCTGGAGCTTCAGATTGTCGAGTTTAGTCTTCAATTCCGACTGTTCGGCGAACAACTGGAGGCGTTCGTCCTCCCGCCGTCCGCGATCCTCGGAGATTGACCGGCCGACGTTCAGCAATTGGGCGGCGGCGACTTCGATTTCGCCTTGGACCCGGATCAGTTCCTTCTCCAGATCCGTATTGCGAAGCCGGAAGAGGAGTTGCCCTTTGTGGACGAGGTCGTTTTGTTTGACTTTGATCTCTTCGACGGTCCCGTCGACTTCGGCAAACACCTCGCGGTAAAGTTCCGGTTCGAGGGTTCCTTTGCTGGTCAGCGTGAAATCGGTGGGGACGACGAACAGGGCGACGAGGGCGGTGAGCACGACGGCGCTGACCGAGAGGGTCTTGGGAAGGGTGCGGGCCTTGATCAGCCAGCGGCTCTTGCCCAAGGCACGCCAGATGGGCATCAGGAAAAGGCTATTGTGCTCTAAGGCGTTGGACAGCGCCGTGGCACTGTGGCGGTTGACCACTTCGACCCGCTGGCGGAGTTTCTCGGCCACGCGGATGTCTTCGATCTGTTCGACGATCAGCGCGCCGAGCGGCGGTTCGGAGGCCTCGCGTTTGTCCGGATCATCCTGCTCCTCCTCGCGCCGCGGACGCCGCAGCGGCAACACGGCGATCATTTTCGTATGCGAATCGTCGATATACTCCTGCAGCGCCTCTTCCACCTGCGGGGCCATGTTGCTCGTGTCGCCGGCATACCACATATTCTCGTCGCTGGCCACAACGGCGGTCGCGAGGCGGTTGAGGAGCTTGACGGTGTTGGAACGCTTGTCGAAGAGGTCTTGCCCGCTGATCGCTTCAACATAACACTTCGTGCCGCGGCGGATAGCCACACTGACCCGATCGCACTCGATCAGACGCCGTCCTTCGTTCGCCACGGTGTAGGCCGTTTCCCGCGGGTCAAGGCTGGCATGGACCATCCGGGTAAACTCTTCCAACTGACTCCAGAGGACTTGCCGGTCGGAGAAGTGACGCAACTGGCGGTTCTTGAAGAAGTCGCCGGCCAGATCGCACATCTGGAGAAGGAAGCGGAGATAGCCCTTCTGCGTCGAGGGGCCGGTATCGGGGCGCTGGAAGATCTCGACGATCCCGACGGTTTCCAGATCGGTCTTCAGCGCGCCAAGGATCATGAGGAAGTCGGTTGGGTTCTCGGCGTCGTCGGCTTCGTCGCCCGTGCCGGAATGTGGCTGGACCAGCATCCCTTCGCCGGTGGTCAGCACCTTCTGCAACAGCCGGCTATGACGAACCTGGTCTTCCTGGCGATCGCGCAGGCGGGCTTCCTTGAGGTTGACCTGATAGCCGATCGACAGACGCCCATCCGGATCGAGCGACCAGATCACCCCGCCGACGGCGGCTAAGGCCGAGACGACGCGCGGAAGGAACTCGGCATAGAACTCCTGGGGCGCAATCTCCGACTTGGCCAACTGGGCGATCTCATTGACCAATGCTCGGATCTGTTGCTTGGTCTGTTCGATCAACTGGGAATCGAATGATTGTTCGGTACTCATGCCGTTTTGCTATTCCACACAGGTCCAAAGGGCCACCAGAGTGGCACCGGCGCCCAGGATCAGTCCGGGAGTCGACGAGGGCTTCTTGGTCGTATGCTCAAAAGTAGCTTAGCTTTAGCAATCGGTTTCACAAATACCGATACGCTCCGCGCCATCGCTCCCGTCACTGTTGATACGATGCATCAAAACGTTTATTTTGATTATACGAAATAATCCTCGGGGCAGGGACCTGCCTGGGGTGCTCCCGAGCCCTCACGTCTCGTCGAACGCTGTGCAAAATGCCGAACCCAACGGGAAAGGGGCGTTTCACGAATCGGTAGTGCCCCGAGGAATGCTACCAGAGGAGTCCTTCGGTTGCCGGGAGTCCCAATCGCTTGAAATGTCGGAGCGTCCGCTACACACCTTCTGTTTTACGCGATTGTTACAAACGGTGCGCCTATTGTAGACGGCAAAGTCAAGCAAGTCGTGGAGCCTGCCCCGTTCGAATTACACCAGCCCCCAGCGTTTACGCAGATACCATTCGCCGGCCAATAGCCCGACGAATGCTAGCAGAAACGGCCAGGTGTCCCAGAGGGTTTTTTTGGTTTCCGTTTGGACTTCCAGGCTTTCGCTCTCCTTGGTCAAGCGATCCAGCAGGGCGGGAAGCTCTTCCGGGGCGAGCGACTCCCCGCCGGTCATTGCGGCAAGGCTGTCCAAGACGGTGGCGTCGGCCGAAGCATTGTCAAGTTCCAGATCCTGGTCGAAGACGACGAAGCGTGCCCGGGTGCTGCCGAGGACTTCCTCGCCTTTCGTGGCGGTGACGTGAATCGCGTAGTCGCCCGGGGCCTGGGTGTCGCGGAACGAGCCAGTCATCTCCTCCCCCTGGGTGAGACGCAAGGGGCGCGTGGTCCCATCGGGCAGGAGGATCTCGGTCTTGAACTGAGCGTCGTGGATCGATTCGCCGGTTGGCTTCTGGGCGCCGACGCCAAACTCGACCCGTTGGCCTGGGCTGAACCGCCGTTGGGGGAGACGGACATACACGTTTCCTTCGAGCGATTCGTCTTTGCGGGCCAACCAGAGAATCATCTGGCGCCAGAACCGCTTGTGGGCGCCTTCGGCCCCCTGCATCCACCAGCGCCAGGTGGAATCGGCGGCAAAGGCCATCACGCGTCCCGTACCAAACGGCTGGGCGACTAACAGTGGCCGATCGCGTCCGGCGTCGGCCAGGATGATCGCCCCAGGCTTGGTTTCGACGAAGCGGTTGGCCCCGTCCAAGGGGGGTAACTGGGCCCAGATTGCCTGATTCTCCTTGGGGGTGGCTGCCAGCATCAACGAAAAATGGCTCAAGCCCAGCGGCGTGGGTTCCATTTTCAAGGGGCCAGGCCAGTGGAGCTTGTCGCGAATCGGCTCGTCGATCTTCTGGCGTTCAAAGCGATCCATCACAACCGGGAGCACATTGGCCAGGGGCGTTTCCGCGTAACCCCCCGGACCGAAGCTTTGGAACCCGCCGAGCATGAGCAGGCCCGACCCGGCCGACACGGCCTGGGCCAAGTCGACCAGTTCCTTGCCCTGGAAGGCCGAGGCATCGAGGTCGCCGAGGACGTAAACGGCATATTTGCCTGGCCGAAAGCGATCGGACAGGTCGGCGGGACGCGCATTGGGCTGCCGGGGATCGAGCCGCACGAAATCGACCTGGATGTCGGGGGAGGCGTCCAACGAGCGGCGGAGAAACCGTTGTTCGACGCGCCAGCCCCCCTCCAGATAGAGCACGTTCAGCCCGCCCGGCAACACGTTGACGAACGTGCTGAGCTGGTTGTTGGTTGTGACCAGTTCGCCCGGCTGACCGACGACTTCCAAAGAAACCTTGAACTCGCCCGCCACTTCGGGGACGTAGGTGAACTCGACGGGGAGCAGTTGTCCGTCAGTGGTGGCTTTCACCCGTTTTTCGGCGACCTGCTCCATGTTGCCCGGCGCGGTTTCAAACAACAGACGCACGAGAATCTCGCGGTTGACGTATCCGTCGACGCGAATCTGGCCGCTGACGATCATCTGGTTCTTGACGAACACCCGCTGATCGGCCAGCAGTTCCTTGACGGCGATATCCTGGGCTTGCCCCAGCCCGCGGGACTTGCCAAAGCGGAAGGTGAACAGTGGACCGATGTTTTTCATCTGGCTGGCGGCCGTCTGCGGGAGTATGTCGCGTGGCGGCCGGGCCCGCTGCGCCCCGTCGCTCAATAGGACGACGCCCAGGAGCCGTTTTCCTGCCTCCTGACGCAGCACATCCTCCAGGGCCGCGCCGATAGCCGTTTGCTGTCCCTCGGGTTTCTCGCCAAGCTGCAGCCGGCCATCGACGAGTTCCACCGGGTGGGTCTCAGCGTCGAAGCTGTAGGCTTTGACCTCGAAATCCTTGGCCAGCATTTGAATTTCCGACTGGGCATTGCTCAAGGTGTGCTGGACCGCCTCCCAGCGAGTTCGGCCGTTGACCTCGTCGGGAATGGACATGCTTCGCGACTGGTCGGCCAGCACGACGAGCGTGGCCGACTGCTTGGTGGTAGTCGTGTAGACCAACGTTGGTCGGAGTAAGGCCATAAGGGTCAAGAGGATCACCGCGACTCGGAGTCCGGCCAACACCAGGCGTCGCCGGCGGCTAACCCGTTCCCGTCCCGGCCCAATGAGCGCCAGCAGCGCCAACAGCACGACCGCCGCTACCGCCACCAGGAGGTAGTTGTCGCCACCGACGGGATAGAAGGAGAGACGGACCATGGGTTAAGAACGTGTTGGATGGAACCGAGGGAGAATGACGAATGTCGAAAACCAAATGACGAAGGGAGGACGAAGAACGAAGGACAAAGGACAAACGGACAGCATCAGAGGCAAGTCCCTTTCGTACTTCGGCATTTGGTCATTCCTTCGACATTTGGTTTTCAACATTCGTCATTCCTTATAGAACCGATTGGCCATGACTTGTTCGAAGCCTAAGACGAGGGTGACCAGGAGGATGAGGAGAGGGTAGAGGTCGCGGCCGACGCGGCCTTCGGTGACGTTGCCTTCGAGTTGGTTGCTGTTGCGGGCCAGACGGTAGGGGCTCTCGCCAAAGACGGTTTTGAGCTGGTCTTCGTCGATCCGTTCCAGATCGGTCTGGGGACGTGACAGGTTGACGCTGAAGCCGCGATCGACACCGCCTGCGCTGCCGCCGGCCTGGATGCGGTAGTTGCCTTCGCGATCGGTCGAGGTGACGACGAGCCTGTGCTGTTTCAAGTCGGGTGTCAAGCGGACCTCCAAGGGCTTGGGGCCGTCGACGACCGTCAAGAGATAGGACTGGAATTCTTTATCGGGGTCCAGTTCGAGCACGGCGGTCTGGCCAGCATAATAGTTGAGGTGTTGGCCCGTGCTGCCGACCAGAGAGGAGGCCATTTCGTTAACCAGGATCAAAAACGGCCAAGCGTCGCCGACGGGCAGAAGGTTCCAGGCGTCGCGGTCGGGCCGATCGGAGATGGGCGTGGTCATGGTCAGCACGCGCCCCTTGCCTATCGGCCGTTCGAGAATTGCCGGGCCGTCGTCGGTGTAGGGGGCAATAACGTGGACACCGGAGGCTAGGGTGTCCAACTGCCAGTAGCGGAACACGGGGAATGCGTCCCAAGGGATTGAGCCAGCATAGTCGCCCAGGGCCTTGAGAACCGGCTGCTGGAAGTCGCTCGGGGCCAGGTAGACACCGTCAGGCCGGCGCACCTGGCGGAGGAGCTTGCTGGGCAATAGGTCCAAGGCAGCCGGATGGTTGAATACGCCCAGCGGCTGGGCGTTGCGGCCCAGAAAGATTGCCACGCCGTGTCCGGCGGCGGCAAAGTCGCCCAGTTTGCGCCAGGCTTCCGGATCCATCGGTGCGGGATCCAACAGACACACGGCTGCGTAGGTGTCAAGTGGCTGACGGGCCAGCTTTTCTTGGGCCACGATCTCGCACTCGTAGCGTGCCTGGCCGCTGCGGCGAAAGGCGGCCGGGGCGAGGGCTTCGGCCAAAAACACCGCATAGCGGTCGGCCGGCGGAGGAGCGACGAGGAGGATTTTCCAGGCCGGTTTCACCTCGACGGTGAAGAACCGCCGGTCATCGCAGGCCAGCCCGTCTTGCCCGACGATTTCCACGTAGCCCTGGTGGGTTCCCTGATCCAACGCGCCTAATTGGAATTCGACGAACTGCGACGGATCGGCGTTGGGGGCCACGGTTTGTTCGCTGCGCTTTTGCGGTTTCCGGGCCGCATCGAGCAGGTAAAGCTCGACGGAGCGGTCTCCGGCCGGGCCGGTGTGGAACAGTTCGGTCGCAATCTTCAAGGGACTGCGATTGGTGAGCACCTCGGCCGAGAGTCTCAGTTCGCCGAGGGCCGAGTTGGTCGGTTTCTCCACGCCGACGTCGACCAGGAACACGCCCACGTCGGGCGATTTGGCCAGTTGGCTCTGCAGCCGCTGGGCCCGTTCGGTGGGCCAGGCCGCCCGGGCCAGATCGGTGAAGACATAGACCTCGCGCCGGGGCAGTTCGCTCTCGCTGGCCAGACGCACGGCTTCGGCAAGCACGTCGGTCAGCGGCTGGGTGTTGGCCACGGTTTCCAAGTGGTGCATGCGATGTTTGGCCGCGCCCAGGTCGACCTGGAAAGCCGGTGGCTCCCAGCGGGTGCTGAGCACGGCGACCTGGCTGCCATGCGGCAGGCGAGCCAGCAGTTGCCCGCCCATCTCTTGGGCCACTTCCAAACGTGTGCGGTTCTGGTGACGGTATTCCATGCGTTTGGACGTATCGAACACCACGACTGCCGCCACAGGAGCCTCGGAACTGCCCAACGCCCCGGCCGTCTTGATGCTTGGCCGGGCCAAGGCCAAGGCCAATAACACGATCAGGGCCATACGCAGTGCCAAGAGCAGCAGATGTCGCAGACGCAGACGCCGCTGGTTCGTATCTCGCCGCTTCTGCAGGAACCGGAGCGCAGGGAACTCCAGGTGCCGCGGTTTGCGCCGCATGATCAGATGCAGCACAATCGGCAGCACTACCAGTGCGGTTCCGGCCAGCAGCAGCGGGTTGACG
>CAZLDQ010000185.1:0-11480 GCA_964558295.1 uncultured Planctomycetaceae bacterium | reverse complement strand
AACGATACCATACCCCTCAAAGCAGTTCATGCACGCCTGCCGAAAGGACACAGTGCAGCAACCATCTTAAACAACTGGGTTTGGCGCTGCAAAACTATCACGACACGAATCAGATCTTTCCGCTGCCTGGCATGATTGACAACGGATTGAGTTGGTATACGTTGATTCTGCCCTACGTCGAACAGAACCCGATCTACGAGCAAATGGTTTGGACTGGGGGCAGTTACAATGTGGCGGGCAAGATGAGCAATGCGGTCAACCGGATCAGCGGCTTTCTCTGTCCTAGCGCGCCGGGCTCTTTGGATCTATCCAGCGAAACCTGGTTGGGCAAGCCGACCTATACGGCCCATTACTTCGGCATCCTCGGACCCTGGGGCACGAATGCCACGACGAATCAGGCGTACACCTGCAAGAATACCGGCGAAGAGTTTGGGGGCGAGTGTACACAGGGCGTCATGTGGCAGTATGGAAGCCGGATGCGCGACATCACTGATGGCACTTCGAACACCTACATCCTCGGGGAAATCAGTTGGAAGGATATGCCCTACTACCGTGCCTGGATTCGCGGAAAATATGCCGACGGACGTGGCACACTATACCTGTTTGCCAAAAATGTTCGTGAATCGATCAATTCCGAGTACGACGATGTGTGGAACAGTGTGGCCTTCGGCAGCGAGCATCCCGGCGGCGCGCACTTTTCAATGGTCGACGGTTCCGTACGGTTTGTGCCCGAGACGATCGATCATGCCATTTACCTGGCCACGGCAAGCCGCGATGGGGGCGAGCCTATTTCCGGCCAGCACTAGACGACTCGCGGGCTCGATTCCGTAACCCAGATGGAACTTCCTGAAGGATGCCATGGCTCATGGTACAGAAACCTAATCGCTTGAAGACCTGCTGTTCTCCGTGTGGCGGTTGGTTGGCGGCCGTCTGCATTGTACTCGTCCTGACCGGCTGCGGCCGTAGGGACGGCCCGCCACGTTTTCGGCTTTCCGGTACGGTCACTCATGCCGGCAAGCCGGTACCAGCCGGCTCGGTGAGCTTCGTTCCTGATGTGAGTAAGGGGAACAACGGCCCGAGCGGCTTGGCCAAGATTAAGGACGGCCATTTTGACACGGCCGAAGGAACCGGACATGTGGGCGGACCACACATCATTTCGGTTGCCGGGATGGATGGCGTGGCCACGCCTGACTTACCGCGAGGTACGCCGTTGTTTCCGAGCTACAAGATATCGGTCGATTTGCCCAAAGAGGACAGCACGCAGGATATCGACGTGCCCGTGTCGCGCAACGGGAAACGATAGCGGTTCCCGGAGGTGGGGAGCGGCTTGTCGGTGGAAGGGCGGAGACGCCAGACTGGAATCTGGTCATTTCTTGGGATGCTCCCTGTCATTCCCATGAGGAC
The DNA here is from genome assembly GCA_964558295.1 of uncultured Planctomycetaceae bacterium. GTDB lineage: Bacteria > Planctomycetota > Planctomycetia > Pirellulales > Thermoguttaceae > JBDKTH01. The sequence continues at coordinate 10,076 of CAZLDQ010000185.1, read as the reverse complement.
TGTGATTTTGCTGTACCGTCTCCGCCGGAGCTCCGCCATGCGATTTATCTGCTTTGTTGTCGGACCGTGAGGTGCCAGTCCAGGCTTTGCGCGCAAGCCTTCTATTCGATCTCGTGATGAACTTGCCAACGCCAAAGGGGTCGTGATAGTTCTGAAAGCCGAGACCGATTTGCTTGAGATGGTTGGTATACTGGACGCGCCGAGCCGCTTCCCATGCGGCCTGCACGGGGGGCAACACGATCGCGATCAGGATTCCGATGATCGCAATCACCACCAACAACTCGACGAGCGTGAAACCACGCCGTTGCACATGCATGATTCGAATTTCTTCAGACAATCTGTTCTTCAGATCAGTCTCCAGACTGGCCGGATGCCGGAAGTCACGCCACGGGGCTGGCCGGAACATGAAATCCCGGTGTTGATTCAACCCAATTGGAGATTATCCGCTGCTGTGTGATCGGAGTGTATGTCTTGCGTGAAAGTCTGACGAGAAGCACGTTCGGAGGAAGAATGAACCGCAAAGAACGCGGAGTTCGCCAAGAAAGCGAGGTCTGCTCCTGCGGCCATCCCCCTCGCGTTGTCTCTTTACGTTCTTGGCGTCCTTCGCGGTTTCTTTTCGGTTTGTCTGTTGCTTCCGACTAAAGGGTGGTGGCTGACCAGTAAACTGGGTTGTTGTGGCGTGGTGTTTGGGCAATGCCGTGCGATGCGTGGAACTTACAATCAGTCGATCCGGCACAAATGGTGCGTTCGTACCCCCCCTAAAAACCCTTGCTGTTGTTAAGGGTGGGATCGGTTTGCGAGGTACGATTGTTGGGGTGCCGGGACTTTCATGATTTTGTTATGAGTTGGGTGATCTTGACTCTGATTGTCGGTGCGGTGAATCTCGCCCTGGGCTATACCTTGGCGGTCCAGATGGGGTGTGGTCCACACACACTCACGGAGGCCTGGGAGATACTCATTGGGCGCGTCCCCGCACGGTTCTCGCATGATGCGTCGGTCGATGCGTTGATCCAGGCCTTGGCGACACAATCGGAATCGAAAAAGGCAGAAGCGGAAGCCAAGTCGCCCGAAACGATGCTTCGTGAGTTGGTGGCTGGTTTCCAACCCGATCTGTTAAAGAATGAGGCGAATTTGATTCAGGTGGATACGGACGTACGGACAACGGTACCCGCGACGGCGGAAACCGTTGCCGCGCAATCGCAGGCTCTGCAAGCCAATTGCGAAGCCTATCTTGCCGATTTGGGAAAAACGTCGACGCAACTCCAGTCGCAGTTTGCCGGACTCGGCAAGCTCAAGCCGCTTGGTGAGCAGATCGACATGGCTTTGGTCGAGCAATCGGCCCAGGTCGACGCGACGGTTCGCAATCTGAGCCAGTGGGATCCTACCGAGGAGCCGACCGTGGCGGCTGAGCAGCTTAAGGAAGAAACCGTATCGCTGCTGAGTACGATTCACCAGTTGCGTGATTTCCTCATGAAGGCCTTTTTGACGATCGTACGTCAGGATCTGCGGCGGCCAAAGATCGAGACTGCCCAGACGATCGACCTGTTGACCGGGACGCCGAATCGGATTGGCCTGGAACTGACGCTTCAGGAGTGGTGGGAACAGAACCGGTTTCGTGATCAGGCGAATTGTGCGATCCTCTTCGATTTGGACAGCTTTCTTGAGGTCAATCGGCAATTTGGGGTTGCGGCCGGAAAGCATGTCTTACGGACGGTCGTGGAGCGGATGCGTGAAAGCCTCGGTCCCAATGACGCGATTTTCCGCTACAGTGGACAGCAGATCGCCATCCTTCTCGGCGGGGTGGAATCCGCCGCCGGTCTGCAAACCGCTCGGCGAATCTCCGAGACGGTCCAGACCAAGCCGATCCTTTATGAGACGGCGAGCATTTCGGTCAGCATTACGGGAACCGTCGTACCGATCCTGGCGAAGAGCACCCCGGCGGACATCCTCGCACGGTTGGTGGAAGAATTGGGAACCGCTAAGCGAATCATGCGGGGAAAAGTCTACCTTTCCGACAAGGCCAAAGCCCCCGCCCCCGTGTTTGATAAGGGACAACCGGCGCAGCCCTTCTAAGTTGCCTTGCTTGCTCCATGTGGCCGGCCACGTGCGAGACTATCGTCGTGGAACCTTCAAGAAAGCCAGACCCGCGAGGGCCAGTGTGGTCAGCAGTAGGGCCGATGGTTCCGGTGTGAGGACGTAGTTGTAGTAGGCGGCCATTTCCTCGGCCGTCAAAGCGGTATCAAAGAAGGCCACGCCGCCGTACTGGGCCAGAGTGTCTGTGTCCCAGATGACGTTGCCCAGCTTGAAGCCTTCGGCGCTGTTGCCCAACTTCGAAGTGAGTCCTGTCCGGGTCTGCGAGGTGACAAGCTCTCCATCCTTGTAGAAAGCCACGGTCACGTTGTGCGATCCCTCGTGGCTCACGCCGGTGACGGTGATGCCAATTTGCTGCCACTGGCCAGCGACCAGCAGTCCGGCCGACGAGGCAAAGGACGTGTAATCGTTGAGCGCGTCGTTCCAAAGCCGCAGGAGCAAATGTCCATCGGCAAACGATTCAAGTTGCCAGCCACGGATGTCGTTGATGGGCGAGGAGTCGCAATCGCCCATCAGGTCCGACCAGTTCACAAGGCTGGCCGTGGGGCGGATGAAGAATGACAGGCTGAACTCGTCCACTTGGTCGAGGGCTTCGATGTCAGGGACGACCATCTGATCGCCGGCTTGATCGACGACCAAGTACTGCCCTTTGAGGAAAGGTTGGCCCCCGGTGGCGACAGTTGTGCCCGTGCGAAGCGTGGCGTTGCCGGCAGCTCCCAGGTAGCCTGAATTGCGGACCGTTTGGCCGGTAGCGAGAACGTGTTATCGTTGACAGTTCCGACCCGGACGGTGAACGCTCCGCCGGTGGTTGTCGTACTGAGGTTCTTCAGAGTGATGGCATGCAGCAGGTAGCCATCGCGGTTGGTCGAGGTGGTGAAGATCTGTCCCTGCACTGGCCGGTCGGCCCAAATGTGACCTTGATCTCCCCCAGGATCCGTAGTGCCGTTGAGCTGCGCAATGTCGAATCGATCAACCGTCGGCGCGGTTGGCGACACGGAAATCACGGCGCCCGACGCTTCTATGGCGAAGATGCAGACCAAGCTGAGCACGAGAAGTCCGAGGATGCTATGGCGCGATGTCATGGTGCTTCTCTGCTTTCGCGAGACTGCAAATGCTGAGTATCCGGGGGGAACAGTCCTCCTGATAGGTCAGTCTCTGAGCATAGTCGCTTTCGAGTCCCTGTCAATGTGGCAAGGAACGACGAAAGTGACTTCATTATCTGGTAGGGGGGGACGCAACGGCTACTTGGGGACCTGCTGGCGGTAGAGATTGCCAATCTCCTCAGCCGACAGCGCGCGGCCATAGAGGCGGAAATCGTCCAAGTCGCCGGTGAATTCGGCCCCGTGCTGACCGAGGAATCGGCCGCCGAGGGTGGCAGAGACGCCATCGAAGTCGAAACCCGCCTTGACCGGCTCCTGGGCTTGGCCGTTCAGGTACCCGGTGGCCCGCCCGTCGGCGCTGAAAACCACGGCCAAGTGAGTCCAAGTGTTGTGGCGAAGTCCGTGAGTGACGAGGCCGACCCAATCGAGGCCCCCCACCTCGACCTGTCCCATGAGCCGCAACATACCCGTTTGGGTTGCGGGACCCTCGGCTTGGGAGAGGAGACGGCGATCGTTGACCAAGTCACGGGTCTTAAACCAGATGACAACTGTGGCCGGAGCCCGACATTTCAGGTTGCCCAACTCGACCATCTGCCCCGGAAAACCGTCGAAGTGGAGGGCCTTGCCCGCGACGCCGTCGACAAGCGTCTGGCCGTGAAGCTTCACGTGGTGGCCGTGGCCAGAGGCGTCGGGCGTGGTGGTTCCATCGGCGGAAAGCTCGTCGAATGGCAGATGGAGAAGCAGGTCGTTCTCCGCCTGGGCCATGTTGCTACAGAGGAAAACAACGAGCAGGATGGCAAGTGTTGAAGCGATTCGTGTCTTCATGAGAGATTCTCCTAGAAGGCTTTCACGGTGGGTTCGGGGCGACGGCCGGCTCGGGCAGTGCTCTGACAAAACCCAGGAGGCTAACGGGTAGTCAAATCGAAGCTGAACGTGTTCGCACTGCCGGCGGTAACCGTGGCGGTAAGTTGACTCTGGGCGTTATATTTAGGCGGGATTCGTTCCTGGGCTGGCTTGGTCGATTCACTTCCAGGGGGCCCTGAGGAAACGTTGGCACTCGGAGCGACCGAAGTGATCCGTACGGTGTATTTTCCTGGCGGGATTCCCTTTTCAGAGGGGATGTAGAATGCGCCATGAACGATCAGGGCCCCGCTGAGGAGGCCATTGGTGGTTTCCGCGGGCACGAACTGGATCGTGCCATTGTCGAGCGGTTTGGCATCGAGTGTCACGGTGCCCGAGACCGCTTGAAGGTTGAGGGGATTGCTCTGACTGCATGCGCTGCAGAGCGGTAGCAGCATGAGCATTCCGGTCAATTGGAGAATACGTGGCGACATCGTAGAGGATTCCGGTAAGACACTTGTTGTCGAGGAGATGATGGATTCCAGTCGTTTGATCAGAATTCGCCGATGACCTCGCCGCCTTGGCTTGTGCCCAGCGCACGCCAAGTCTGGATGGGGATTGTCTGGGAGATGAACCGCACTGAGGCGTCGCAAAGGGCCACGTTGACTCCTCCCGGATGGCGGCTGCGTGCGGCCATCGTTGCCGGGCGGTTGGGAGAACTGAATTTTACGGGGTCGCACGGTGGATTGGGCGCGCCCTGTTGACAATAGTTGTCTTCGACCATGATGTCGGGAAGGTTGGCGTTGGGTGGGAGGAACGTTTCAAAGCCGGAGCCCGGCCCCCACCAAGTGAACCCTCGCAGGTCGAGGAGCGTGGTGCTCGCACTTTTTCCTTGGATCACCTCGCCCAGCATGAGGGTGTTGCTCAGGCCGTCGGTGATGTCGCGAAAACCGTAGCATCGCGGGGCAATGCTCGCGGAGCCCATCATCGTGAACGGAGCACCACCGAAGGTTACTCCGTCGGCCGACTGCGCGGGACCGTCGGTTTGGGAGAAGAAGCCGGTGTTGCCGAAGTTGGCGGCGTAGTTGTGGTGTGTCATGGCATAGCCTGCAGCCGTCGTCGTTTGTGCCTGATCACTGGGGCAAGAAAACGTACTAAGCCGTTTGATGCAGACCTGTGCGTTGGTGGCACTGAAGTAGCGACGGCTGGGATCGTACTTTCCGCCTTGGTCGTATAGTGCATAGAGTTGTTGTTGCTCAACATAAGGGAGGACCGCGACCTGCCAGGTTCCCCAGGAGGATCCGTAGGCGCCGACCGGGAGGGTGTTGAACTTGTCATGGTAGTTGTGCAGTCCCAGGCTGATCTGTTTGAGATTGTTGGTGCACTGGGAACGGCGGGCCGCTTCGCGTGCGGCCTGAACGGCCGGCAGCAACAAAGCGATCAGGATTCCAATGATGGCGATGACCACCAGAAGCTCGACGAGCGTAAAACCATAGCATTTAGTACTGCAACATGATTGAGTTTTCATGACGGGCTCCTTAAGCTTCGAACCTGAGGGACAGTCCGTCGTCTCCGAAGCGACGCTTGGGGAACAACGAACAAACGACAATGTCAGAATCACGAGCCTCTTCTGGTGTCCGTTGGGGCGGCTCCAAACGGCGTCCGGGTGCTGTTCTGTCGGAATGCCGGAGCCACCATTGGCTTGCTCAGCCCAGTCGGCTAGGGGGATCGAACTGCGGAATCTTCAGGAGCTCGCCGCCGCGCAAGGCCGACTGATGGGCAACAATTCCCGGTACGGTGTAGGCTAGGCCCTCGTAGACATCGATCGCCGGCCGACGCTGCTGGACCAAGGCGTTGATGAACTCGTTGGCCAGAAAGGCATGGGAGCCCTCGTGGCCGCTGGAGTGACGCATCGACTCGGGGAGCATGTCGGTCTTGAACCACTCGACCTGCTTATACTGCTCGAAGCCCGGCAGAGCCACGGGGAATCCCGCACTGTCTTTGCCCATCTGTTTGCCGGCGCGGACAATGACCGGACCGATGCCGTTGGGGTGGCCCATGTAGAAGCTCATTTGGCTGCCGATCCACTCGGCACGTTCGCAACCGCGCACGGCGCCACGCCAAGCGACTCGCACGCGGAACCCGTGGCCTCGGTTGGTCTTGAACATGGCGGTCTCGGCCCAGAAGGGGTTGTTGTAGAAATTGTCCTTGAGCGTGGCGTCGTTGTCGCCCCAGCCGTGGCAGGCTACTTCCACGAGCCGCTCGCCGGTCACGCTGACCAGATGGGAAGTGCAGTGGGTCGGATAATGCATCGGGGCCACGCCGTAGCGCCATGTGCGACGCCCGTCACAGATCCCCATGCCGTCCACGCCCGGGTGATCGTAGTGCGACTCGCAATAGAAGAGGTCGCCAAAGGCTCCTTCCTCGAAGAACTTGCGGGCGGAAATCGTGGCCTGTTGGTAATAGCTCGTTTCGGCCAGCATGTAGGTCAATCCGTACTTCTTGACGGTATCGAGGAGCCACTCGGCTTCATCGAGCGTGCCGAAGCAGGCCGGCACGGCCGAGATTACGTGTTTACCATGCCGCATGGCCAACTCGGTGTGCTGGACGTGCAACGGGGCATCAGTGAACACGGCCACGGCGTCGACGTTCTTGTCACGGACCAGTTCTTCCAGGCTTCGATAAACGGTCTTCGGTGAAAACTGCTTGACCAGATTGTTGCGGGGACCTTCACGCAGGTCGGCCACCGCCTGGACGATACAGTTGGGGTGCTGGTGCCAGGGCAAGGTCGCCCCCATTCGGCCGCCAACCACTCCAATACGAATCTTCTTCGTTTCACTGGCAACGGCCATGGTTGTCCGGGAAGCGAGGGCCGCTGCGACCAGGGCCGTCGAGCTGCGTTTGAGAAACTGTCGCCGGGTGGAAGTCGGGGGGGCCGGCGGATTGTTGGGGCTTGTTGATGGAACGTTCATTGCCAACTCCTTACAGGGTCTGGAGGAATGCTGGGGTGTGGAGCGAGTCTGCTGTCAGGTGTCGCAAATGCGGGTGGAGTCTCCTTCGGTCAAGAGGCAAGGGATCGCCGATTCCCGGGGCACCTCTCGGCCTTCGGCAAGCTGGCGGGCCATGGTCGCCAGGAGACGCCCCATCGGACGTGCGGGCAATTCCATGGTTGTGGGACGGACGCCGCCGAGCCAGTTAACGACCTCGGGATGCTGGTCAAAGACCACGACGGAAAGGTCCTCCGGCACGCGAAGCTGTCCGGCGTTGGTCATGCGCTGCATATAGGCCGCGGCCCAGCAACAGCCGAACAGAACCGCCGTAGGCTTGCGCCGCGAGAGGTAAGCCCTTAGTCTCTCGAATCCCTCGGGCGTTGGCTCCGGAGGAAGCCAGAGCACCATCCCTTCGTCGGGCTCGATCCCGTTGGCCTCCAGTTCACGCAAGTATCCTTCGCGCCGATCAAACGTCCACCAACCGGTGCTGGTTACTTGAACAAAACCGATTCGCCGATGTCCTTTTTCGATCAGGTGACGCACAGCCAATCGGCTGGCGGCGATGCTGTCTTCATATATGTTGGGCAGAGCAATTTCGGGCACACGAACCGCGGCCAACACGCAGGGGATTCCCAAGCGGCCAGCCTCGCCGATCACAGTGACATGGGCCAACGGCGGCCCGAGACAGACGAACACATCCGGACGGCTCTGCAGCAGCCGGCGGGCCAGGACACCCGGATTGGCGTGATGGTCGCCGAGCAACTCCAGGGTGATCCCTGCGGTCAACGAGGCTTCGTCAATCCCGCTGAGTACGAGCGAAGTGTGCCAGTCGTGGCGCAATTGGCCGAGGGCGGCGATGACCACGGCCAAGCGGACCAGCCGCCGCTCTGACGAGGAGGAAGGAGGATTGACCGTCGGCATCAGTACCCGCGGCCCGACAAACGTACCATGCCCTCCGCGACGTTCGATCCAGCCTTCTTGCTGGAGCCGGTCCAGGGCCCGGCGCACTGCTGAGCGACTGCGGCCGGCGGCTTCCATTACCTGACGATCGGAGAGGAACGGATCGCCGGGAGAGAATCCAGCGGTTTGCAGGTGGTCGATCAACTGCTGGCAGAGGGCTTCGGTCGCCCGATATTTGGGCAGGGGCGACCTCAGCACAAACTTGTGTGGGAAGGGATGAGAAATAGACATGTATCGCATCACAACGGTAACTTGTATCGAAGTCTGGATTGAGCATAACACGATCGTGGCTGAAATGTCAAGCAAAACGCGACAAAACGCCACAAACAGAGAAGTCGCGATAAAAAAAGACATGTATTCATTCTGGAGCGATGGGTGTCGCCTACCGAAACGCGTGGGGGGCCAATCCGCCTCGCAAGTCACACGCGGGATAGTATCGATGGTACGCCGAAAGGAGGGGGCTTGAAGAATTTGTCAATTTCGGCGTTGGAGGCGTTATAGGCCGGCCGGCACATCGCCCAGGCTTCTGTCGAAAAGTGGTTTCTGCAGTGAAATTCCTGGTACTTCGAAGAAAGGAAGGGGGAGCGTGCGAACGGCCATGTTGTCGGGGGTGATGGCGATCCTCGTCGGATTTAGTGGCGTTTGTTCTGCGGCACACGCCCAACAGGCGGAAGGAAAAGCGGAGCCAGCCAAGTTGCGCGTTGGAGTGTTTGATTCGCGCGCGGTGGCCGTGGTTTACGTGAGAACCGAGGGGTTCAACCAGTATCTCAAAGGGCTCATGGTCCAGAAGAAGCGGGCCGAGGCGGCCGCCGATCAGGAAACGGTCCAACGCCTCGAAGCAGAAGCTCAAGCCAAGCAGACCGAACTACACCTCCAGGGTTTTGGTACCGCCTCGGTGGCCAATATCCTCGAAGAGATCAAGGATCAGCTTCCTGCGATTGCCCGGGAGACGGGGGTCGATCTAATCGTTTCCAAGTGGGACGTCGTCTACCAGACTCCCCCTGCCGAGACAGTGGATATTACGCAGGCGCTCATCAAGCCATTTCATCCTGATGAGCGAGCTCTGAAGATCATCGAAGACCTCCAGAAACGACGTCCCCTGCCGGCCGAACCGTTGCGAAACCTTCGGGACTGAAATACTCCAGTTTCGTTTCCGAGTCGGTGAACTGGTCTCTCTAATAAGTCGGTCGCCAGCCGGAACGGGACTGAGTCGCTGCAACTGGGGCAATAGACGACGCCGTCAAAATGACCGCGTAGCGAATCGAACTTCTTGATGAAGTCCCCGTAGGGGAGGCGTTGTGATGAGAAGCAATCCCGGCGTATTTTTTGCTCGTTCCTCAGTCGTCCGCCGGGAAGAACCGCACGCAAACGGAAGTCACAGTCCAGGTGGGATCGAAGTAGACGGCTACAGTCCACGATTTCTCGGCGGCCTTCAGCAGAAGAGCGGAGGCTTGCGGGGTAAGCTTGGAGTCAACAACGAGCCAAGGCGGGCACGGGGGCGTGCCGGCGAACTGGGGACCGATTGGTCGAATCCTGACAAGGAACTGATCCGCGGTACACAGAGCGTCGATTTTGCCGACTACAAGCATCTGCGGAAGCAGAATGGGCGCCGGCGATTGTTTGGGCTCGCCCTTGGAGTCGGCTTTGCCTTCGGTTTTGGCTTCAGTTTTGGGGTTGGCGATGATTTGGGGGGATGCTTGCGGTAGAGCCGGTGGCGGGGGGGCTTCCTGAGCGACAAGACTTGATACGAGGAGGCCAAAAAGGGGCAGTGACACGAACCTGACGAGAAATGTCTGTGGCATCGGTCCATCCTCCAGTGGTGAGTTGTCGGTGGGAAGTCACGGCGAAAACGCTCCTCTGCGCGGGTTGCGTGATTCTAGACGCGGAGGGCCAGGACGGCGGATCGCCATGATGTGGCGAAGTCGGGGCGTACGGTGGGGGGTGTGCTTTCCTTGCTTGTCGCCCCCCTGGTTCTACTAAACGAGACACCTACGGGAATTGCTGTTCCCACCGGCGTTTAGCGCCTCCAAATATCAGCGCACGGGTGCGGCTGAAATGATGTTGCGCGACTGGGCAGAATAAGTAAAACAGGACG
>CAZLDQ010000184.1:0-11585 GCA_964558295.1 uncultured Planctomycetaceae bacterium | reverse complement strand
CCCAAACCCTCAACCTGCCCCTAACCCCAATCGATGTCAACCGATGGAGAGCGTCTTCATGATGAGTCATTTCGCACACGCTTTGGCGGAAAACTGGCATGTCTGGCTGGTAACCGTCGTCTTGGTCGTCGCAGCCATTATCGATGGCTACAAGCTCAAAGTCCCCAATTGGCTAACCTTTCCCATGGTTCTCAGCGGCTGGATCTACTGTATGACAGTCGGTGGGTGGGAAGGGCTCGGTCATAGTCTGGTCGGCACGGTCGTGGGACTCGCCCTGCTCCTGCCAGCCTACGCTATCGGGGGGATGGGCGCCGGGGATGTGAAATTGTTGATGGGAGTGGGGGCCTGGATGGGAGCCACAGATACCTTCTGGGCCTTCATCGTCTCGACGATCGTTGGTGCTGTCATTGCCATCTTGATGGTCGCCTACCACCGTCAGTGGAGACACCACATCCACCAGTTCAAGGTCATCTTGACCGAGATCCTTGTCATCCGGAATCCGAACGAGTTGTCCGCCATCGCCGCGGAGCGAAAGCCCTCCATGCGGCTTCTCCCCTACGGGATCCCGATCGCTATCGGTACTATCGCCTACTTTGCTTGGTGGGGAATGCTTGTATGAGATTGCGATTCATGAATCTCTGCTATCCTGGAGCCCAATACCCCCACTCGGAGTTGCTGCTCACCTCAGCCCAGCCACAAACCCGACATTTCAAACTGGAGAAGCTTTGCCGGTTTTGCCGAAAGAATCGGCGAGGCGTAGCAGCGGTAGAGTTCGCCGTGGTGGCGCCCCTGTTCTTCCTCCTCATATTGGGGATGATCGAATTCGGGCGCATGATCATGGTTCAGCAGGTAATCACCAACGGCTCGCGGGAAGGAGCGCGGATTGCGGTCCTCGACGGAAGCACGACCAGCGAGGTCACCAGTGCCGTGGAAGAGTACCTTCGGAACTCGGCAGTGAGTGGTGCGACTGTAACGGTCACCCCGGATCCGCCTAGTTCTGCTGGTTATGGCGAACCTGTCACGGTTACCGTCTCTGTGGCTTTTAATCAAGTTAGCTGGCTTCCGTCGCCAATGTTTTTAGGCGGAAACACCTTGGTCGCTTCCACCGTGATGCGGCGGGAAACGGTCAACTAGAGAGACCTTCCGGCGTGGGCGAAGGTCCGCGGATTTGGATCGGCGGGCTGGCGTCAGACTCCGGGAGAGCGTGGGGGACTTTCATGCGAGCGAAATCGCTTATGCTTCTTATGCTGGCCCTGGGATGCGGGCTGGTAGCGTCGATTGGCATTACCCAGGTAATGGCCAACCGGGGTAAGCCTGTTTCCCAGACCCTAACGGCCGATGCCACTACGATTTTCGTAGCTCTCGAGGATATCCCGACGGGCGATCCGATTACGCCCCAGTTGATCAAGCTCGAACAGTGGCCCAAGGACAAAGTCCCGCCCGGGGCATTGACCAAGCTGGAAGATGTCGAGAATCGCCGACCGAAGACGAAGATCTACAAAGGGGCCCCGCTCCTGGAGAACCAACTTCTACCCAAGGGGGTGAACCAAGGGGCCACCGCCCAGATTCCCAAGGGGTATCGGGTGGTGGCGGTAAAGGTCGACGACGTGAGTGCGTCAAGCAGCATGATTCGGCCCGGCGACCGGGTCGATGTGCTGGTGCACGTGCAGCGTAATCCGGGCAAGGGAATTGACGCGACGAAGACGCAGACGATTCTTGAGGACATCAAGGTCTTTGCCGTTAACGACGTCTACGACATGGATAGCACAGGGGCTGAGAAGAAGATCGCGGCCAAGACGATTTCCCTGCTGGTCACCCCACCCCAGGCGGAAAAAGTCACCTTGGCGGCGGAAATGGGCAAGATCCGGATGATCATGCGGAGTTATGAGGACGATACCCAGGTCAACTCGGATGGGGCCGTGCCGGAGGATCTGTTTGGCAGTGCGGATGGCGCGGATCGCAGCAAGGATGATCCGGTGACGCCGTCGCAGCCAATCGCCAAACCCGACAAGGCTGACGACTTTGTCAACTTCCTCAAGTCGAAGCAGACCGAGTTGTCAACCGTCGTGGAAGGTCCACGGGAACCGAACAACTGGACGATGCGGGTCATCACGGCCAGTCAAGTCAACGACGTGGTGTTGCAGGTCAGTGAGCGGCCCGGTGCAGGTGGTGCAGCCACGACGCCCCCACATTGGAAGGCCAGTTCCTCGGTGCCAGAAAGTCGGCCGGGGAACGCATTGCCGTCGGCCCAGTCTTCGCAAGCAGCGCAGCCCGCACCGACGCCCCACCCCCAGGACGAACAACAGCCCGCACACGACAACGATTACTAGTCTAGTCGACCTGGTCGGTCGAGGTCGGCACGGACGGATGAGTGCACGGAGATGCATGTCGCAGAATTCTGCACAAGGCAAGGAAGTTCAAGGATGATGAGGCAAACGTTCCGGGGGATTCTTCCCCTGTCGTATTCTCTGATCGTGGCGATGACCTTGAGTCCGGTCTGGGCGGCTCCGCCCGGAACGCCGTCGGTCACCGCATCGAGGGGAGCCGAGGGGGCATCTCCGCAGCCGGCCTTGCTTCATAAGGTAACGGAGGCCAATGAGCGGCAGGAGATGACCGTCAACACGAGCCGCATCCTCACTTTGGATCTGAAGATCCCTCAGGCCCAGGTCAATAATCCAGAGGTCGTGGAGTTGACGCCGTTGGCGCCCAACCAGATCCAGATGTTTGCCAAGAAGGCGGGCGTGACCCAGGTCAATCTGTGGGATGAGAATCAGCGGATCTACACGATTGACGTGATCGTATTCGGCGATGCCCAGGAACTGTCGATGGTTCTCCAGTCGGAGTTTCCCGATGCAGCCCTGCGCATCCGGCCGGTGGCCAACGGCGTGCTGATTTCGGGCTATGTGCCCGAGGCTGACCAGGTCAGCAGCATCGTGAAGATCGCCGAGGAATACTATCCGAAAGTGATCCCCCACATGAAAGTCGGCGGTGTGCAGCAGGTCCTCTTGCACTTGAAGGTGATGGAAGTCTCGCGGACCAAGTTGCGGGCAATGGGGATTGATTTTGCCCAAATCTCCAACGGCAACATGAACTCGCTGGTCCGTTCGGGAGTCAGCAGCCTGATCGGGGTGCCCGACGAAGGAGAACTTCCCATCAACACCAAGTCGAATCTCCAGTTCGGTGTGGTTGACGGGAGCAGCACGTTCTTCGCGGTGATGGAGATGATGCGCCGCGACAACCTGATGAAGATCCTCTCCGAACCGACGTTGGTTACCGTCAGCGGCCGGCCGGCGCAGTTCCTCTCTGGCGGCTCGATCCCGGTGGTCACCGGCGGCGGTTTGGGCATTCCGGCCAATACGGAATATCGTGACTACGGCACGCAAATCGATTTTGTGCCAATCGTGTTGGGCAATGGTAAGATCCGACTCGAGGTTCGCCCGGAGGTGAGCGAGGTCGACGAGAGCCGCAGCACCGACACGGCTCCCGCCTTCCGCTTGCGGCGAGCTGACACGGGGGTAGAGTTGGCGGCCGGACAGACGTTGGCAATTGCCGGCTTGATTCAGAACCGAACGGATGCCGAGCGCAAAGGGCTCCCCTGGGTGGGCGAGTTGCCCTACATCGGCGCGCTGTTCCGCCGGGTCGAGGAGCAGACGAATGAAGTGGAATTGCTGATTCTCGTCACGCCGGAACTGGTGGACCCAATGGACCCGGAAGAAGTGCCGCTGTGCGGGCCGGGCATGGAGACGACCAGCCCCAACGATTGGGAACTGTTCATGCGGGGCTATATTGAAGTGCCCAACTGCTGTCCGACAGCGGGAACCCCAGGGCCAGCACCGGGTGGGGCGTCCCCTTCGCCGGCGCCGTTGCCGCCAACCGCCGCACCAGGCCCTGCGGCCCAGCGTCCAGTTCCTGTAACGGCCGCCCGGGCGTCTGTGCAAAACTCCTTCCACCGGCAAAATCGGTCTAGCACGTCCAGTCACCCTTCGAAGCAAGCCCTTCCGAGCTTCAAAGGGCCGATTGGATATGACGTCGTCCGTTAAATGAGCAATACTAGCGTAGCAAGATGCGAGGTGGGGATACGGGTAGTGTCCCCTTCGTATTGACACCATCCTGAGCCCCCAGCCTATAGTAGTAGCCCCCCAGCCTTGTGAGTTGAACCGACCATGAGCAATGTCCTCCGGTTGGCGATCGTCGACCCCAACGACCCGTCGCGCGAAGCGATGAAGGCAATGTTGTTGGGCATGGAGATGATCTGGCTGGAGGCCGAGTGCTCGCGCTACGAGTTCTTTGCTGACGTGGTGGCCCAGACCCACCCCGATATCGGCGTGGTTGCCATCGACCGCGACCCGGAAAAGGGGCTTGAACTGGTAGCCCGGCTCAGCGAAAGTTCTCCCGAGTGTGCGGTGCTGGTCCTCAGTTCCTCGCACGACTCGAATTTGATTCTGCGGGCGATGCGTGCGGGGGCCAAAGAATTCCTCCCCCAGCCGGTCCGGATCGAAGACCTTCTGGCCGCTTTGGGCCGGATCAGCGAGCGGCGTTTCGGTCGTGGAGAAAACAAGCCGCGCGGCAGTCAAGTGATCGCTGTGGCCGGCGCGATCGGCGGCGTGGGGACGACCAGTCTGGCCGTGAACCTTGGTTGTGCGTTGGCCAAGGATACGCGGAACTCCGTGGCCCTGGTCGATCTGGACCTCTGCCTGGGCGACGCCGACGTTTTTTTGGACTCGATCCCCGACTATACGCTGGTTGACGTCGCCCAGAACGTCACCCGGCTCGATTTCACGTTGCTGAAGCGGTCGCTGACGAAGCACTCCTCGGGCCTCTTCCTCCTCCCCCGGCCTGTACAACTGGCCGACATTTCCCTGATCACGCCGGAGGATCTCCAACGGGTGATCGGTTTGCTGAAGGCCACGTTCACGCACTTGGTCCTCGATCTGTCGAAGAGCTACAGTCCGATCGACATGATCGCCCTGGAGATGGCCAACAGTGTGTTGATGGTGACGCAATTGGATCTCCCTTGCCTGCGCAATGTGGTCCGGTTGATGATGTCGTTTAGCGAGTTGAACGGGTTGGATCAGAAGGTGAAGATCGTTGTCAACCGCGTCGGTCTGGACGCCGGGCACATCACGCTGAAAAAGGCCCAAGAGACGATCGGTCGGGAGATCTTCTGGCAGGTTCCCAACGACTACCGGGCGATGGTCGATGCACGCAACAACGGCGTGCCGTTGATCGAACAGGCCCCCAAGGCCTCGGTGACCCACTCGATCTTGGCCCTGGCCGACGCGCTGTCGGGCGATCCGAAGGCAGCCGCCGAGACGTTGGCCAAGAAGACTTCCGGCATCAGCAAACTGCTGCAACTCTTGCCCGGCAAGAAATAAGGGGATCACGGGGCAAGCCCTGTCGCTACGCACGACAAGCCTCTGGACCTGCGTTGCCAGCTTGTTCGTCAACCGGCGTGTTTCCTTTCCGAGGGAAATTTTCTGTGGGGGGGCGGCAGTCCGGCTGGCAGCAGGTTGCTGCGGCATTTTGACGCTGGGAACGTTTGATCGGCGCGCGGTTGCTGCCCACCGCACCTCTACGGCCTTCTGTTTCCCCATCATCAGCCCTCCTTCCCCAAGAATCACTGCTTCCCGCGTACTGCCCACCGCCCACTGCGTACTGTGTACTGCCTACTGTGTACTGCGTACTTGAATCTAGCAATCGACTGCCCCGATTACGAGGCAAAGAACTGGCCACCCCCAGGTTGCACCATCCGCGTATTCTGCTACGATATGGCGGAGTTTGGGCAGAGGAGCTTTGCCGTTTTCTCATGTGATCGACGCCCGATCCGTGCAAGCACTTGCTCGCCCCACCACCTATGGAAGGTAGTCCCCATTAGGGAAATCAAGAGGCAACGATGAAACGTCGGGTCGTGGTAACAGGAATGGGAGTGGTCACGTCGCTGGGACGCCAATTGGGAGAGCTGTTCGACCGGCTCTGCCAGGGGGAGAGCGGGGTCGATTTTTTGGACCGGGTGGATACGACCTCGCTGCCCGTGCGGTTTGGCGGGGTGATTCGTAACTGGTCGGCCGAGGGGTATCTCTCACCCAAGGATGCGAAACGGCTGGACCGATTCACGCAATTTGCCCTGGTGGGTACGACGGATGCGGTGCGCGATGCGGGGATCGATTTTTCGCGAGAAGACCCGGTGCGTTGCGGCGTAATGATCGGATCGGCGATGGGAGGGCTCGAAGAGCTGGAAGCCCAGCATCAGCGGTTGCTGGAAAAGGGCCCCTCGAAGGTCTCGCCGTTTACGGTGCCCAAGATGCTGGCGAACGTGGCCAGCGGACATGTGGCCATTGAGTATGGGTTGCATGGGCCGAGCCGAGCGATCGTCACGGCCTGTGCGAGTTCCTCGGATGCGATTGCCGACGCCTTCCGGACGATTCAATATGACGATGCCGACGTGATGATTACCGGCGGGTCGGAAGCGACGGTCACGCCGCTGGCGATCAGCGGTTTTGCTTCGATGGGGGCCCTTTCCCAACGGAACGACGACCCTGCCACGGCGAGTCGGCCGTTTGACGCCGAACGGGATGGGTTTGTAATGGCCGAAGGGGCTGGGATTCTCGTGCTGGAAGAGCTGGAACATGCCAGGCGGCGCGGCGCGCGGATCTATGCGGAACTGCTCGGCTGCGGAGCAAGCACGGACGGCTACCATATCACGCAGCCCCACAAGGAAGGCGTGGGGGCGGCCTTGGCCATGCAGCTTGCGTTGCGCGACGCTCGGTTGAATCCCGAGGACATCGGCTACATCAACGCGCACGGGACGAGCACGCCGCTGGGCGATCAGGCGGAGACCTTGGCGATCAAGAGCGTTTTCCAGGAGCATGCCCGCCAGGTGGCCGTTTCGAGCACGAAGAGTCAACTCGGCCACCTGCTCGGAGCGGCCGGCGGTGTGGAGTTGATCATCAGCATCCTGGCCCTTCAGCGGGGAGTGCTTCCGCCGACGATCAACTATCACACGCCCGATCCGGCTTGCGACCTGGACTATGTGCCCAATTGTGCCCGGGAGAAGAAGTTCTCCGCAGCCATGTCGAACAGTTTCGGTTTCGGCGGGCACAATGCTTCGCTGATCGTTGGCTATCGTGGCGGCAGGGCAGCCTAGGGCATGATGGGCGATGGCAGGGGGAGAAGCACCGTTGCGAATCGTGTCGGCAGGCGACACGATTAGTGTCGACGGTTCACGCGACCGGTTCGCCGGCAGACTCAGTCGCCAGCAGGCCGGTCATTCTGAGCCCTGCGGCAAACCCGATCGGTAACGTCGTGGAGGCCGATCTTACGGCCGTCTTCTCCCGACGGAGCGGTGGTCACTTGGTGGCGTTGGGTTTGAAACCGGCCTTGAGATGGGCTTTGTAGGCTTGGTCGTAGGGGCCCAGGCCCAGGTCGGCGGGAAGCAGGTCGACATGCTCCTTGGGGGCGTCGGAAAAGACTTCCCGAACGGCGTCCAAATAGCCGAAGCCATACTCTCGGTGCGGCGCGAGATAATGCCCCTCGCTCCATTCGTTCCAGTTGTCCAGCAGCAACAGCTTGCTTCCCAACTCGGAGGCGGGGAAGGTGCGGAGCAGCGCCTTGGCCTTGGTGAGAAGTTCCTTGTACTCGGCGGGCGGGATCTTCCAGATGGTCCCTTCGTCGTGCCAACCGCTCCAGCCTTGCGAGACGGTGACGACCTCCGGAAGGATCTTCAGGTCGCGGGTTTTGATAATCGAGTTCAACTGTGCGGCAATCGCTTGTTGTGGCGTGGGATTGTTCAGAATGGGCCAGCAGTAGGCAAACGTGTAATCCAGGCCGAGCCGTTTCATCAATTCCAGGTGTTTGGGGTCGAGGCCGCGGTATTCGCCGAGCAGATAGAGGCCGTCAAAACCGGCCACACGGCAAGCCTGGCGCATGTGCTCGAAGGCCTTGTGAACATTTGCCTCGCTGCCCAGGTCCTGGACGAGGTATTCAGGGCGATAGATGAACAACAGGGGCTTGTTGTCGATTTTCAGATAACTGGGATGGCGGAAATAGTTGTCGATCCAGAAGGGGAGCAGATTTTGCATCAGGTCGGCTTCGTTGGCCACGCCGGCCCGGCCGCGGTTCTGGTTTTCCCACATGATCGTGAACTTCATCTTCGACACGTAGCGCGACTTGAACAGCGCGTCGTGAATCGCACTGCCAAAGTGCATCTTGACCGGGCCGCCCTGGCCGTTGCGATACCAGCAGTAGACGAAGAACGAGATGCCATGCTCGACGGCCCATTTCGTCTCCCAGTCGGAGATTTCCGGGTTTTCTTGAGAATAGAATCCCAAGGCCGGGGTTCGTTCGGGATGTTTGACGACCTGATTCCAGAGGTGCGGCTTGTCGGCATCCCAGAGCGGGCAGTGATGGGCGCCGATGAGCACTTCGGTGTGAACGGGCTGGGGCTCGGGAATGTAGCGGTCGGCAGCGGGCTTTGCTGGGTTGGCATCGCCTTGTTCCGCAAAGGCCAGCGAGGGAATCGCCAGAACGATCAACAACCAACACACAGGGTTCATCTTCATGGGAGGACTCCTCAGTTGCGGATTGGGTGAGGCAGGTGTTTTGCGGGAGACTTGATGTGTCCTAGTCTACCATGGTTTGGGATGGCAACCAAGGACCGTCCGGCGGCAAAGTCCGCTCCATTTGTCGCTTTAACGCGGAAGTTATTCTTCGGCCACCTTTCAGCGACAGACAGCCGGGATGCCTGAAGGCCGGTTTCCCGCCCCCCACTTCCAGGACCATATAATTCCGTGGCTTTCTCCCGCGGTCGAGACGCTGCCTGATACCTCCCTGTGCATTCTTATGGAAGTCTGAGAAAGGAGCGTGGCATATGTTGGAAGTCAGACAGGGCAAAGAGATCGTTCTGAAAATCCGCAACAATATCGGCTTGCTCTTTGAGATCTCCAAACTGCTCGCCGAAAAGGGCGTAGACATCCTGGCGGTCAATGGCGTGGTCCAAGGCGAGGACAGTGTGATTCGTGTGGTGACCAACGACAACCTGCGGGCCAAAGACGCATTGACAGCTGCTCACTATTCGCCGCATGAAGAGAGCGTGCTGCTGATGGACTTGCCCCATAAGCCCGGCATGCTGCGGCGCGTGACCGAAGTGCTGGCCAAGGAAGACATCGATATTCATCACCTCTATGCGGCGGCGTTAGACGAGCAAGACAAGAGCTTGCTGGTGTTCCATACAGCGAACGATCAACACGCCTTGACCAAGCTCAAGGATCTGAAGACCAGTTGAAGGTGGAAGAACGCTCGCCCAGGTGTCCAACGGCGGGGGCTAGAGGGGCGTGTCGTCCTCGCTAGCACCGCTAGTGCGGAGGAGCTTGCGATACAAGGGCAAGTGGCGGTAGTAGACCTCAAGCGTCATGAGGGCCAGCGAGGTGGCGTAGAGCCGTCCGCCTTTGCTCCCCCAATCAACTCCAACGGGACTCCAACTGCCGGCCCGGTGCCCCTCTTTCTCTTGGGTGCGGAGGACATGCTCGCGCATCCGTTGGTTCCAGAGGTCAAACTCCGGGCCTTCCATGTGATGCAGGACTTGGGTGGCGTAGTAGTAATAGTAGATCGCGCCGAGGCTTGTGCCTGATTCGGGAGGCAAGTTTTCCATGAGATACTTGCAGCCGGCCGCCAGGTCGGGGGTGTCCTTCTTCCAGCCCAGGTACTGGCGGGTCAACAGGCCAGCCGCGGAGAGCGAGAGCTTGGCCTCGCCGCCGGGCAGATAGGCATAACGGGAGAGCTTCGCGTCTTCTGGACCTGCCGCACAGGAATTGACGAATCGCTCTGCGCGAACCATCGGGGTGCGTTCGAAAGCGATACCGGCCAACTGACCGCTGCGGATGGCGAGGAACATCCAGCCGGTGGCCGACATGTCGCCGGCCTGCTTGGGGCTGTAACGCCATCCGCCCTCCTTGTGTTGCGTGTTGGCGATGAACTTGATCGCCCGCTGTGCGGGAACTCGCAGCCGTTCATCGCCCCGTTCGCCGTAGGCCGACAGGCCATAGGCTTCGCACAAAGCGATGGTGCACACGGCATGGGCGTACATGTTGCTGTCCAGGGCGCCGTCTTTGGTCGCCTCTTTGCTGACCGCCTGGTGGCGGACGAGGAATTCGAGGCCCCGCTTGACGACCTCCTCATACTCTTTCAGCTCGGCCGGTTCTTCGGGCGAACGACGAGGTCCGATCCCCGCACCGAGGAACGGCAATAGCGCGAAGGCCGTGCCGCAGGTGTCGCTCTTGAGAACGTCTTTTTCCGGGTCTTTCGCCGCATCCTTGGCATCGGCTTTCGCCCCATCGGCTGCTGCCGGCTTGCGGCAGTCGCAGTCGGGAATGTCCTTGTCATAGGCATTGAGCGGCCAACTACCGTCTTGCTGTTGATGGGCGGCCAACCAACGCAACCCGCGGAGCACGGCCTCTTCCGATTCCGGCGTGCCACCGAACGCATTGAGCAGGGCCTGCTTGCTCTTAGTCGTCAGGCGTCCACCGAACGATCCACGCCGCAGCAACGGTCCCAACTGCGGATCGGCCACGAGTTCCTCCGGGAGGAAACTATCGCCTCGCAACACGCGTACGACCATTACGTCCTTGCGGGTCAGATCGCCTCCCTTGGCGACGACCTCCGCGGTGCGCACGCCGGTTGCGGCGTCGGCCGCGGCAACCACTTCAAGCGTGGCCATGTTCTTGCCGGCAGCGACGGTGACCGGAGCGATTGTCACGCCCTCGGGCAGGCCGGAGACTTCCATGCGCACGGGGCCTTGGTAGCTGCGGCGTTCGATCGGCAGTTCAACGCGAATCTTCTCCCCTGGGGAAAGCCGTACCGCTTTGAACGCACGCACGCGGAAGGGGGTTGCATCGACGGTGACGGGAATCTCCACGGTTACGGGCCGGCCATAGACGGTGGCTGCGAGCCGAGCCGTATGGCGGCCGTCGGGCGCACTGCCTGCCGCGGTGAGCGTCAGTTTCGCCGCGTTTTTGTCGGCGGCGATTTCGGCCACCTGGGCGGTGATCTGTGCCGGCAAACCGGTAACGGTCAGCTTCAGCGGACCTTGGTAGCCGTTGCGTTCCAGTTTCACATCGACGGCCACGGCCTTTCCCGGCACGAGGAGTACGTCGGCCACGGGCAGGAAGGCGGGACGATTGACCTTGTGGACCGTGACTTCCAAGGGACGCTCGGCCACATCGGTTCCCAACGTGATCTTAACCGTCAGGGTGGCCTTCAGTTCGTCGTCGCCCAACTTCTCGGAGGCCGCAACTGTCAATTCACCGGCCGATTTGTCGGCGGGAATCTCCAGCGGTGCGATGGTGAGACCGTCCGGCGCGCCAGCGGCTTCCACCTTGATCGGTCCCGTCTTGGTGTTACGTTCGACGTTGATCGCGACCGTCGCCGTCCCAGCAGGCTCCAGGGTAATGGGCTTCAGTTCGCCCAGCTTCACCGTGAGTTTTGGTGGGGGCGGCGGGGCGGCCGGCGGGGCAGGAGGTATCTGCGCAGCCGCTTGGTCCGGCGGCGTGGACGAGGAACTGCTGCAGCCGGAACAGCTCAGGGCTCCCAAC
>CAZLDQ010000183.1:0-11668 GCA_964558295.1 uncultured Planctomycetaceae bacterium | reverse complement strand
GAGGAGGCCGTCACCTACCTTAGCCGCTGTGCCATTTGGGCTGAAACACTACAGAATCAGTATCCCTTTGGGTGGACTACCGTTCACGCAGATTACCTATCCGGCGATCGCTCCGTAGGCTCCATTGAATGGAGTGCATACGAGAGCTCGCTTGACGAAATCTGCCATAGACTTCACGGACGCATCCTCAGGCAGAAACCACTTGGCAAGCATCCTAATCAGATCGTGTGTTTCTTGCGACATTCGAGACAACTCCCAGGTGTTGTAACGTGTAATGCATCCGACTTCACCGCAATGCCTGGGTTTTGACCCACGCTTGGTCCTCGGTGCTCAGTCGATCCAGCGGAAAGGTGCCTGTTGAGCCGTCAGCCCTTTTGAGCCTCACTTTGCCCGCTGCAACGCCGACAAACTCTGCATCAATTCGCTTTCCCGTGGTGTCGGTCCACGTTCGGATCGCTGCTCTTGGTGCCTCGGGTGGGCCGATCAGCGTTGCGGCCGCCTCCTCGGTCTCTTCCGTATCCCCGAGCCCCAACACCAGCAGAGGAGGCAGCTCCTTCTCGGCGTCTTCGGCAATCTCGCGGTCGTGTTGGACCGGTTGTTCTGCCTTCCGCGGTTCTTGGACAACTGGCTTACGAACAAAGGGAGACGGAACCCACGTCAAGGGCGAATGGCAATGTTGGCAAATCTCCGGTTCCCCATTCAGCCGCCCGCCGCATCGCGGGCACTTCGGCCGTTCGTCGAGCGACAAGGCCACGACGACCCCGAGCGGTCCGAAGACGACACCCCAGAGAGCCCCCATCAGGCCCGCTCGCTTCTGTGATCCGACAACGGCCCCAGCCAGTCCGCACCAGAGCACACCAAGGACCAGCACACCGGCCACTTCATTCATCGAGAGCCCCCTTTCTGCCTCTGTCAGAACCTGCCCCCGGATTTACGATAACTGGGCCTTGGTCGCCGGTCAATATACCCACACCCGGCGTTTCAATCCGGTTAACCGTTGCCATTAGACGATGTGTCTAAGTCGCCTGATAGGGACTTCTTCACACCATGTTCCGCGGATTCTCAGTCCGAGAACAGGGGTTCGACTCCCCTAGGGGGTGCTGTCTAAAGCCTTGCTTTGCAAGGCTTTAAGCGTTTCTATGGGCCCAGTCGGCCCTGTTCGAGGCGAAAGGTGGAAGAGAGCCGCCCCACTGCGAGGGACGCGCCGTCGCCTCCTGTCATGCGTTGGGCCTCTCGAACCGGAAGGATTCGTGGTCGCATTGGCGCAAGGAAGCTGAACCGCCGTGGCGAGGTCGCGGATGCCCGGTGGTGTGGGACGGGGCCGGCGCGAGGCCGTTGCCAATCCTTGCTCCGGGCAATTTCCGAAGGCTGCCCGAGCATCAACAAAAAAAGCCCTTGTTGGCGGGGCAGGGACCAACAAGGGCGAGAAAGCGAGGGTTACCCCTCACGTCTTTCATTTTACTCGCTTCGGTGCGTTTTGCAAGAGGTTGCTCTGTTAAATACGCAACCCCGACATCAGGGTGGTGTGATGGGTGTCCGGTGGTGGTTGCAGATCGCCGAGAGGAATCGGTGACTGACGGTCGTGGCGGCCGTTTTCGCAGCACGGTGGTCGACGGAGACCTATGCACTGGTTCGAGAGTCCCTACCCGGCGAATCGCCGTCTCCAGCAAGATCCGGCAGCTCCCCGAAGTCGGCTCATTGACGTGCGGAAGGAAGAAGGATTTACTTTCCCAGGGGATGCTCGAGAACTGGCCTCCGCCGCTTCGACGTCCCCCATTCTGATTCGTGACGGCGAGGTCGCCTGGAACGCGGCGACTCTGGCTCACTTCTTTCGCATGGAAAAGCCAGTCGATCGGTGGCTCGTGCTTCAGAAGGTCCAGACGCATCGGGCGAAGAGCCCTTCGAGCAGGAGGTCGTTCGAGGAGGGGGAGTAGAGACCTTCGGCGTTGCCATCGATGAAGGCCGAGCGATCGGCGGCGTTGAACCAGTCCACCATCTCGTAACCAGCGCTGAGCTCCAGGTTGCGGCAACGCCAAGCCAAACCGGCGGAGACTTCCAGTACGGGCACGGCCTGGTCGTAGTCGTCGCGAACGGAGACGATCGACTGGGCACCCGCGAGGTTGGTCTCGATCAATTGGGTGTCGAACCGTCCGTACATCAGCGAGCCGGCCCCGCGGCCGAAGAGGCTGAACCCACAGCCTAGGTCCCACTGGCCCTCCAGGCCCAGCCGCAAGCCGAAAGCGTTCATCTTCACGGGATGGGTGACCAGCGCATTGCTGAAGTCGCGGCCGTCGTAGGCCACGTTGAATTGCTGGTCGATCGTGGCCCAGCGCGGGCCGCCGAACATCTTGACATTGGCCGACGAGGTGACGGCCCAGCGGTGCGAGGCTTCCAGGTCAAACACGTGGTATTTTAGGCTGCTGAAGGCCTGGGCCGTGGAGGCTTCCTCATAGAGGGCCGGATGGCTGCGCGTTGCCCAGAGGTTTCCATCCGTTGGCTCGACGGCATTGCCTGAGGCCGCCGTGTAGAAGTAGGTGTACGTGAAGCCCAGGTCCCAGCCGGTGGCCATTTGGCGGGCGATGCCGACGCGCAAGCCTCCGTCGTTGTTGAAACCCAGCTTCTGGACCACGCCATCGCCGACGGCCAACGCGCTGTCGTCGGTGGCAATGGCGAAGTCGAGATCGCGGCGATGCAGGCGCCAGTAGAGGAATTCACTGTTGATTTTCCAGGCCGGGCAGACGCATTCGCAGTCGTTGCACGATCCGGTGCATCCGGCAGCTTCCAGTTCGTCGAGACGTTGCCGCAAGGTGGCCACTTCCGCTGCCAAGTCGCTGGAAGCTCCCCCGCCGATTCCCTGTGAGGAAAAAGAGGCAGGAGTCACCGAGGTTGTCTCTTCCGCAAACCCCGAACAGGCGATGAGAAGGCCTGCCAGGAAGCCACTAACGGCCACAGTCGTGGTTACCGAGCGCATGTTCTACCCTCCGTGGCGACAGATCGCCAGCCTACATGAGTGGACTGATCTCTGCGAGACATATCGACGCGGGGACTCCCACGTTAACAAAGAAAACGCGGAAAGGTATCAAGGAACGTTCATCCGGTCAACGGCACAATCGGCAGCACGCATTTGGGCCGAAAATCCGCCAAGAAAAGCACGACCGGACATCGCTTGGGTTATCTGGATTATCCCCTACGAGTAAGAGTCTGGGGCTCTGGGCGATTGTAAGGAAAATCCTTATGGGGGTACTTGAAGGGGTGGGGGGTTAAGGATAGTGTGGTCGGCACTATGGACTATGCACTGGCCGGTACCGCGCGCGAGGGGGTAGGCTGCGTTCTTCAGGAGAGTCATTTCGCAACGTCTCCAACGCGCGTTTGGTGATCGGTGACTTGTGGTCCCGCCGATGTTCGTGCGTCTCGCTCATGCCGAGGAGGAGGCACCCAAGCCTGGGACCAGTCGTCTTGTGCGTGCCTTCGAACGGTTCTCATGGGAACACCGCGCTTGAAGGAAACGGCAACCGGGCAGGCATTTATGTGTAGTCCTTTTGTCAAAAAGGCTCTGGAGGAGAATCGGCCATGACGAGGCAGCGACGAAATCGAGATGACCGGCGGCGACATTCATCGTCTTTGTGGCGACAGAAGTCTTCACCGCGAAATCGATTTCGCCTTTCATCCCTGGAGCGGCTGGAAGACCGCCTCGTGCTCTCGATGGGCGTGGAACTGGTCGGCAATCAGGTCACCTTTACCGGAGATGGAGCGGACGACAGTCTGTATCTGCGCACCTCGACGACAGGCACACTGGAGTATAGCACTACGGGAGCGGAGGGGAGTTACCTCAGCGACCTGGACGTCGCCACGCCGGGCGTTCAGCAGATCGCTTTGACCTCAGCCCGGGAGATTTACGTCAACCTTGCCGATGGGGACGATCAACTCATCCTTGACGGTTTGTTAAACACGTTCCTGGCCAGTTCCGGGAGTATCCTGACGTTTGACGGTGGGGCCGGCACGGATACTCTGACGGGGCCCAGCCAAGCGAATGCTTGGGTGATTGAGGGGGCAGATTCCGGTCGACTGAATGACCGCCTCGTCTTCCAGAGCATCGAGAACCTGATCGGTGGGACCGGCGGCGCCGACCGGTTCACCTTCCGGGCAGGCGGCAGCGTGTCGGGGCTGGTGCAAGGCCAGATCGGCGACCTGGACGAGATCGTCGTCGAACTCCACGTCGGGGCCATGGCTCAGACCTTCGCCTACAGCGACGGCTTGGTCAAGCTGAATGACGCCACGTTGGTCCAGTACACCGACGTCAACAGCCCGCAGAACCTGGTCCTTCATGCGACCAGTGGGAACGACTTGCTGAGACTGGGACCGGGGGCGTGGCTGGGACAATTGATTTTGCAAGACGCCAACGCCACGCCGGCATTCCAACCGGTCATTTTCGACCAGCCGGGCGATAGCCTGACGATCGCCATGGGCGAAGGGAATGATCAGATCGCGTTCCTTGGCGACGGGCTGTCGGATGCCCTGACACTCTTGCTGTTGGGTGGCGCAGGGAGCGACCAGGTGCTCGGTCCGGCTTCGGAGAACACGTGGACCATCTCGGAAACGAACGGCGGGACGCTCAATACAAACGTGGGTTTCCAGGGGATTGAGGGGGTTACCGGCGCGGCAGGTTACCGGGATGTCTTCGACTTTTTGGCGGGGGGCTGTCTTGACGGTTCGGTGGTCGGCCAGAGTGCTGACGGCGATCAACTGGTCGTTGAGTTGGAGGTCGGAGCCGTGGCGCAGTCGCTGAGCTTCACCAGCGGCCGGATCGATCTTAACAGCAGCCCGCTCACGCAATACTTGGGCCTCGCGGACGTACAAAACGTCGTTCTCCACGGTACCGATAGGGACGATCAACTGCAGCTGGAGAATTCGGCCGGCTCCTGGGTGCTTCGCAGTCTCGACAGCAGTCTCCAGCCGATCACCTTAGTCCAGCCGCCCCAGAATTCGCTGCGGGTTGCCGCCGGCGATGGCGACGACTCGATTCGGGTAAAGAATCCCGGCAATATCGGTCCCCTGACAATCGACGGCGAAGATGGCGACGACCGCCTGATCGTCGACCTGGCGGCCGACGCCAGCACGCACGGGGTGAACCTGGATGCGGCAACCGCCGGCGCTGGTCAAATCGTCATCGACAGTCGGACGATGAGTTACGTGGGGGTTGAGGATCCGCAGAACCTGGTCCTTCGCGGCACCACGGCAGCCGACACGATGCAGTTGCGCAGCAACGCCGCGGGTGGGCTGGTGCTGGAGAGTCTGGATAGTACGCCGACCTTCGGAACGCTGAGTTTCGGCGTCCCCACCGGTTCACTTGCCATCCTAGGCGGAGCAGGCGACGACTCGTTGACGATTGCGAGCAGTGTGTTGTTGGCGGCTCCGTTGACCGTCGACGGCCAAGCGGGTAACGACAGCCTGAGTCTGGGCGGCACGCTCTCGGGATTGACCTTCGGCGCTTCCACGGAAACCGTCTCCGGAACAGCGACAATCGGTGATCTGACGTTTGAAGCGACCAGTGCGGCCGACGCGATCAAGCTGACCCGGCCGGCCAGCGGGCAGATCAAGATTGAGAGCGTTCATGGCACGTTCGCCACCTACCTCCTGGCAGTCCCCACCAATTCCCTGACGCTCAAAGCGGGCGCGGGGGACGATACGCTGACCGTCGACGCCTCGGGACTGACCGCCGCTTTGATCCTGCTTGGCGAAGACGGCAACGACTCGATCAATGTCCTTGCCGGCACGTTGGCGAGTGTAACATACTCCGCCGAAGCGATTTCTGACGCCTCCACGGCGGCCAAGCGGACCTACGCCGGCACGGCGTTGGCCGATACGATCGAACTGAGCCGCGACAGCGCTACGGGCAAGTTGCGAGTCACACGGGGCTCTGACGTGGCCCTGTTCAGCGATCCGAGTGAAGAGTTGGTCATTGAGGGGGGCTGGGGGAAGGATACGGTGATCGTCAATGCCCTGACGCTTTCGGCCGCGCTGACGATCGACGGCGGCTGGGGGATCGATAAGGTTTCCGTGAACGGCAACCTATCGTTACCCGGCTTTGATCTGAGCGTGACTTCGGAAAGCATCGAAGTCGCCGGCGGCGCGGTCATCTCCACCCGGCGGCAAACGGGCGGCGTCACCAGCGGCGATTCCGGGAACGTGACCTTCGAGGCGACCGCTACGCTGGCGAGCGCGACCGACAATGTGTCGATTACCTTAAACTCCGGCGCGCAGATCCTGGCGGGCGTGGATGCCGGTAGCCCTTGGGCGGCGGGCGATATCACCCTGAAAGCGATCGCTCAATTCAACGTGCTCACGCCGTTCGTCCATGTCTCCGACAACGATGCGATCATCACGTTGAATGATGCGATGCTCAGTGGAGGCGAGATCGCCATTCGCGCCGAGGCGGATAGTGCCACGACGTTCGAAGACGGTTCCGTGGCCGGGCTGGCGGAACCGGTCATCGACGTTTTGGCCAGCATCAGCGACATCGGTGGCGTGGCCATTTCGCTGGCCGACGCCAGGGTGAACGTCAACGGCATGACGCAGATCTCGGGGGAAAATGTGAGCCTGTACGCCGAGGCCACGACCAAAGCGCAGGTCAGCACACTGAGCACCTCATTGGGCATCGCCTACTGCCAGTCGGAAGCGACGGCCGAGGTTTTGGTGAACGACTCGACGACGATTTACGCGGTCGGCGATGTGTTGATCCAGTCGGCGGCCAATAGCGAACTCGGTTCACAGGCCAAACAGGCCCTTCTCGGCCCGACGCGAAGCAATGAGACGGTCAACGTCACGTTGGCTGCGGCCTATACGGACATCAATGTGACGGCCAAGGTCGCCGACGGCGTGACGATCCACGCCGGCGGCGACGTCACCGTAGACGCTACGATGACCAAGTCGAATAGCGTGTCCGCCTCCGCGGGGGCTTACGAGGAGGGCTCCGTCGGCATCAGCGTTGCGGTTTCGATTCTGGAAAGCGAGGTAACGGCCAGCTTGGGCGGAACTGTCACGGCCGGCGGCAACGTGGTCGTTAACGCCGAAACCAAGACGCCGAAGAACGACACCGCCGCCAGTTCGGCGGTCGGGAGCGGTTTTGTCGCCAAGAACGTGATCAAGGTCAAGGATCAAGCCAAGATCGGCTCCGTGACGGGCGGCCTGCTCGGCTCGATCCTGAGGAAGAAGAACCTCCAGTTGTTTGACGCCCGGACCGGCGACACGAAGATGATCGCCATCTCCGGCGCCTTCGCGTACGCCGATCACGCGGGGAGCACGATCGCTACGATCAACGACGGGGCTTACGTGACGGCCGGCGGCAGCGTGATCGTCAACGCGCTGCACCAGGAACTGCCCGAGACGAGCACCATCGCCACGATCGACTCGGACAAGATTGATGCGAACAATGCGGCGAAGAACGGCAACAACCGCGACAATTCGATTGCGACGGCCATCACCATCGGATTGTTCGAGAACACGGCCGACGCGACGATCGGCGGCGGAGCCGTGGTCAGCGCCGGCGGCGACGTTTCGGTAACCGGCGAGACCTACATCCCCTACGACATGCAGTTTCTGCAGCTCACCGGCATTGGCGACCTGACCGACAAGTTGAACAGCAATCTGGGCGTGCAGAACGGTCTGGTCACGACTTGGGCCCAGACGAACGCCCAGGGGAATAAGACGGCTATCGCCGGCAGCGTCGACTTCTTCATGATGGTCAATGACTGCCATGCGTCCATCGATTCCGACGCCCAAGTGATCGCCGGCGGACAGGTCACCGTGTATGCCAAGAATGACGAACAGACGGTGAACCTCTCCGGCGTGTTCGGGATCAAGTTCCTCGGCACCCAAGACGCCAAGGCCGGCGTCGGCGTGGCCTATGTCCATATCGTTTACGATAGTACGATCATTGCCGAGATCCAGAGCGGGGCCTTCGTTGTGGGCGATTCGCTGCTGATCAACGCCAACAACAATCTCCAGGATATCTCCATCGCCGAATCCGGTGGCAGCGCCGGTGTGTTCGGCTTCAACGGCAGCGGCAGCGTCGTCCAGGCCGACAACACCACCTACGCGCGCATCGCCGACGGCGCTACGGTTGTCACAGGCGCCGGGCTGGTGAGGATTCCACGCGAATTCCACGATCTGTTCGGCGAAGACAACCTGATGAACGGCCTGGAGTCGCTGTTGCAGTACCCGGGCACGCGCGTCGAGTTTGCGCCGGACGCGGTGACGAACGCCGACGACACCTTGACGGTCGATGCCGACAATGATTTTGAGACCGGCCAGGCCGTCGTCTACCGCAAGGGGGGCAGTACGGCCATCGGCGGCCTGGTCAACGGCGGGACGTATTATGTGATCAAAGACGCCTCCGACCCGACCCATATCCGGTTGGCAGCCACGGCGGCCGACGCGGCCAACGGCATCGCGATAGATCTCGATCCTTCGGTGGCCGACGCCGATTCGACCCATCGCCTGATGGACCCGGACAAGTTGCACGCCAAGATCGAGCAGGTCTTGGTCGCACTGGACAGCAACGGTGACG
This sequence comes from uncultured Planctomycetaceae bacterium, assembly GCA_964558295.1. GTDB lineage: Bacteria > Planctomycetota > Planctomycetia > Pirellulales > Thermoguttaceae > JBDKTH01. The sequence goes on along the minus strand of CAZLDQ010000183.1, from coordinate 3,102 downwards.
GCAAGTTGACGACCGACGACGACGCAATCGCCGACGTGCAAGACGCCTATTACCTTGCGAACCTGAGCGTGTTGGTGGTTGCCCAGGATGATTCGGACATCTATAACCTGACCGGGGGCGGCTGCAAGGCGAGCAATGTGGGCATCGGGGCCTCGGTTGCGATTAACGTGCTCAACCGCGATACGGCGGCGTATTTGGGGAGCTCCGCGGACGGCGATCCGAGCACGTCGAACGTGAACGTGATGTCCGACGGCAACGTGGCTTTGCTTGCGAAATCCCTTGGGAACGAGGTCGCCCTGGCCATCGCCGCGGCGGCGACCACGCCGGAACCGGCCCAGTCGCCGTCGTCTGGGGGCGGCAGCAAGTTGACGCAGCTCAAGGGCCTTTTGGCTTCCAAGCTAGGGGCGTCGGCCACGACGGAGCCGGCGTCGCCGTCCTCGAACAGCGTGGAGAGCCAGTTCGGCCAGACGGCTTCCAAGACGACTTTCGGCGTCGCGATCTCCGGCGATGCGGCGGTCAACGAAGTCACGGAGAAGACCCGGGCCTACCTCTACGGACCGGCGGAGATTGTCTGCGCCGATCTGCGCGTGAGCAGCGATAGCCAGAGCATCCTCACCGCACTGTCGGGAGGGGTGGCCATTTCGAGGTCCGGCACAAAAGCCTCGGTCGGCGTTGCCGGCTCCTTCAGTGTCGAGATCATCGATGCCGAGACCTTGGCGTTCATCGACGGCGCGACGATCACGGCCGACTCCCTGGACGTCCATGCGACCCACGGCGGCTATGTGGGTAGTCTGTCCGCAGGCGGTTCTGGTTCCGCCCTGAGCGCGACGGTTAGCGTGGGCGTGGCCGGCTCGATCTCGGTGAACTATGTTCAGCAGGATACGCAGGCCTATGTGGCCAATGCTTCGGTTTCGTTGGCCGGAGATGCATCGGTCACGGCCGAGAATAAGTCGCTGATCGCGGCCCTCGCCGGCGGCGTGAGCGTCGGCGGTTCCGTGGGCGTCGGCGTGGCAATCGCCGTCAACATGCTCGGCACCGAGTTCGAGCGTAGCTCCACCCGGGCCTACCTGCGGAATTCGACTCTAGCCATGGGCAGCGGCGCGCTTGAGGTCGTGGCGACCGACGAGAATCCCTCGTCCGCGCCGCGAATCATCACGGTTGCCGTATCCGCCGGGGTTAGTGCGGCCCGGAACGGCTATGTCGGCGGGGCCGGCATGGTCGCTGTGAACACCATCAGTCACGATACCGAGGCCTATCTCAGCGACTCGACGGTTACGGACGCGTCGTCGCTCGACGTTCGGGCCAAGGATGACTCCTGGATCATTTGCGTGGGCGGTGTCGTCGGCGTCGGCATGGGGAGTAGTGCGGGGACCGGCCTCGGCGCCGCACTGAGCTATAACGAAATCCGCCATAAGACCTTGGCCCACCTCGACAACAGCGAAGTCACCGTCAGCGGGACGGTCGGTGTCGTGGCCGAGTCACGGGCGATCATCGGCAACGCCACGATTGGCGTGGCGGTCGGCGCAGGAACCAACGGCATCGCCGTGGCCGGGTCGGCTGCCATCAACCTGATCGTCGGAACGATCGACGCCTACGTGGTCGGCTCCTCCGTGACGGCTTCCGGCTCGGTCATCGTCAGCGCGACGGACTTTTCCGTGCTGGCTTCGATCGCTGGCTCGGTCGGCGGCGCGGCGGGACTTGCAGGGGTTGGCGCGGCAATCAGCTACAATCTTGTCAGCAATGCGGTGGACGCGGTCATCGACAGTTCGACCGTCATTTCGTTGGGGGGCGGGATTCAGGTCCTCGCCACGTCCGCTCCCTGGCTGATCGCCTTGGCGGTCGGAGGCGGCGGGGCCAAGTATGTCGGCGTCGGCGGCTCGGTAATCATCAACTCGATCGCCAACACGGTCGATGCCCATCTCAGCGGCAAAAGCCGAGCGTCTGTCATCCTCGCGGCTGGCGATGTGACTGTTTCGGCCAGCGAAAACGCCTCGCTCTATGCCGTGGCCGGTGCGGTGGCGGCCTCGACGCAGGGGGCGGCGGTCGGCGCATCGATTGCCTACAACTACGTCGGCGGTACGCTCGATACGGCCAATCCCAATGTGCTCAGCTACAACGACGGTTCGCAAACGCCCATCATCGCGGATGATTCGGACACCGTTTCCAGCGTCTGCGCCTATATCGACAATGCGGAGGTCAACGCGGCCGGCAATCTTGTTGTCACCGCCGGGTTGAGGCCGACCGACGACACTTCGCCGGCCGTGAACACCAAGGACTACGACTTTGGCTCCGACGACGTGACACTCGACACGTTTACGATCTCGTTGGGCGACACCAGCGGTCTGGAAACGGGCCAGCCGGTCATCTACCATGCGGACGAGACGCCAATCGGCGGACTGTCGGACGGGCAGACCTATTATCTGATCGTGCTCGATTCGAGCCACGTGCAACTGGCCGCTACGGCGGAGAACGCGGAACGCGGCGTTCCGATGGAACTGACCTCGCAGGGCACGGGAACCCACTCGCTGGAAGCCCAGACGTTGAATCTCGGCGTGGTCGAGATCTACCTCCCCGAGGCGACCCGAAACCAGATTGTCGCCGTCACGGTGGCTGGCGCGGGCGGCAACCAGTTTGCCCTGGGCGGCGCGATTTCGTTGAATTTCGTACGCAGCACGATCGATGCGCACATCTCCAACACGCCGACGGGAAAACAGGTCCGTGCCGGCGGTGCGATCTCTGTAATCGCCAGCGACGAGACCACCGTAGCCAGCGGCACCGGGTCGTTGGCCATTTCAGGCGTAGTTTCGATCGGGGCCTCGGTCAGCGTCAACGACATTCGCAATGAGGTCCGGGCCTATCTGGACAATGCCACGGTCGTCGCCTCGGGCGGCAATCTCGCGGTGAAGGCCGATGAGAAGGCGGAGATCGACAACATCGCCATTGGCGGGGCCGCCGGCATTGGCACCAACGGCGTGGCTGTCGCCGTCTCGGGCTCGATCATCCTCAGCGTGCTGGCCGACACGGTCGACGCGCACCTTGTGGATTCCGACGTTCAGGCCTCAGGCAATGTCGTCGTTAAGGCGACTGACGACTCCAAGATCC
>CAZLDQ010000182.1:0-11730 GCA_964558295.1 uncultured Planctomycetaceae bacterium | reverse complement strand
GCGCGGCGCGATCGGGCCGCGTGGTAGCGCTGCACGTAGCTCTGGTCGATGCCGAAATTCTGCAAGTTGATGAACAGGCCGTAGACCAGCACCACCCAGAACGTCGCCTCGGCCAGGCTCGGTCCGAAGCTGCCGAGGCTGAACTTGCCGTGCTCCGCGGCGATGCGGAACAGTTGGCCCGGCCCTTGGGGCATGTCGAAGGGGATGATCAGCGCGCAGGCCAGCGCCCCGGCGATCAGCACGAGGCTCTGCACGGCGTCGGTCCAGATCACCCCTTCGATCCCGCCCAGGCAGGTGTAGAGCGTGGTGAGCACCCCCGTCACGAGAATGATCAGCCGGATGTCCCAACCCAGCAGGTGACACAGGGGCAGCCCCAGCAGGTACATCACGGAGCCCATACGCGCGACCTGGGTCAACAGGTAGCAGACCACGGCGTAGGTCCGGGCCCAGGTGCCGAAGCGGTGCTCGAGGTGGCTGTAGGCCGAAATCTCGCCCGAACTCCGGTAAAACGGCACGAACCACCGCGTGGCCACCACGGCGGCCACCGGCAGCGACAGGCTGAAGGCAAACGGGCTCCAATCGGCGGCAAATGCCTTGCCGGGCAGGGCCAGAAAACTGATGCTGCTCACGTAGGTGCCGAAGATCGACAGCCCCACGAGCCAACCGGGCATGGAGCGACCGGCGGCCATGAACCCTTCGGTGCTCCGGCTGCGTCGGGCAAACCAGCAGCCGAAGCTGACGACCCCGGCCAGGTAGAACCCAATCACGACGAGGTCCAATTGGGGAAGCGAATGCACGAGGGACACCTCCGGAGGACTGGTATACCAGGGGAATTCCAGTGTTCCTACGGTAACGTGGGAGGGGCGGCGCGTCAAGCTGGGGACGGAATACGGAATCCCTACTTGCAATTCACTTGGCCGCTACTATACTGCTGGTATACCAAACGTGTCCTGAGAGCCCCGGGATAGCCCCCATGCGTTCCGATTCCCTCCGCGAACAAGCGTACCGCTATATTCACGGGAAGATCGTCTCGGGCCTGTTGGCCGGGGGGAGTCAGGTCTCCGAGCAGTCGCTGGCCAAGGAGATCGGGATCAGTCGCACACCGGTGCGCGAAGCGATTCGGCAGTTGTGCATGGAGGGGCTCGTCGAACAGGTGCCGCGCTTTGGCACGATCGTCCGAATCCCCGACCGCCGCGAGTTGGCCGAGCTGTTCGAAGTGCGCGAAGCCCTGGAAAGTTATGCGGCCAGTGAGGCGGCGCGGCGGATCACGCCAGAGGACCTGGAACTGCTCGCGCGTCTTTATCGCCAGATGCGTCGGATCACCCGGCGGCTCCAGGCTAACGGCGCATCGCTGCTGGAGGGGACGCCGCTGCGGCATTTTCTCGCAGCCGACATGGGTTTTCACCTGTTGTTAATCCGCGCCACGGGCAACCGGCGGATGATGAAAATGACGGCCGAGATGGGCGTGCTGGTGCGAATCTTCGGGCACCGCCGGCAGGTCCACACGGCCCAGATCGCCGTGCAGGCGTGCCGTTATCACCGAAAGATTCTCGAAGCCCTGCAGAAACGCGACGCCGAGGCAGCTCGCGATTGGGTCGTCCGCCACCTTCACGCCAGCCGCCGCCAGACGTTGGCCTCGCTCGAACAGGCCCAGGCCAGCGAGGGGACAGCCTCGCTGACTTTGCCGGAAGATCTTCTGGCCGAACTGAAACATTTGGAAGAAAACTCCACCTAAGGGGTGGCCGAAAAATGGCTTTCGCGTAGGTCAAACGCGAAACTCATTTTTTCGGTCGCCTCTGACGTCCATCCCGCCCGTCTCCCAAGGAACCTAGCACCGCCGAGGAACAACGCTGATGAACGTGTCGAGAATCCGATTGCTGGCTATTTTGCTGACCGTGGTGGCGGCCTCCGGCTTGGACGCCCACGCCGAGGTGACCGAGGGATTGGTCGCTCACTGGACACTGGACGAAGCGGGCGGTTCGACGGTCGCGGACGCCACAGGCAAGCATCCGGGGATCAGTCGGGGCGCGGAACCGGGCCGGCCCGGTCGGCTGGGAGCGGCGATGCACTTCAACCGGACGAAAGACACGTTTGTCGATCTGGGGACCAGTCTGCAACTGGAGGACACCAACCAGGCGACCATTTCCGCGCTGGTCCGGCCCGAGCAGTTCACCCCAAACGATTCCGAGAATCTGGCCGACAGCCGCAACGGCATATTGGGGAGCGACGACGCGAAGTTGATCTTCGCCCTGACTGGCCTGGGGCGCCTGACGTTCGTTTGGAACGCGGGCACGAGTGGCTATCAGGAACTCGTGACCGAGCCGACGGACGTTGTGCCACTGAGCGTCTGGACCCACGTGGCGGTGGTGCGTGACGGATCGACGATGACGCTTTACTTGAACGGAGTGGCCAAGAAGACGTCGAGCATGTTTTCCGGCGACAAGTTCCAGCATTTTGGCCGGATGTGCCTAGGCCGGGTCAACGGCACTGCGGCCCGGGATTTCGATGGGCAGATGGACGACGTGCGGGTCTACCGCCGGGCCCTGTCGGCCGCCGAGATTTGGCAGTTGGCCGAAGGGGCGAAGCTGGCCGGCGTGGCGCTGCCCGTTCCGTCTCCCGAGCAGTATGGTCTGGAGCGGGTCAAGTACCATCATCCTGGTTTGGTGGTCGATTTGGCGGTTGGACTGTGGGCTTGGCCGATGCCGGTGGACTTCGACGGCGACGGCGATCTGGACCTGGCGGTTTCCTGCCCGGATGTTCCCTACAACGGCACGTACGTCTTTGAGAATCCGGGTGGGAGCAAAACGCCCGTCTTCAAGGCCGGCCGGCGGATCAGCCGGGGGATGCACAACGTCATGGTTTCCTACGTTGACGGCACGCCGCGCGTGCTCAGCCCCGGCGTCGAGTATCCGGAGTTTCTCACCAGCGGTCTGGAGCATGGCAAGAAGCTGCCGGTTGGTCCCCAGGTTCATCCGAACAAGGTGCGCGCCAACCAGTGGCGCTATGCGGACTACGACGGCGACGGCCGGCTGGATTTGATCGTCGGTGTGGGCGACTGGACCGAGTATGGTTGGGACAATGCCTTCAACGCTGCGGGCCAATGGACCCGCGGTCCGTTGCACGGCTACGTCTATCTGTTGCGCAATACGGCGAGCAACGACCAGCCGGCGTATGCCCCGGCCGTCAAGATCGAGGCCGACGGGAAGCCGGTCGACGTATTCGGGATGCCGTCGCCGAACCTGGCCGACTTTGACGGCGACGGCGACCTGGACCTGCTCTGCGGCGAGTTTGTCGACAAGTTCACCTACTTCGAGAACGTGGGGACACGCACCGTGCCGAAGTATGCGGCCGGGCGCCGGGTCATGCTCGGCAACGAGCCGCTGGCGATGGATCTCTGCATGATTGTGCCGGTGGCGATCGATTGGGACAAGGACGGCGATGTGGACCTGATCGTGGGTCAGGAGGACGGGCGCGTGGCGCTGGTCGAGCACACGGGAACGGTACAGGCCGGGCAGCCGGTCTTTGCCGCTCCGGTCTTCTTCCGTCAGGTGGCCGACGAGTTGAAACTCGGCTCGCTGGTCGCGCCGGTCAGTTTTGACTGGGACGGCGACGGCGACGAGGATCTTGTTTGCGGCGATGCGGCGGGGCACGTCGGCTGGTTTGAGAATCTCGACGGCGGCAACCCGCCGAAATGGGCGGAGGTGCGGTTGTTGGAGGCCGACGGCCGGCTGCTTCGCATTCTGGCCGGTCCGAACGGTTCGATCCAAGGCCCCTGCGAGGCGAAGTGGGGCTACCTCACGCTGAGCGTGGCCGACTGGGACCACGACGGCCTGCCGGACTTGGTGGTCAACTCGATCTGGGGCAAGGTCGTCTGGTTCCGCAACGTGGGGACACGCCAGGCGCCGCGTCTGGCGGCCGTCGCTCCGGTGGAAGTCGAATGGCCGGGCAAGGCGCCCAAGCCGGCGTGGACCTGGTGGGAGCCGCAAGGCAAGGAACTGGCGACCCAATGGCGCACCACGCCCGTGGTGATCGACTGGAACCGTGACGGCTTGAACGACCTGGTGATGCTCGACCAGGAGGGCTACCTTTGCCTGTTCCCCCGGGCCAAGCAGAGGGATAAACTAGTGCTTCTGCCGCCGGAGCGGATTTTTGCCGACCACCAGGGTTCGCCTTTGCGGCTTAACGCCCGGGCCGCCGGCGGCAGCGGCCGGCGCAAGCTTTGCTTTGCCGATTGGGATGGCGACGGCCTGCGCGACCTGTTGGCCAACAGCATCAACGCGGACTTTTTTGTCAATCGGGGCGAGCGCGACGGGCGGACGATTTTGGAGAACAAGGGCCGGGTGGACGGACGGCGGTTGGCCGGTCACTCAACGAGCCCGACCGTGGTTGATTGGGACCGCAACGGCGTGCCGGACCTGCTGCTCGGCGCCGAAGATGGTCACTTCTATTACATGGCCAATCCCCGTCGAGCGGCCGAAGGAAAGCAACGTTGAGTCAAGACCTTATGGATTCGCGGATTGCGTCGGGTAAACCCCTTCAAGGCATTATTCCTCCGATGGTGACTCCCCTGGCCGACGACGACGCGTTGGACGTCGCTGGCCTGGAGCATCTGGTGGAACACGTCCTGGCCGGCGGGGTCAGCGGGCTGTTCATCCTCGGCACGAGCGGCGAAGCCCTCAGCCTGAGCCAGCGATTGCGCGTGGAGTTGATCGAGCGGACCAGCAGGCTGGTGGCGCGACGGGTCCCGCTCTTGGTCGGCATCACCGACACCTCGTTGGTCGAGTCGCTGCGTTTGGCCGAACGTGCGGCCGAGGCGGGGGCGACGGCGGTCGTGTTGGCCCAGCCCCCTTACTATCCCGTCAACCAAGCCGACCTCTGCCGGTACGTGGAACAGCTCGTCGAGCGGCTTCCTCTGCCCGTGTTTCTTTACAACATGCCGAGCCACACGAAGCTGGTCTACGAGGTGGACATGGTGCGCCGGCTGTTGGAGAATCCGAAGATCATCGGTCTGAAGGACAGCTCGGGGGACATGCTCTATTTCCATGCGGTCCGGCAAGCGACCGCCGCACGGGAGGATTTTTCGCTCCTCATGGGGCCGGAGGAATTGCTGGCCGAAGCGGTCTTGCTTGGTGCCGACGGCGGGGTCAACGGCGGCGCCAATCTGCGGCCCGAGTTGTACGTGGCTCTCTACCAGGCCGCACGCGACGGCAACCTGCCGCGCGTTGCGCAGCTCCATGAGCAAGTGTTGCGCATCGCCCAGGCACTCTATACGATGGATCAAAACAGCGCCGGAGTGATCAAGGGGCTCAAGTGTGCCTTGGCCCATGCGGGGATTTGCAGCGGTCGGGTGGCACCGCCGCTTCAGGCGTTGAACGGCGAGCAACAGGCGCGAATCCATCAGGAGTTGGTTACCCTGGAGCTCCTGGCCCGCGAAACGTCGCAAGGATTCGGGGCGACCGCAAAGGTCACCGCGATGCCGCACATCGTCGTGCGTGCTCCGGGCTGACGTACTTCAAGGTCAAGCCAGGCGGTGATGCGGCCAGCGACATCGGAGTGGCTCGAGGCAATCCGATCGGCCGTGACAGCCAAGAGCACCCCCGGCTTCCAGTTCACTCGTACGACACGCCGTCGGCGCGGATTTACCATACCGATTGTCACGGTCGCTTTGCAGAGTCTCCCGTCTCTTGGTACACTCAAAGTCTGCCCGGCTCCCGCCGACGACCGTGAGTCTGCCCTACCGAGAAGAGGAGTTGCTCCATGACCTGCCGCTGGTTGCTTGTTCTGACGCTCTGCCTGCTGTCCAGTCCCCTTTGGGCGCAAAGCTTCGACTTGCAGGTATTGCCCCGAGGCTACGTGATCTTCGAAACGGGGTTCGAAGGGGCCTCGGCTTTGAAGGACTGGTCGGGTGTTGGGCAGTTGGAGCCAGGCTATCAGGGCGGGCGGGCCGTGAGCGTCGAACGGCCGGTCACCCTGGGCCCCGGCACGGCCGTGATGACCCTCACACTGCCGGTCGAACAATTGCGCGGCTATCAGGTGCGATTCTCGGCCAAGGTCAAGGCCCAGGAGGTCAGTGCCAAGCCGAAGCCCTGGAACGGCGTAAAGTTCATGGCCCCCATCGAAAGCCGTAGCGGTAAGGAATGGCCGGGCGCCACGCTCGATGTGGGCACCTATGATTGGCAACCGGTCGGGTTCGCCGTGCGAGTCCCCGAGGACGCCGAGTCGATGTCGCTCGTCCTCGGGCTGGAAGCCGTCACCGGCAAGGCCTGGTTCGACGATCTGCGTATCACTGTGGGCAAGCCTCCGATCGTGCACAAGCCGCGCCCGGCGACCGGCCCGGTCTACAAAGGACACAACCTGCCCCGGCTTCGCGGGGCGATGGTCCGCGCGACGATCGACGAAGAAAGCCTCCGCGTCTTCGGCGAAGAGTGGAACGCCAACCTGATCCGCTGGCAGCTCACCCGGCCCGGAGACTTCGACGATCCCTTGGACCTCTACGCCTACGATCAGTGGCTTCAAGGAGAATTGAAGCGGTTGGACGCCGCGCTCCCCGTGTGCGAGAAGTATGGGATCCTGGTTGTCATCGATCTTCATTCGCCGCCAGGCGGACGCAAGACGAGCGGCGGCTATGCCGGCTCCGACGCGGGGTTGTTCAACAACGCCGCTTGCCAGCGAAAGTTCGTCGAGATTTGGCAGCACCTTGCCCGACGTTACAAAGACGCCAAGGCCGTCTGGGGCTACGACCTGGCCAATGAGCCCGTCGAAAACGGCCTCCAAGACGATCTGGCCGACTGGCAGGCCCTGGCGACCCGCGCCGCCCGGGCAATCCGCGCAATTGATCCGGAGCGGGCAATCATCGTCGAGCCGCCTTGTTGGGGCGGGCCATCGGGCTTCCGCGAACTCGAACCGCTGGACATTCCCAACATCGTTTACAGCGTCCACATGTATGTCCCCGGCTCATTCACCCATCAAGGCGTGCACGGCCCCAGCCAGCCGGTCTGGTATCCGGGCGAGTGCGACGGGAAGTATTGGGATAAGGCCGCGTTGGAAGCCGCGCTGAAGCCGGTGATCGACTTCCAAAAGGCCTATAATGTCCACATCTACCTGGGCGAGTTCAGCGCGATCCGCTGGGCCCCCGATCAGAGCGCCTACCGCTACATCAAAGATGTGATCGAGATCTGCGAAGCCCACGACTGGGATTGGACCTATCACGCCTTCCGCGAGTGGGACGGCTGGAGTGTGGAACACGGCCCCAACCGCAACGACCATGCTCCCGCCACGACGCCGACCGACCGCGAACAACTCCTGCGTTCCTGGTTGGCCAAGAATCGCAAGCCGGTCTTCACCCCGAAGTAGCTCCCCACACGGGCTTTCTCTCCGGCTTCAAGATCATCCAGCCAAGATGACGCCGGCTCGGCCACGCCCTTACAGCAACTCGCTGGCCAAATCGGCCAGGGGCGAGCGTTCCCCCTTTTGCAGGGTGATGTGGGCAAAGATCGACTGCCCGACCATCCGGCTGATCAAGTAACTCAAGCCATTGGAGAGTGAATCCAAGTACGGGTGGTCAATCTGCTGGATGTCGCCGGTGAAGACCACTTTGGTCCCTTCGCCGGCGCGGGTGATGACGGTCTTCACCTCGTGGGGCGTGAGGTTTTGGGCCTCGTCGACGATCAGGAATACATGTTGCAGGCTCCGGCCGCGGATGTAGGGGAGCGGCGCGATGACGAGTTTTTCGGAATCGAGCATTTCCTGGATACAGGTTGCCGCGGCGTCCTTGTCGTCATACTGGTGCCGGATCACGGCCAAGTTGTCGTAGAGCGGTTGCATGTAGGGGCCGAGCTTGTCGTCGATATCGCCGGGGAGAAAGCCGAGGTCGCGATTGCTCAGCGGCACGGCCGGCCGGGCCAGAAGAATCTGGCGATACTGGCGGCGCGCTTCTAATGCCGCGGCTAGGGCCAAGAGTGTCTTTCCCGTGCCGGCCCGACCCAAAAGCGTTACCAACCGGATCGCCGGGTCGCCGAGGGCTTGCAGGGCGAAATACTGTTCGGCGTTTCGCGGGCGGATGCCGTAGGCCTGGAGTTTTTCCAGACGCACGAACTTCTGGTCCGTCGCTCGATAGGTGGCCAGCACCGACTTGCAGCCGTTGCGCAAGATGAAGTTTTCGTTGGCCACCGGGGCCGTCACCTGGGGAATTGCCGTGGAGGGAACGCTACCATCCCCGACGAAGAAGGCGTCGATCTGCTCGGCGGGCATTCCTTCAACGATCCGCTTGCCGGTGTAGAGCTTGTCGAAGCTCTCCACCTTGTCGCTCGTGTAGTCCTGCGCGGTGAGTCCCAACGACTTGGCCTTCATCCGCAGGTTGGTGTCCTTGGAGACAAGGATCACGCGGCGCTGCGGTTCCTCGTGTTGAAGCTGGAGGGCCGTGTTGAGGATCCGATGATCGGAACTGTCCTGGCAGAAGGCGGCCCGGAGGTCCTCATCCAGCTTCCCGCCGAGCACGACCCGGATCGAGCCCAGGCCCTCGCCGAGCGGCGTCCCCTTGGGCGATAGCACATCTCCGGTCAACTCATCCAAGCGGCGGAGGAATTCCCGGGCCTGAAAGTGAATGTCCTCATTTCCCTTCTTGAACCGGTCGAGTTCTTCGAGGACGGTGATCGGCACCGCGATATCGTTTTCTTCGAAGTTGCGAATGCAATCGGCGTCGTGAAGAATGACGTTGGTGTCGAGGACGAAAAGTTTGGGAGGGCGAACGGACGAACCGTCGACCATCAAAATCTCCTTCGTGGTCCAAACGAAACCGGGCGGAACAGGCCCGTTACACCCAACGTACCCGAAGCAGCGTTTTCCGTCAATCGCGTCGCGGGGTCGGTAGGGACGCGCAACGTGGAAGTTCTTCTTCGGTCACCGGTTATCGCTCCGTCTCTCGGCGGGAGCGGTTTGGTTTGCCTGTCGGCGGAGCCGCAGACGAGATGCCGCCGAAGGGGACCTCGTGCGGCGGGCGCAGGCGGGGTTCGGGCTCGTGGACCCGGCCTGGCGGTTCCTCCCCATCCGCCTCACTGGGTGCCGCCGGTTCGCCCCCCCGTTTCTGGCTCAATTCGACAAGCATCGCGAACTCCGGTACGGCAAACAGCATCCAGTACCACATCATCGAGAAGACGAAAGGCACCAGCGGGATCTTGCGGATCGAAAGGACGACCCAGACCCAGGCCAGGCCGATAAACAGGCGGCCTGGCATCGCCCCCATCGTGACGGCCATTAGCACGCGCTGGTCTTTATCCCAGGCCCACCAAGCCCCGGCCATCCAGCTCAGCGCTCCAATGATCATTGGCGGCGCCCCGAGCAGACAGGCTTTGCCGTAGGGTGGATGAACCAACCAAAGCGGCACGACGATCAGCAGCATCGAGCCCAGCAACAGCCAGCCCACCGTCAGGCTGTAGCGACGAAAGACCTGATCGATCCACCGCCGGGGCGGCCGCGGCCTTGGAGGCGGCTCGCGGGGCTCCGCCGCACCTCCCTCATGGATTTGCAGATAGTCCTGATAGAACCGGCAGCCCGACAACGTCCGAAAGAGATCGGCGTTTCTCATGGCCCACCTCATTTCTGCAAACCGGCCGGATTTTGCCGCCCCCGCACGCTACTATAGCACCCTCCCTTTCCAGGGCAATAGACCTGAAGACGGGGCTGGGATTGCATCCTGCGGGTCAAACAAAACCATCTGCGGCTGCCGTCCGAAGCCCCGATCGGACAGTTTGCCGGGAAGAAAGGTTTTGACGAGTCCCCCCTGGCCAACCTATACTGAATCTCCCGCTTGAGAGTTATCCATTAACGACCCACCAGACTCTTGTTCCATCAAGGAAGCCAGCCATGAGCGAGACGCCCCGATTGGCCACCTCCCGCCGCAACTTTTTGGAAACCACCGGCCGTGTCGCCGCTGCCACCACGCTCCTTGGCACGGCCCTCCCCCACGTCCACGCTGCTGAGACCAACACGATCCAGGTCGCCTTGATCGGCTGTGGCGGCCGAGGGACGGGAGCCGCGGTCAATGCGCTCTCGGTCAAGAATGGGCCGGTCAAACTCGTGGCCATGGCCGACGTTTTCGAGAACCGGGTGAAAGGGAGCTACGAACGGCTCAAGAAAGCGCACGGCGACCAGGTCGACGTTTCGGCCGACCGCCTTTTCGTCGGCTTCGATGCCTATCAAAAGGCCATGGATTGCCTGAAGCCGGGCGACGTGGCCATCTTCGCCACCCCGCCGGCCTTCCGCTGGGTCCATTTCACCTACGCGATCCAGAAGAACCTCAACGTGTTCATGGAAAAGCCGGTCACGGTCGACGGCCCCACGACCCGCCGGATGCTCAAACTGGCCGAGGAATCGGTGAAGAAGAACCTCAAAGTCGGCGTGGGCCTTATGGTCCGCCACTGCCGCGGACGCCAGGAACTCCATGACCGGATCAAGGCGGGCGAGATCGGCGAGATCATCGCGCTGCGTGGTTATCGGATGGCCGGCGCGTCGGCCATCTGCAAGCAGAAGCCCGACAACATCAGCGAGACCCTCTACCAGATCCAGCGGTTCCACAGCTTCTTGTGGGCCAGCGGCGGCGTCTACAGCGACTACTACATCCATCAGATCGACGAGTGTTCCTGGATGAAGGACGCTTGGCCGGTCCAGGCGCAGGCTCTCGGCGGACGCCACTATCGCGGCGACGCCTTGGATCAGAACTTCGACACCTACTCGATCGAATACACCTATCCCGACGGGACCAAGCTCTTCTACTATGGCCGCAACATGAGCGGTTGCCACTCCGAGTTTGCCAGTTTCGCCCACGGCACCAAGGGGACGGCGATTATCTCGACGCGCGGCCATGCCCCGGGCCGGGTGCGGATCTTCAAGGGGCAGACCTACGACAAAGCCAACGAAATTTGGGCCTACCCGCAACCCGAGCAGAGTCCCTACCAGTTGGAATGGGATGACCTGATCGACGCGATTCGCCAGGACAAGCCGTACAACGAAGTCCGCCGCGGCGCCGAGGCGAGCCTGGTCGCCTCGATGGGCCGGATGGCCGCCCACACCGGGCAGATCATCACCTTCGACCAGATCCTCAACTGCGACCATGAGTTCGCCCCTGACGTCGACAAGCTCACCGTCGACGGCCCTGCGCCTGTCTCCCTGGTCGACGGCAAGTACCCCGTGCCGCTGCCGGGGATCATCAAGAATCGCGAGTATTGAGCTTTTCGCGAAACGGCCGAGGAGCAATCGCCGCGGTGCGAGCCCCTATCTGCTCGGCCAGGGTGCGCAGGAGCTGCGCGCGGTCGATTGGCTTGGTGAGGTAGTCGTTGCAGCCGGCATCGAGACACTTTTGCCGGTCGTCGGTCATGGCATGGGCGGTCAGAGCGATGATCGGACCGGCATAGCCTCGCTGGCGGAGCTGTCGCGTGGCCTCATAACCGTCCATCAAAGGCATTTGAATGTCCATGAAGATCGTGTCGAAGCAACGGCCTGCGGCGGTCTCGGTCTCCACCAGTTGCAGGGCCTCGACCCCGTTTTGCGCCAAGAGCACTTCCGCCCCCGCGCGCCGAAGCAGGAAGGAGATCAGGCGTTGATTGTCCGGACCGTCTTCGACCAGCAGGACCCGGCAGTTGAGCGCGGCCAGCGGCGGAGGCGGTGGGGCGGGAGGCGTCGGGGACGGGGCCGCCTGCCGTTGCCATTGGAGCGGGCCGTGGGTTAACGGGCCGG
>CAZLDQ010000181.1:0-11742 GCA_964558295.1 uncultured Planctomycetaceae bacterium | reverse complement strand
CTCGGGCCAATCAATCGTGCGGCTGTTGGCGGAATTTGGTAGCCAGATTGACGCCAAGGCGACCGCGCACCTGTCCGGAATGAACCGCCTGTTGCCAGAGCCGCTGCCAGTACTCCTCCTGATGATACTCACGCAAGCAACGGAGATACTTGACTCGCTGTGCCTCGGAAACGGACTGCAGGATCGCCGGAGCAAGCCCTTCGTCGACGTTGTACACGTGCCCCGGCTTGAGACATACCGGGATGATCGGTTCCGAATCGTCGAGCCCCAGATCTCCGGCAACCGCCGCCATGGCCTCGGCGATGTTGCGGGCCTTGAGGCTCGAGGGCTTGGCAAGATTATAAGGCGGATTCCACTCCTGAAAGGGACGCAACTGATCGATGTGTGTCAACGCGACGATTAACGGGGGCATGAGCCGGTCAGGATTGTTTTGGTAGAATTCGCGAAGCTGGCGCAACAGGCACCGATCGACGCCGCGCGAGGCTGATTGGGCCGAACAGACCATGAGTGCCAAATCGCACTGAAGAATCTGCTCCTTGATCTGGTCAAAGGTGTCAGTCGTGGACTCCTGCTGCTCGTATCCGGCCGTGTCGAGGATCATTGCATGTGGGAGACCGTCGCGCTGGAGCACGTAGGGGGTGATCCGGCTGGTGCGTGGAACCACATCAACTGCCGCGCACAGTTCGCCAAACAGCGCGTTGATCAGGCTCGACTTGCCCGCCTTCACCTGGCCGAGCACAAGAATTCGCAACGGCTCTTCGGCCAGGCGGCTCTGTTGGCCCTCGGCTTGCTGGGCGTCGCGTTGCGACTGCCGGGTCTGGTAGGTACGGAAGTCGGCCTCATCGAGCACGAGCTGGCCGCTGTAGAGTTGGATCGCGTAATAGCCGGCCTTGCGCACACAGAAGCCCCAGGCCCAGCGTTTGACCTCTTCGCCCGAAACGTCGATCAGCTTACCACTGGCGGCATCGCGAATCTCGCGCAGTAGGCCGGCTACCGGATTGAAGCCGAAAACGAGAATCTTATAAACCAGGTAGAAGTGCTGGCTGAGTGTGGCCCAGCGACCGAGCCGGCGGAGATCGTTGATCGTGAGGATGTGCGAGCCTGGCACACCAGTCGTAAACGTGTCACGCAGATCTCGGGCGACCAGTTCCACAATCCGCAGGACGTGGGGCACGGGGATTTCGAGCACGGCTAGGCTCGACTTTGGATGGTAGTGCTGGGCGACGGTTTCCAGTACCTCGCGAAAGATCTGCCAGAGCTGCTCCGTGCGGTCTAAGGGCGGGTTTTCGTCTTGAACACGTCTGGCCAGAGCGTCAACCTGTTTCCACGCCTCCTGGCCGGTGGCGGGCCACGTTGCGGCGGCCCGGACCGTGGCCGTTTCCAGAAGACGTCGCGGTTGCAGCCACCGGGCCAATCCCCAGCCGGCGAGGGTGCACAGGCCCGAGATGGCCAGCCACAGCCAAAGCATTCCCTGCTCCACCAGCCAAAGCGAGCCGACCGCAAACAACAGGAGGTAGGGAAACGACAGGAGCAGGAGGACAAGCGACCACCAGAGTTTCAGACACTTCATACGCTTTGTTGCTGCCCCCGGGTAAGGTGTTCGAGATAGGCTTTGAGTCGCTTGCGTCCTTCTTCGTACTCATTCTGGTAGAGTCGCCGCAACATGCCCAAATCGGGGATGTCGCCGTCGCGAACGAAGCTGAAATAGGCGCAGAGTGTGCAGCCGAGGGCATAGGTGCTTGCCGCGGCGAACAGGGTCGCAACGGCCGAACCGATCCCCGGAATCAGCTTGAACACTTCCCGGCTACCCATACGTGCGGCAAAGCCGATTCCCAGGCTGCCGGCAATCTCGGCCATGCGCGACGGGGTCATCGGCTGGCCGTAGATCGAAGCAAGACTGTGAAACATCTTCGCCTGGATCCCAAGCACGAGTGGAAGATCGACCAGTGGCAAGGGCACCCCTGCGGCAACGCCCGCCATGACGGCATAAGAAAGGATATGCGGATGGGCCGTGCGGAAGAAGACGTCGCGCAGCGGCCGCCGCTGATCGCGGAGCATTGCCTGTAGCCCCAACGGAATCGCCTCCTCGATGGCCGCCCAGAGGGCATCCAGACCGTAGTGTTCCGGTTCGTAGCCATCTTCGGGGAGCGTGAAGTCAACCGGGACGAATCGTGCCCGGCGACCCGCGAATAGTTCACGCTGACTCGCCAGCGAGCGTGCCAGGTCTTTGGGCACACTGGGTGGACAGGGGAACTCGGCGTATGGATAGGGGAGAGGATGCTGCGTTGTACGGTCGGGATAGCCTTCATGAAGGGCTGTCTGGACGACGATCAGAGGCCAGTCCGGATGAGCCTTGAGAATCGTTTGCAGCGGAGCCAGCACGCTCGCCTGGGCGTGATCCATCGCTTTCATCACCACGATCAGGCAGTGGGCTTGGTTCTCTAGGACGCTGATATCTTCGCGCGGATCGTAGTCGACTTCACCGAGACCGCGTGTGTCGAGGAACTGAAGGAAGTGGTCCGTTTCGCTGGGAAAGGGGTAAAGCCGAGCGGTGCGGGTACAGGGGCGAAACCCACCCCCGATCTCCGCCCGGCTGCTGCCGGTCAAGGCCCGGATAATCGAGGTCTTTCCCGATTGTGCTTTCCCCAGGAGCCAAAAGACTGGCTCGGGAAGCACTTGACACAAGCTCCCCAACTGTTGTTGAAGCTCCTCCTCATTCACCTTGGGAGTATGGACTTTCCCCCAGAGGTTGCTCAAGACTCTCCATGAGACCGGCATCAGTGGGTAGACTCCCCAGTGTTCACGACGCCCCTGGCTAGCCCCATGCGGGGGGCGATTCGAAGATAACCTCTTCCTTTTGAGTCTACCATCTTGGGGACTGATTGTCAGGAGAGCAAGGTTTTGGACCCGCGTCAAATAAGTCGGGCAATTGCATGCAAGCAAAGATGGCTATCGGGTTGAGCAGGATAGCGTCCTTCCACTGCAAGCCCGCTTCTGCGGGCATCCGTGGCGGAGTCAGAACACTCTTGCATTCGCCGGGCGGGTGGAAGAATCAGCCTGTTTTGCTACGATTCCGACGGCTCAACGTGAATGACGACTCGCCCGAGACCGGCGATCTGGGCTCGCAGATAGTTCTCGAACCGGAGCGTAAGATCATGGGCCTCGGTAATCGTCACCGAAGGAGCCAGTGTGCAGTGAAAGGAGACGGCCAGTTCGCCACCGACTTGAAGGACCTCGATGTCGTGGGGAGCCATCGTCAAAGGTTCGGCGTTGAGGAATGTGTGAATCGCATGACGCACCTGTTGGGCGCTAGCTGGTTCGCTCTGTCGGGTTGCCTCCGTCTCACCCGTTGGCTCGATGTGGGTGACGATGCGGGCTACGTCGGGAAATTGTTGGTGGAGTGCCTCTTCAAACTGGCTGGCCTGACGGTGAGCTTCCTCCAGGCTCAAGTGCTCGCCAACTTCCAGATGAAGCTCCAACGAACGCTGACGCCCCTGCTCGTAAATCCGCACTGCATGCGCTCCCATGCCGAGTCGAGCCGCCAGAAGCCGGACACTGGTAATAAGGTCTTCTTGTTCGGGACGGACGGGCTCAACATGTACCACAACGTCGGCCTTGGGCAAGATCCCACGAACCGCGGCCTCCGCGTTACTGGCGATATCATGGGCATTTTCAAAGGCCTGGGCGCGATTCACCGTAAGCGTCACGTCGGCAAACACCCCGGGCCCGCTGCGCCGCAGGCGAACCTGCGTTACGTCCTCGACGCCGGGAACACCGGAAGCGGTCCGAGTGATCTCTTCCTGGAGATGGTTAGGTACGCGATCCAGCAAGTCGTCGATCGAACGCTTTCCAAGCTGAAGACTGATGACAATCACGATTAATGCCACGCCGAAGGCGGCCACGGCGTCCGCCTTGTGGAGCCACGGTAGATTGAACTTCTCGGCGGCCAACACGCCGACCAGCCCCATGAACACCACGCACGACGACCAGATGTCGGTGGAGAAATGGAGCGCATCGGCCTCTAAGGCTTGGCTGTTGTGTTTCTTCGCTGCCCGACTCAAGGCTCGGGAACGCGAGTAATCCACGCCGATCGAGAGAAGAACCACCGCAAAGGCCCAGAAGGTTGCATCGACGACGGGGCTTTCTTCGGCAATCAGACGTGAGATCGCCTCGTAGATAATCCAGCCACAGGTGGCCAGGAGCAGTAGCGTCTCGAACAGGGCCGAGAGATTCTCGAACTTGCCGTGTCCGTAGGTATGCTCACGATCGGCCGGGCGGCCCGAGATCGACACGGCCCAAAGCGTGATTCCCGCAGCAACCAAATCAAGCCCCGAATGGGCCGCCTCAGAGAGAATTCCCAGACTGTTGGTGGCATAGCCGATGACGAACTTCAAGAGCGTCAAGAGCAGGGCCGCCGCCAACGACGAGAACGCGACAAATCGCTTTTCGCGGTCGGCTTCGGCGTGTGAGGCTGAGATTGGCTGAGCAGACATCCGTTCAATCGGCAGTTCTTGAGTGTCGATCTTACAGCGCCCACGCTGCTGGCAGTGTACATGCCCTCAGGAGGCGACTCTTCACTATACTCCACGGGCCGCAATCTGGCCAGATCTGCAAACCTCTGGTGGCAAGATGATAATGTCTCTCAAGATCAAAGGGCGGCGGCGGAAGGGATCGCCCTCCATAGCGACCAACGGCACCCAGACGTAGTCTCGTCCGATGATAGCTGTCCTCAGTCCGTGATAACGTTGCGGAAGAAGCTGATCAGGCAGTTGGCGCGATGATCAAAAGTGAACTCATGCCGTCAGGCCCAGACGCTGGCACGAATTGCTGCCATCCGCTCTTGCTGGCGGAGGAACGCCCCGAGTTCTTCCATGCACGGCTGATGCACGAGGCGGGCGAGAGCGAAGCGGGGCAGAAGCCGACGGCGGAAGAGATCGGCCGCTTCGATCGAATTTGGCCTACAAGCCGGAACATGCCGTCGATCTGGCCGGGGGTTTGATCCTGGCGGCCACCATCTATCCTGCCGATCAGGCGGACCGCAGCACGGTCGGCCCCACAATCCGCGAGCCCCAGGACAACCTGCTTGCCGCGGAGAGCGACAAGCACATCCAAGAGGCCGTTTTGGACAAGGGCTGCTGCAAACACGAGACGCTTGCGGAGCTGGAGTCTACCGACGGGCTGCGAACCTACGTGTCGGAACCGTAAACGCCACCTGATGGCCGCGATGGCCTTTAAACCTGGGGTGCTTCATGCGCAGCCGGTTCGGCATCGGCACCGCCCGGGCCTTGCAGGCAGTGCGCTTGCCGACGGCTTGCGTTTTACCCTGTTTGCCATGATCTGGCTCCTGAAGGCACCCGTTACTTTCACGAGGCCAAATCTCGACACCTTCACGACGCTCCCCCTCGCCAGCCGAAACGCCCCCTCTCGGCAATTCGGCCGGCCGAAAGTGATTTTTCCAACGGGCTGCTAGGTGGCGTCTACTCTTGGGAAGATGCCCCTTGTCCGGAGGCTCGTCGAATCTCCGCCAGAAGGCGGGCCCAGGCCGGATTGTTTGGCTCCAAACGCGTCAATTGCTGTGCCGAGGCAATTGCGCGATCCCATTGCTTCTGTTGAGTGTAGAAGACCGCCAGGGCATAGAGGAAGTCGGAATTCTGAGGAGAGAGCTTGTGGGCCGACAAGAGCGACTGTTCGGCTTCCGGCAGGCGGCCTAGCTTCTGAAGTGCCAAGCCGCAATTATAACAGATGCGAGGATTCTGCGGCACCAGCTCGGCCGCCTTTGCCAGCAGGTCCACGGCTTCACCGAGTCGCTTGTCGTCTTCTGTCACCAATAGGCCGAGTGAGTAATAGGCCTCACCCATCTTTGGCTCCAGACGGATCACCTCGCGGAAAAGCGATTCGGCGTCCGCCTTCCGGCCTTGCTGATCGCGAAGCATGGCCAAATTGATCATGGCCGGCACAAACTGCGGGTCCAGCCGAAGCGCCGTCTGATACTGTTCCTCCGCCTTATCCATCGCCCCAAGATCGGTGTAGACAACCGCCATATTCAGATGGGCGCCCGGTTGGTCGTCGACAGCCCGCTGTGCAGCCATGTACTCGGCCAGAGCTGTGTCCAAGGCCTCTGCTCGATCGGCGGAAAAGACACTCCGTGGCACCGGCGACAGGAGCCTGGCGGCTTCCGTGCGCACGGCTCGGATTGGATCGGAAAGCATCGGCGACAGACGCTCGTAACGCTCCGGGAGCGGCAGAAACCCCAAGCTGCGCACGGCCACGGCACGTACCAACTCATCCGGATCCTCCAACCCTTGCACGGCCGCGGCCACGGCATCGGCCGTCTGATAACGGCTCAACAGTGAGATGGCGCTGGCTCGGACAATCGCCGGCAGTTCCTTGCGTTTGGCCACGGCGGTCAAGGGGCCTTCTGCGTCAGGGTTCCCTTCTCGTCCCCCGGCAATCGCATATGCGAAGTGGGGCGGCTCCTTGCGTTTGCCATACCACTTCTCCACCTGTTCCTGCGCCCATTTCGGGGTTTCGCCCTTCGACAAATCATGGTGGCAGCCGTTACAGGCGTTAGGAATCTTCAGCGTCACCGTCAAATCGGGACGGGGAATCCGGAGACTGTGATCGCGGCGAGGGTCGACGACCATGTAAGTCGTCTCTGGCATGTGACAGTCGACACAATGGCTCCCCGGTTTCGTCGTCTCGGGATGGTGATGATGCTGCGGCGTATCGTACTTCGTCGGCAAGTGGCACTGGCCGCAAAGCCGGTTGTCCGTATAGGGGACCTTCGGTGAATCCGGCGTCAGAAACTTGATCCGTGCCGTGTGCGGATCGTGGCAATTGCTGCAGCGGACGTTCTTGTGATACATCTTGCTCTGGATGAAGGAACTGTACTCGTAGTCTTCCTCGCGGATTTGGCCGTCGGCATAGTACAGCTCGTTGTCGAGGATCTCGACCATGTAATGATCCAGCAGCTTGTCGCCTGGCCGGAAGCCGGGAGCCACAATGCGCCGCCGGGAGTGACAAGGCGCACAGGCCTGGATCTCCACCCGGGAATCCTGGCTCTTCAGGTTGGGCAGGCCGAACCCGTAGCGGCGATCCCAAAACAGACCCCAGGAGTCGGCTAGTTTAACGTGCAAGCTTCCCGGGCCGTGGCACGTCTCGCAACTCACGTCGATCTCCGACCACGTCGTATGGTAGGTGTTGTCGGCCACGCAGTAATTCTTCTGGAGATTCGTCGAGTGGCATTCCGCGCACATGTAATTCCAGTTCTGCAGCGGCCGCGTCCAGTGCAACGGGTCTTCCGGCGGAATCCGCTCATTGGGATAGAGATGGAACCATCGCTTGTCGTTCGTATCCCAAGCAACGGGTAGACACTGAATGCGCCCGTCAGGAAACTCGACGAGATACTGTTGCAGCGGGCGGACGCCGAACACGTACTTGATCGGAAACGTCTCCAGTTTCCCCTGGCGATTCTCCGTAGTCATGAAGTACTGGTCGTCCCGGCGAAACATCGTCGAGAGGACGCCAAAGTGGTTCAGCTTCTGATTGTCGAAGTTCCCCAGTACCGTTGCCGGCGTTGCCCGATCCATCGCCCGATCGTGGTCTGAACCGGTCCAAAGCGCAACCTCGTTGGGGTGGCAACGTGCGCAGGTAGCCCGTCCAACATATTGGGCTGTTGCTCCTTCGGGGAGAGCGATCCACCAATCAACCGCAACAAGAATTGCCCCTAGCCCCGAGATGAGAAGCAAGATCACGGCAATGCGGCGGAAGAGACGGAGCATGGGGCAGATCAGGAAATCGACAATCTTGACTCAGCGCGCAGTCACGCAACGTTTCCCCCACGGATCACCTTCCGATCACGTTGTTCCGTTCGGCGACACCAACTCAAAGGTGCAGCAGGGGGCCCCGTCGTGGCGGGAGGTTTTTTGCTCCACAGGTGCACCGACGACCAAGCTGAGTACCCGCTTGTCGACCTGGCAGACCGAACGGCTCTCCTCGAACATGCTGATGAACGGACAACTCCTCCGTCGCAGGCTCAATTGCCCCTCTTCATCCTCGTCGACCTCAACGATGCAACCCTCTTCCGCCAACAACTGGCTCATCTCATGGAGCCGCTCTTCGGGAGTCGTCCCCCTGATGCGTCGGCGATAATGCTCGGCCAGATCCTCGCTGACATAAGCCAAAACCTTTTGGGTCAGCTCCGTTCCACCAACTCGATCTACCGCCCGCCAAAGCGAGGGGACAACGAGGCGTTGGTTGCTGGCAAACAAGAGAAGTAACGCTGCTTGCGTGGCCGAATAGAGATGCCGTGGCCGACCGCGACCAGGAAGGCGTTCGGTGCTTCGGTCGACAAATCCCGCCGCGACCAATTCATTAAGTTGTTCGGTGACCGCAGTCCGCGTCACACCGGTTGCACGAATCATCTGGGCTACGGTTTGCGGAGGATTGCCGACCAGCAATCGCACAATCCGCATACCTGCTGCGCTCACTGTGGCCTCGGGGGGCCTCACCCTATTCTCTTCGACTGTTCCACTCATGATGCCCGCGTTCTCCCACACACCTCTGAGGCCCGACAAATTGAAATTTTCTCCTGCATAACCTGATATTAACGTCCCAGACCTTGGCACGCAAACCCACCTCGAGAAGGGGCGTCTAGATACCAATGTGGCGGTTACCCTTCCTTTCCCTCTCCCATGGTCACTTTGCGCTGGACACCGGCAATGGACACGGTGGAATGGCAGTTGTTAGTCACAGGTCGAAAATGACTCGCGCTTGTTACCTCCGGGTTTGGTACAAAAGGGCGATATCTCCGAGGTTGGGGAATGTCCTCCAATTCCGACACCCACCAGATTCTGCGCGGAGGAGCCTAAATAGCTCCACACAAATGCGAAAGTGGTCCGACGTGAGATTCTCCCCGATTTTGAGCAAGACGATACGGCAGGCACTTTCGGTATTCTGTGGAGCTATTTAGAAAACCGGGGAAAAGGTATTGTCCTATCCACCCCGGACGGTCGCAGATGGAGAGACTAAGGTTCACGATTAATCCCCTAGAGGTGTTTTGATGACACGAAGTACTTGAGGGGGCATCAATTCTGGCACAATTCTCAGCCCTTGTGACAACTTCTTGTCACAGCCAACCCCTATAGTACTTGCGGTTGGATCGGTGATCCCGCCGGCATCGCGCCGAGGGCATGGAAATCAGATCACTGCTACGATCAGGGGGCATAAAGCTGTGAGCACATCAAGATTGACCTATGAGGACTTGCTCGAACGCCTGAGACAAACCGAAGAGTGGCTCGCTGACTGCCAGCGACAACGCGATGCGGCAACCACCATCGCCAGGCTGCAGGCAACGCAACTTCGGGCTGTAAACTGGGAATTGCACCAAGTCGAAGAGCGGGAACGGCAACGCTTGGCTCAAGCCTTGCACGACCAATTGCAGCAGTTGCTCGTTGCCGCCCGACTCAAACTCACCAAGCTGGGACGCTTGCTCCCCGATCATTCGCGGCAGATTCTCCACCAAATCGATGATCTGCTCAACGATGGTATCACCGAGACTCGTTCTCTTACGGCCCGCCTTGTTCCGGCGCAGCTCGCCCAAGCGAGTCTCGCCGCCTCCTTGCAGTGGCTGGCAAAGCACATGGAGGCGACCTTCGGGCTGCATGTCGATTTGGTGATCACGCCAAACTCGGAGCCCTCGGCCGAAGACATTCGTCAGGTCCTCTTTCAGGCAACACGGGAAATCCTCTTTAATGTCGTCAAACATGCCCACGTTAATGCGGCTGTGGTTGAACTGAGGCGAAGCAACGATGAGCAGATTCATCTGGTTATCTGCGATGCGGGGCGGGGCTTTGATCCCCAGGACTTGGCCCCCTCGGCCTCGTCTGCTCAAGGGTTTGGTCTAGCCTGCGTATGTCAACGGTTACAATGGATCGGCGGCAGCGTAGAGATCAACTCCGCCCCTGGCCAAGGGACGCGAGTCTCCATCTCCGCCCCTGCCTGTCAAGCTGCGACAGCAGCGCCACCTGCCCGCTACTGTCCCTCCCGTGATAACCGCTACTCAAATGATCCGGTATTCCCTCCCGCATATCGGCGTTGACATCACAGCCGTTCCCAAGGGGAGGCGGGCCGTCGACTTCGATTCCTTATCCTCAACCTAATCACTGTAGATGGCACAAAAGTTGCATCTTTATCCCGATTGGCCGGGCCGGAATACAATACGGTCAAACGCGTGCTTATCCTTGTCCACTCCCGCCCAAGAGGAAAACCATGGATCTCTTCTCACGAGCCGATCCTCTGCGAATTGAGACCGACTCCGGGAACTATCGCCTCTCGCCTGTCGAACAGGACAAGATGGATCGCGACCTCGACACCTTACGGAAACTGGTTGCCACCTTTCCGGTCGCCGAACTGAAGATCGAGGTGACCCAACAGACTCGCGGCGGTATGCGGGCCGCAACTAGCTTGCGTCTGCCGGGTCGCACCCTTTTCGCTGCCGACGAAGACGACTTTCTTCATCCCGCCTGGGAACGTTGCATCCGCCGGCTAATGAAAAAAGTGGAGGCCTACAAGGCCAAGCTGAGCAATCGATCGGTCTACGAGAAGCAAGCCGAAGGAACCCTCCACGACGTCCAGCCCATTCAACCTCCCGATAACGGCGAACTTCAACACGCTGTCGAGGAGATGGACTATTCCCACTTCCGTGAACTACTGGCTGTCTACGACGAATCGCTGGAGAAACGCATTGGACGTTGGATCCAACGCTATCCCGAAATCGAAGAACAACTCGGCCAAGGGCTGAACATCTCGGAGATCGTCGAGGAAGTCTATCTTAATGCCTTCGAGCAATTTGCCGACCGTCCGCCTCTACGTTTGGGCCAGTGGCTGGAGTCGCTGATCGATCCCTCGGTCCAGTTGCTCCTCAAGCAGCCCGACGAAGAGAAGGCCAACCTCAGCTTCATCCAATCAGCCAAATCCCTCCAACAGCCAGCCAACCCAGACTCCGCCTCTTAGCGGCCTGTTAGCTTCTCAGGTTGCCAACCTCGTACTCATCGCGTTTCGCGTCATGTGCTTCCTCATGACAAAGGGCGAACAGAACCATGTTGACAATCCGTCCGGCCTTAGCCACTTGGAGGATACCACCACACCCCCCGATGGAGGGCTGGCGAGCCACAACCCCCGGAGGACTTGTCGGCCGATTTCTATGTGGTATTCTTAGGAAGTCATCATTTGGCGGCGTAGCTCAGTTGGTTAGAGCAGCGGAATCATAATCCGCGTGTCGTAGGTTCGAGTCCTACCGCCGCTACTCAATCGAAACCCGGAAGTCCTTGTTTATCAACGACTTTCGGGTTTTTGCTTTACGTGGCGTTGGGCCTCGCACCCTCTTCCAGGCAGCCTATTCTGCTCGGTTTGACACCCTGCACACGCATGATATGTGTGACAATGCTCGGGAGACTGCTCAGCCAACAAGGCCCATAAGGAAGACTTTGCCGGCCCTGCTTGAATCGTGGGCACCTCTGTGATAGATCCGGCATCCGCTTACTGAACATGGCATGTCGTCGGGGCGTTTCTTCCCCAATCTGGTTCATCCGGTTGAAGCGTACCGGGCTCTTGAGAAAAGTAGACATGTTGGCTCCACTGAAGGGGTGTATGAAGCATCCTTCAGACGGGAAAAACCAACATGTCTACGGAGCCGCTTGCGTTGTCGCGGCGAATTGGGGGCGGGCGAGGTGACGGAGGATT
>CAZLDQ010000180.1:0-11757 GCA_964558295.1 uncultured Planctomycetaceae bacterium | reverse complement strand
ACACTTGGCGAACTCCCCGAGCCAGAATTCACCCACGAATTCTGTTGAGGAGGCACAAAAAAAGAAGCCGCCGCAACGGTAGCTCCCATGAGATTTCAATCATCATAGGGGTTTTTGCGGGGGTCGCAACGCGAGTTTGGAGTAAGCATCTCCTAGCCCACTCGTGGGGGTTGCGGGTGGCTTAGCCCTTTCCCGGTTCCGATAATTACGGCGCGGTGGAAGGTGGGGTTTCCTAAGATGCTCCCCGAAAGAAGGTGGCTCTGGTATCATGATCTGATGTCTTGCGCGTCCAAGGGAATGCGAAACGGAAAAGGGAAGCTCATGAGACATGTTTGGCTTGTCTGGGCAGAAATCACGCTGCTGGTGCTCACGATTTGGCCAAGGACTACCCCGGGGCAGGAGGCCGTCGATACGGCAACCCCCCATTATGCTGCCGCCGTTCAACTCCAAAACCACGGTTCCTACGATCTGGCCGAACAGGCCTGGAGCAAGTTTCTCCAACAGTTCAGCAATGATCCACGCGCCGGCCGAGCGTTGCACTATCTGGGTATCTGTCGTTTTCAACAGAAAAAATATGGGGAGGCGCTGACCACGTTTCAAGACGTGATTCAGCGTTATCCTCAGCTTGACATTCTCGACGCCACCTACCTCTACCTGGGAGTCACGCAGTACACACTGGCCCAAGACGGCAAGCCGGCCCTGTTTGACACGGCTGCCGAGACCTTCCAAACGCTGTTGACTAAGGCGCCCGAGGGACGCTATGCCGCCGACGCGTTGTTCTACCGCGGCGAGTGCTTCTATCTGCGCGGGAAGAAGCCAGAGGCGATCCAGGTCTATGGGCAGTTTGTGGCCAAGTACCCCAACCACAAGTTTTACGGCGACGCGCTGTATGGCTTGGGGGTTGTCCAAGAGGAACTCGGCCAGTTTCAGGATGCGGATGCCAGCTACGAGACGTTCCTCGCGAAGTTCCCCAAGAGTGCGATTGCCGCGGAAGTGCAGATGCGCCGGGGGGAGACGCTGTTTGCCACTGGTCGGTATGAGGAGGCTGCCAAGCAGTTTGCGGCGGCAGCCGCCACGCCGGGGTTTGCACATGCTGATCTGGCCATGCTGCGCGAGGCCGATGTGCTTGCCCACTTGAAACAGCACAAGGATGCCGCAGCTTTGTACGCCAGCCTGCCGGGGAAGTTTCCCCAGTCGGAGCACCTCGGGCGGGCACGGTTGGCTGGAGGCCGGAACTACTACCTGGCGGGCAATCAGGGCGAAGCACGCAAGCTGTTGGAACAGGTACTGCTCGGGGGCGGACCGAACGCGGTGGAAGCGGCCCACTGGATCGCTAAAGGCTTGTTGAAGGAACGCCAGCCGGCGGAAGCATTGACGGTGCTTGGCAAGGTGCTTCCCCAACTCGGGGAGGCTCCTTATGCGACCCAGGTATTAATGGATCAGGCTGATGCCCTCTACGACATCCCTGAGCGGCGCGGCGAGTCGGTCGCTGCCTATGCGGCGGTGGCCGCGAAGGCTCCCAAGGATCGATTGGCCCCGCAGGCGTTGTATATGGCGGCCTTTGCCGCGTTGGAGCAGGGCTCTTATGCCGAGGCCTTGAGACATGCCGACGTTTTCTTGGCCGCATACGGGAAACACGATCTGGTCCCCGATGTGATGCATGTTGCCGCGGAAAGCCAACTGCTGCTGGGTAAGGCCGGGGAGGCCGGCACGCTCTATGGCGAGTTGATCGAGAAATATCCGGCCCATGAGAGTCTCCGGACCTGGACAATCCGCCGAGCGTTGGCGCTCGTTTTGGCGAAGAAGTACCAGGAAGCGATTACCGTGCTCCAGCCGCTGGTGGCTTCGCTCCGTGAGCCGGCTCTCCAGGCCGAAGCGCAGTACCTGCTTGGCAGCAGTCAACTAGGATTGAACCAGGAGGCGGAGGCCGTTCAGTCGCTAGAGGCAGCACTGGCCGCTGATCCGCAGTGGCGTCAGGCGGACGAGACGCTGTTGGCTCTGGCCGTCGCCTATCGTCGTTTGAACGAGCTTGCCAAAGCCAAAGCGGCGATTGAGCGGTTGATTGCCGAGTTTCCCGAGAGCCTGGTGCTCGATAAGGCTTTCTATCGCTTGGGCGAATACAACTACCTGGCCGGCGACTATCCGGGGGCTGCGGCAGCCTATCGCCAAGTGATCGACAAACGGCCGGCGAGTCCTTTGCTGGTCCAATCGCTGCACGAATTGGGCTGTGCCCAGCTTGCGCAGCACGACGCCGCCAGCGCCGAGAAGACGCTCGATCGCCTGCTCAAGGAACATCCCCAAGACCCGCTGGTTACGCGGGCTCGCTATACGCGCGGCATGGCCCGCTACCAGCTAGGGAAATTTGCCCCAGCGGTCGAAGACCTCCAGGTGATGGTTGAAGCGGCTCCGTCGGCCGCCGAACAAGGGGATGCGCGTTATATGCTGGGGCTTTGCCAGATGGGGCTGAAACAGTACGCCGCCGCCGAGGCGACGTTTCGCCGTGTGCTGGATCAGAAGCCGCCGTATCGGGATTCGGACAATGTGTTGTACCAGTTGGCCTGGGCCCAGAAGCTCGCGGGCGACGAGGCGAAAGCGGTGACGACGTTCGCTGAGTTGGCCCAAAAGCATCCCGACAGTTCCCGGGCTGCCGAGGCCCTCTATCATGTTGGCGAAGCGGCTTACAAGAACAAGGAGTACTACAAAGCTGCCAAGGCCTACGACGCGGCGCTTCAGAAGGCGGGCAAGTCGGAGTTGGGCGAAAAAGCCGGCCACAAGTTGGGATGGACCTATTTCCAGCAGGCCGACTACCCGCGGGCACAGCAGGCGTTCCAACTCCAACAGACGACTTATCCTGCGGGACCGCTGGCGACCGATGCGGCTTTTATGGAGGCAGAGAGCCTGTTCAAACAGGAAAAATATCAAGAGGCTTTAACGGCCTTTGAAAGGCTTAAGGACCTCTCCACCCCTGATTTCCAGGCTCTGGCGCTGCTCCATGCGGGCCAGGCGGCCGGGCAGTTGAAGGCGTGGGACAAGAGCCGGCAGTTGTTGGCCCAGTGTGTCGAGCGGTTTCCGGATTCGCCCTACATGCCGGAGGCCCTTTATGAAGAGGGCTGGGCCCAGCAGAATCTGGACAAGCCGGCCGAGGCCCTGGCCCGATATCAGCAAGTCCTCGTCAAGGCTCCCAACCGCGAGGTGGCCGCTCGGGCTCAGTTTATGATTGGCGAGATCCTGTTTGGCCAGAAGAATCACGCTGAGGCGGTCAACAGCTTCTTCAAGGTGGTCTATGGGTACAGCTATCCGAAGTGGCAGGCGGAAGCCGCCTATGAGGCCGGCCGCTGCTTGGAGGTTTTGAAGAAGCCGGATCAGGCAGTGAAGATGTACCGGGAACTGGTGGAAAAATTTCCCACCAGCGATAAGGTGCCCCAAGCCAAGCAACGTCTCCAGCAGTTGGCTGGTGATCGTGCCCCAGACGGTTGACGTTGTTTTTTCGCGACGGTTTCCGTGGAGTGGCTACCGATGAGCGATCCGGCTCTGCTTGACCGTATGACGCTGTGGCGGATCTTGGTTTTCATCGTCTTGTTGGGAACCGCCTGGCAGTTTGGCCCGCAGTATCACCGGGCCGTTGCCCAGCAGGCGGAACCGGGGGCTTCGGAAACGATGGCGGCCGGCCTTGTGGAAGCGGAACGCCGGGCCCGGGCGGCTCTGGCCCCCGCGCCAGTGGAGAAGTCGCCGGCCGTTCTTCAAGCTGGCACGCGAATCAACGTTTGGGAGTTGTATCTGGCCGGCGGGGTGTTGATGATCCCGATTACGTTCATGTCTCTGCTGACTGTGGCCATCAGCCTGGAGCGGCTCCTGGGGCTGCGCCGCCGCAAGGTGCTCGCGCCGCGGTTGCTCCGGCAACTGAGGCACCTGGCTGCCGAGCCTGAGGGGCTCGATCCGCGGCAGGCCTTTTGGTTCTGCCAACATGATTCGTCGACGGCCGCTCGCGTGATCCGGGCCATGCTCTTGAAAGTCGGCCGGCCGCTCCCGGAGATCGAACATGCGAGGGCCGAGGCGAGCGAGCGGGAAGCCGCCAAGCTCTATAACAATGTCCGCTGGCTGAATCTCTGTGCAAGCGTCGCGCCGCTGGTCGGCCTGTTGGGCACGGTCCAGGGGATGATCCAGGCCTTTTTCGTTACGGCCCATTTGCCGGTGGGGGTTAATCGGGGGGAGAGTCTTGCTCAGGGGATTTACGTGGCCCTGGTCACGACGTTCGGAGGGCTGGTGGTGGCGATTCCGGCTGCAATCCTGGCCCACCTTTTCGAAGGACGCATCCAGCGCCTGTTGCGCGAATTGGAGGAAATGCTCGTGGGCCTGCTGCCGCAGTTTGAACGGTTGGAGGGGAAGGTTCGGGTTGGTGGCAAGGATCCGTTGAACGAGTACCGGTTGGAGACTGTGCTTCCAACCGGGCAAATGGGCGGGGCGACCGAGCTTCCCGCCGTCGTAAGCACATCGTAGCCGAGGAGTCGTCCCGATGGCCGTCAAGATTCAGAAAGGCTCCTCGCCCCTGTTCGATCTGACGCCGATGATCGACTGCGTTTTCCAGTTGCTCATCTTTTTCCTGGTGGCCACCCGCTTTGCCGACGAAGAGCGGGAACTGGACGTGCAGCTTCCCAGTGCGAGCGAAGCCCAACCGATTACCCGCAAGCCCCGCGAACTGTTGATCAATCTCGACGACCAGGGGCAGTACTTCGTTCGCGGCAAGCCGGTATCGTTGGAAGAACTCGAATCCTTGCTCAAACAAGCTGCGGTCGACAACCCTGGCCGCCAATCGGTGATTCTCCGGGCCGATAAACGCTGCTGCTGGCAAAGCGTGGTTGCGGCGATGAATATCTGTCAGAAGCAGAAGATCCGGGATTACCGCGTGACGACGCGGGAAGGGCCGGAGTAGAGTAATTTCGCCGCTGGAGTTGTCCCCTGCGAAATACAGTGGGCAACCCCTCGGCCAAAATTGGATTGGCATCACGTAGGATCAATCAAGGTTGAGCCCATGCCGGTTGCCGGTGTTGACGAACTGCGACGATCGATGAACCCACTGATCGTGGTCTTGGCAGGATTCGTTGCCGGCGTGCTTGTGGCAACCGTATACGAGTCCGGTGCGCTGCCGGTCCTGCACAATGTCTGGTTTCGTGTTGGAAGCACGGTGTTTCTGGGCGGCGTATTGCTTTGGAGCGTGGTTTTGCGGAAAGGCCGAATGCGTCGCCGCATTCGGTGGTGTGTCCTTCTGAGCCTAGTGATCCATCTTGGCGTGGCCTTCTATTTCTACGATTGCCATTTGGTGGTCTTGGCCGAGCGCGAGGAACAGCATGCCCGACAGACAACGACGGCCCCCGAACTGTACGCGGTGTTTGAGGATCACGGGAAGGGCAGGGGAGTGATCGAGGTGCGGGAGGCATTCGAAAGACCCGTTCCGACAGGGCTTCGCGAGTGTATGGTGCAGCAGCCATTGCCAGAGGTCACGGCTCAAGGGCAAACCAATCGAGTGTTCCCTGCGGCCTTGCTTGATGAGCCGGCTTGCGCTTCACTCGTCGTTCGGGCCGCAAGCCGGGTGGAAGAACCACGGCGGCCGGAACGGTTGCCGGTGGAAGAGATGGCGTTGACGGTTGATGCTGGTGCTGTCCCTCCGCGTAAGGTCATGGTTTCGGCAGCTCTTTCCGCCTCCGTGGAACGCGACGAGCCACCTGCGGTTGTTCGAGCCATGGGCGAATCGTCGGAGTCGGCCTTGGCTGGGGAAATCGAGGAGCCCCGCCGGCGCGAGAGCGAGCCGCCGGTGCTGATTGCGGCGGTCGACGGGTACGCGAAGCTTGATTCGGACCGCGCCCCTTTGGTCGGAATTCCGAGACGTCGCTTGCGGCCGGAGGACGAGGTTGCCTCGGCGATGCCGGAACGGTTTCGGCTCGATCGCAGTGTCAGCCTGCGGCTCTTGGAAGGCAAACCCTTCGGGCTACCAGCCGCAGCCTTTGCGCAACGCCAGCCAGGCTTACGGTCAGAATGGGTCAAGCGACATGGAGGCCGTGGGGGAACCGAACAGGCGGTGGAGATCGGTCTGGGCTTTTTGGCACGCAATCAGTTTTCTGACGGGCGTTGGTGTCTGGATCGCATTCCCAACCGCCAGGAGGCCGAGTCACAGGACTACTCTGCCGGCGGGATGAATTGCGACACGGCAGCCACGGGCTTGTCGCTGTTGGCCTTTCTCGGCGCAGGTTATACCCATTCGGGCGACAGGCATCGGGACACGGTCTACCGTGCGCTTCAGTGGTTGGTGCGAAACCAACAGTCCAACGGACAGCTTTTCACCCGGGAGACTGACGCGACCCAAGCGGCCCGGAGCTATGGCCACGGCATCGCAACGATTGCCTTGTGCGAAGCCTACGGGATGACCCGGGATCCGGGATTGCGTGAGCCGGCGCAAAAGGCGATCAGCTTTATTCTCGACGCCCAAGATCCGCGGTACGGCGGTTGGCGTTACACGCAGCCCGATGGCTCGCCGGTCTGGTATCGAGAGTCGGACACGTCGGTGTCGGGCTGGATGTTAATGGCGTTAAAAAGTGCCCAAATGGCGGGCCTTGAAGTGCCCGACGATTCGCTGCACAGGGTTTCGCGGTGGCTTGACGAAGCGCAGGTCCACGGTGGCACGCTCTACGTGTACAATCCTCACGCCCTGCTGACGGCCGAGCAGATCGGGGGACGTTCACCCAATCGGGCCATGACGGCCGAAGGGCTCTTGATGCGACTCTACCTGGGCTGGCGGCCGGACAATCCGGCGTTGGCAGCTGGCGCCGAGTATCTCAAAGCCAATCCGCCCGCACTGGGCACGGCCGCGCAGCCGTCACGCGACAGTTACTACTGGTATTACGCCACGCAGGTCATGTTCCAGATGCAGGGCGACTATTGGACCACATGGAACGAACACTTGCAAGCGACACTTGGCCCCAGCCAGGTGACCAGCGGCCCCTGGGCGGGCAGTTGGCATCCGCAGTCTCCGCAAAGCGATCGCTGGGCGCACGCCGGCGGTCGACTTTACGTGACGGCCTTGAACCTGTTGATGCTTGAAGTTTACTATCGGCATTTGCCGCTGTATCAGGCGCCGATGCCCTGAAAGGAAGGCGGACTTCACTCCCCATTCAGCCGGCTTGCTTACCCGTCGTGTTTCGTGGCGGGCAGGCAAGCCGGTTAAAGGAGCCTCTTCATGTCGATCACGTGGCGGGAGGCGGGGGGACCAACTGGGTGATCGTCGAAGCGAGGAATTGGGCCAGTCGGTCGGAGGCGACGAGGGCGTTTTCTCGGAGTCGCCATAGGTCCTTGACGCTCGACGGCCGGTTGAACACTGTGCCGAGGGCTGCGCCGAAACGGGCCGCATAGGTTTTTTGGTTGATAAGTCGTTCCACGTCGCGAGGCAACTGCTCTTCGACCGGATCGCTGATAACGCGAATTGCCAAGAAGCGGGTCTGCGACTGCCGGCAGACTTCCGCCACGGCAAAGCTCTCCATGTCGACGGCGAGCGCTTCGTGTTGTTGGCCCAAGGTTCGCTTTTCGTCTGGCAAACAGACCATTCGATCGACGGTGAGCAATCGACCCACGTGCACGCCGGGCGTCTGGGCCAGCGCGGCCGGATCGACTCGCAGGTCGAGCGAAAGTTGGTGTCCAGCCGTGTCGACAAGACGATCGGCCATCACGATATCATGGCGGCGAAGTTCCGGGCGCAGGGCACCGGCAAATCCCGCCGAGATGACCCATTTCGGGCGGTGCCCCAGGAGCAACAATTCTGTGGCTGTGGCGGCAGCCTGCCGGCCTCCGGACGAGCGAACCACGACCACGTTTCGCCCCTTGAGTCCACCCTGCCGTGCTACGAAGTCTTGCCCGCGGATGGCGATCAGGCCGTCGAGAAGATCCTCGAGCCCGCCAGATTCGATCTCCAGGGCGAAGACCACGCCGACGTCACAGGGGCATGGGCTTTCGGCCGGCTCGTTCTCGCCGGCAGCCTCCGGGCTAGCGTGAAGCTGATGGCGGACCACCTCTTCGGCTTTCTCACGCAGCTTGTCTGTGGCCACTTTTCGCAGCCAGTTGCGCAAGAGCCATGGGTACATACAGGCTAACCGAGGGGACTTACGAGGGAAGGGAGAGGCGACTCCTTGAATCTTGAGCGGGGAGCGACGGAAAGTCAAGGGTGAGGAAACTTGGGATTTGGGAGTCGAGACGGGGAGACTATCCTTTCTTGTCCCTCTCCACTCTCCATTCTCTGCGCACTCTTAGCTGATCTGCCAGACGGCCATGCGGAGCATGTCGCGGAGGCGGTTGGCGAAGAGGACGGCGGCGGGTTCGAAGCCGCAGTGGACCATGCAGTGCTCGCAGCGTGGATCATGGCCTGGGCCGAGTTGGTCCCAGGCAGTTGCTTCGACCAACTCGCGATAGGTGGGATAATGGGCGTCGGTGACCAGGTAGCAGGGGCCTTTCCAGCCGCGCACGTTTCGGGTCGGATTGGCCCAGGCGGCACAGGGCAGGGGACGCTCGCCGCAAAGGAACTCCAGGTAGAGCGGCGACGTGACCAAGCGGAAACTGCTGAGCGACTGTCGGGCTTGTCGGAACTTGGCCTGGATCTCGTCCCGGGTCATGAAGATCTCTTCGGCGCTGTCGGGATTCGCATTTCGGACGGCCTCATAGCCGTAGGCGGGTGAAACCATGAACCTGTCGACCCCGAGTTGCGTCAAGAACTCGAACAGCACGGTCAGTTCGTGGATGTTGGTGTCTTTGTAGACGGTCGTGTTCGTGCACGTCTGGAAGCCGGCTTGCTTGGCTGCCTCAATCCCCTGGACTGCTTCGGCAAACACTCCTTCACGCTCGACCATCCGATCGTGCGTGACTTCCATCCCGTCCAGATGAACATTGAGGAACAACCGGCTGCTGGGGCGGAAACCGGCGAGCTTCTTACGCAGGAACAGCCCATTGGTGCAGAGGTAGACGTGCTTGCGGCGCTCGATGGTCTTGGCCACCAACTCTTCAATACCGCCATAGATCAACGGCTCCCCGCCGCAAATGCTGACAATCGGCGCGCCGCACTCGTCGATTGACGCCAGGCACTCGTCGACCGACATCTGGCATTTCACCGTGTCGGCATATTCCCGAATCCGGCCACAGCCTGTGCAGGTCAAGTTGCAGGCGTGCAACGGTTCGAGCATCAAAACCAGCGGGAAGTACCGTTCCCCGGACAGCTTCTTACGGAGCAGGTAGCCGGTCATCGAGCGAGTCAGGGAGAGCGGAAATCGCATGGGAAGGAAGACGCTTGAAGGATGAAGGCGAAATGGAATGACAAATGATGAGTTGGGAGGCTTGGCACTAAGGGAAAGGCGTTCGATGGGGTTATCGCTCGGCGACAAGCGGCCGGATATACTCGTCCTCGTCCGGGGCCACGAGTTGTAGCTTCGGCACCACGGCATCGGCCGAAGCGGCGGCCGCACTGGCGGCCCATCGGGAAAGGGCCATCAAAGGGAAGTAAATCGGGTAGTAGTGGTAACGGAGGTAGAACACCTGGGGGAAGCCCGTGCCGGTGAATTCCGGCTCGTCCCAGGTGCCGTCGGCTTGCTGGCGTTCGACGAGGAACTGGATACCTCGGGCGACGGCCGGATGGTGTTCCAGACCGGCGGCCAGCAGCCCGAGCACGGCCCAGGCGGTTTGCGAGGCGGTCGGCGTGCCTTGGCCGCGGAGCCTCGGGTCGGCGTAGGTATCGGGCGATTCACCCCAGCCGCCGCAAGGCTGCTGATGAGCCAAGAGCCAGTTGACCCCAGCCATCACGACCGGGTCGTCCGTTGGCACGCCCACGCGGACCAAGCCGGTTAGGGCCTGCCACGTGCCATAAACGTAGTTTACGCCCCAACGGCCGAACCAACTGCCGTCGGCCTCTTGAGTGCGTCGCAGATAGGCCACGCAGCGATCCACGGCCGGATGTCCCTGACGCAAGCCGAGCTCTCCGAGGGCTTCCAGGACACGACCGCTCAGGTCCGGCGTGCTCGGATCGATCATCGCATTGTGATCGGCAAACGGGACGTGGCAGAGGAACTGGCGGTTGTTGTTCCGGTCAAAAGCGCCCCAGCCGCCGTCGTCGTTCTGCATTGCCAGGACCCAATGAAGTCCTCGATCAATCGCCGTGGCTGTCCGGTCGATGATTGCTACCTGCTGTCGGGCGTCGTCATGCTGGTGGCTTGCCTCTTCGCTGATCAACTGCAACTCGGGAGGTACGATTCCCGCCGGTTCTTGGGCTTCAGCGAACTGTTCGCGCAAGGCCATGAGGACCATGGCCGTGTCGTCGCAGTCGGGATAGAAATCGTTGTTGTGTTCGAAGCACCATCCGCCCGGCTCGGCCTTGACCGTCTCGCTCCAGTCGCCCGGGCGCGAGATCTGGCGGTCCAAGATCCACTCGACGGCCCGGCGGATGGCCGGATTATCGGTTCGCAGCCCTCCGGCGTGCAACGCCCGGAGGGTGATCGCCGTGTCCCAGACGGGTGACTTGCACGGCTGGAGCCGGAGCGTTCCTGCCCGTTTGTCTTCGAGGAACAGGCCTTTGAGTTGCTCATAGTTGTATTGGAGTTCCGGGCTGTCGTCGCTGTAACCGAGGCTTCGCAGCGCAATAATGCTCCAAACGATCGGTGGATAGATTGCGCCCATTCCGTCGCTGTGTTTGAACCGCTGGAGCATCCACTTCTCGGCGGTCTGCAAGGCTCGCTGGCGAAATGGCAGCCAGCCGTGGCGCTGCAGTCCTTTGAACATTCGGTCGACGATGCGGAAGAAGCGATCCCAGCTTAACAGGCCGGTATTCCGCTTCTGGCCTGGGCAACGCAGCGCCGGCCAGTCCTCCGGTTCCCGCAGGAACAGTTCTCGGATTCCTTGCCGGGGATTGAGCTTCCGAACCGGCTGGAGGGAAGAGATGATCGACAGCGGCACGATCATCGTCCGCGACCAGGAGCTGACCGCGTAGAGGTTGATCGGGAACCACTTGGGCAAGAGCAGAAACTCCGGCGGGACCGCTGGGCACTGGCTATAGGGGATCTGCCCGAGGAGAGCCAGGTAGAAGCGGGTGAAGCTGTTGACGGCGTCGGCCCCGCCATGGGCGAGGATTGTCCGCCGGGCCCGCTGCATGTACTCGGCGCTCGGGTCGTGGCCGGTAAGCTTCAGGGCGAAGTAGGCCTTCACGCTGCCGCTGATCTCGACCCCGCCGCCCGGATACATGGCCCAGCCACCTTCGGGAAGCTGCTTTTCGATGAGGTACCGGGCCGCACGCTGCGCGGCCTCGCAGTCCTCCTGCCCTAAAAAGGCCCAGAGGAGGATCGTCTCGCTTTCAAGAATTGTGTCTCCCTCGAGTTCCGCTTCCCAGTGTCCGTCGGCGTGTTGTTTGGCGAGAAACCACCGCCGGGTCCGGGTAATTGCACGGCGAACCGGGGCGGCCAGCGTGCCGTTCGGGCGAGGGGTGACACATTCGGGATCAAACAGAAAACCGTCTTGCCCGTCCGTGGGCACAACGGAACCGTTCCAAGGAAATTTCATGAGAACGCTCGTCTTCACACTAGAGGGGCGGTCGTCCTTGACACGCGGCACGGGCAGACGATCGCCCGGCGGGGAATAGCTTACGTCATTGCTCTCCGATAAACAAGAGCAAAGGCAGGAAGGAGGCTCGGAAGGGTGCACGTCAGCTTTTGCGCGCAGTGGCGGTGAGCGAGAAACGTCAAT
>CAZLDQ010000179.1:0-11841 GCA_964558295.1 uncultured Planctomycetaceae bacterium | reverse complement strand
GGTAAGGTGGCCCCGCGCACCGTAAGTAAATGGGTCGATTCGGGCCGGCTGAAGGGCTACCGCATCCCTGGATCTCAGGACCGCCGCATTCCGCGAGAATACTTGATTAAGTTCCTCAAGGAACACGGCATGCCCTTGGGCGATCTGGAAGACGAGGCCATGGCCAAGGTGCTCGTGGTAGCACAAGACCAGGTCTTGATCGAGAACCTCCGGCGGGAACTTCCGCTGGAGCGATCGTTTAAGGTTGCCGTCGCTGCGAGTGGTTTCGATGCCGGCATCCAGGCGGAAAGCTTCCACCCGGACTGCATCATCGTGGACTTCTCGATCGGTCGCACCGAAGCGCTACAGATCTGTCAGAACCTCCGTCGCAACACGGAGTTTGCTGAAGTGATCCTGATCGCTTTGTTGCCCGATGACGGCAGCTCGACGAGCTTTGATCGTTCGAGCATCAATGAGACGTTTAAGAAGCCGTTCGACGCCGCGTTGTTGGCCGAGCGTCTTCGCACTCTGATTGGCGCGAAGAAGGAACTCGTTTGAGGCGACGCTTCCCCGCCGGGAGGCCTTATCGTCCATGAAAGGATCGCCGGTTCGACTAACCCGTCGCGGTCAGACCCCCGCGACGGATAATTTCTCTCCCCCTGACGTGCGGCCGCGCTGAGGCGGCCGCTCGGGCGAGTCCCTTCGCCGTTTCTCTCGCCTTGCTTGTGCAGTTCCCCCGACGCGGTTTTGTCGGGGGAAAACCGTCTGGCCTTCTCGCTTGCAGGCCATTCTGACGCACTCGTCTCGCAGCCTGAACGCGGTTCCAGGTGAACCAGCGGGCTGTTCTACGAGTGGCTCATTGAGCGTGACGTGGTGGAAGAAACCTCGCGCGAGTCGTTTCCTACCAGTTCCTGGTGGATTCTCCCCGACGGTTGAGGTATGATCGCAACCGTAGGTTCGAAGGGGGCATCGCTCCGGATGTGGACGAACAGGGGCGTGTGACACAGCCAGTCAACCTCAGAGGCCAGCCTGCTCAGAGAGGGAATTGCCATGTCGCTTAACCGTCGAGAGTTTCTTCGCCAGACCGCTCAGACGACGCTTTTGACATCCTCGGTGGGGGCCTTGTCGCGGGCGCCGGTTCAGGCAGAGGAGAAGACCTCGCCAACTGCTGCGATTCCGATCATCGACACACATCAACACCTTTGGGATCTCCAGCGTGTGCGGCTTGCGTGGCTCAAGGGGAGTCCGCAACTGAACCGTAGTTATGTGACGAAAGACTACCTGGCGGCCAGTGCGGGGTTGAACATTGTCAAGGCGGTCTATATGGAAGTGGCAGCCGATGTGGACTGCCAAGTGGCTGAGGCGGAGTATGTCCTCGAACTATGCCAAGCGGGCGGCACGCCCACGGTGGCGGGAGTGATCGGCGGTTGCCCGGGAGACGAGGGGTTCCGCTCCTATATCTTGCGCTATAAGGACAGTCCATACATCAAAGGCGTGCGGCAGATTCCGAGGACCTCAAAGGCTGGCGAGGATCTGTTTGGAGACAAGCAGTTTGTTGCTGGGATCCGGCTGTTGGGCGAGTTGGGGATGAGCTTCGATCTCTGCGGTGACCCGACCAGATTGCTTGATGCGGCCCGACTGGTGGATGCCTGCCCGGGGACGCGGTTCATTCTTGACCATTGTGGCAACGCGGATCCGAAATGGTTTGAGACACCGGGGGGGAACGAGCCAGCCGAGGCCTTGGCCGCTCGCCGCCAAGCGGCGGAGCAGTGGCGGCGGGATATTGCCACCCTGGCTGAACGAAAATCAGTGGTCTGCAAGATTTCAGGGATCATTGCCCGGGCACGCAAAGACCATTGGACTGCGGCGGATCTGGCTCCGGTGATCAACCATTGCCTGGAAGTGTTTGGGCCCGATCGGGTGATGTTTGCCGGTGATTGGCCGGTCTGTACCCGAGTAGCCTCACTGGCTCAATGGGTTGATGCCCTGAAGGAGGTGGTCAGAGGGCGGAGCCAGGAAGAGCAACGCAAGCTTTTCTTCGAGAACGCGATGCGATGTTATGGACTCGGCTGACTGGTGGTTGTCGGGAACGGTCGGGGACTGATGCCCAGGGCGAGGGAGTGCAAGCGGGAAACGCCGTTTCTTTCAAAGGGCCTCTTGCAAAGTGCCCAATATTAGTTATTGTGTGAAGACTATAAGCAGTGTGAAACCGGGTGGGCGTGTAGCTAAAGTGCAATGGGCGGCAGGGAGTTGTGTTGTGGGCTATGCGTTGTCCGGTGGTCGTCTGACGGCCCCGTTCCCCGATTTCGGTCGGTTTCTGTAAACTGTGCTTAACGTGCCTCGCCCAAGATCCCCCTCAAGTCCCGCGTTCGCCGTGCGCCATCGCAGGGGCCCCAGCCTGGAGAGAGAACTGTGCCAAAGCGTGACGATATTCAGAAAGTGATGATCATCGGCTCTGGGCCGATTGTGATTGGGCAAGCGTGTGAGTTCGATTACTCTGGCACGCAAGCCTGCAAGGCGTTGCGGCGATTGGGCTATACGATCGTGTTGGTCAATTCGAACCCCGCCACGATCATGACCGATCCAGGGATGGCGGATGCGACCTATGTGGAGCCGTTGACGCTTGACACGGTAGCCGAGATTGTGGCCAAAGAGAAGCCCGATGCGCTGCTGCCCAACCTCGGGGGGCAATCGGGGCTGAATTTGGCCGCCGAGTTAGCCAGGGCCGGCGTGCTCAAGGAGCATGGGGTCGAAGTGATCGGCGTGCAGATTGACGCCATCGAACGCGGCGAGGATCGGTTGGCGTTTAAGCAGACGATGGAACGACTGGGCATCGACATGCCCCGCAGCGAGATCGCCACCACGATCGAAGAGGCAGAGCAAATCCTCGAGCGAATTGGGCTCCCCGCCGTGATCCGGCCGGCGTATACCATGGGAGGGACTGGGGGCGGGCTGGTTTATAACCTGGAAGAGTTCCGCACCGTGGCTGCGCGCGGATTAGCGGCCAGCCTCGTTGGCCAGATCCTCGTTGAGGAATCGGTGCTCGGTTGGGAAGAACTGGAACTGGAAGTCGTCCGCGACGCCAAGAACCAGATGATCACCGTCTGCTTCATCGAGAACATCGACGCGATGGGGGTGCACACGGGGGACTCGTTCTGTGTGGCTCCGATGCTGACGATCGCT
The DNA here is from genome assembly GCA_964558295.1 of uncultured Planctomycetaceae bacterium. Classification (GTDB taxonomy): domain Bacteria; phylum Planctomycetota; class Planctomycetia; order Pirellulales; family Thermoguttaceae; genus JBDKTH01. The sequence goes on along the minus strand of CAZLDQ010000179.1, from coordinate 8,679 downwards.
CCTGAGTTGCAGAAACGGTTGCAGAAATACGCCTATGACATCGTCGAGTCGATTGGCGTGATCGGCGGGACAAACGTCCAGTTTGCCCACGATCCGAAGACGGGTCGGGTGGTGATTATCGAGATCAACCCTCGCACGTCGCGTTCCTCGGCGTTGGCCTCGAAAGCCACCGGTTTTCCAATCGCCATGGTTTCCTCGCTGTTGGCCGGTGGGCTGACGATGGACGAGATCCCTTACTGGCGTGACGGGACGTTGGAAAAGTACACGCCGTCGGGAGACTATGTGGTGGTGAAATTTGCCCGCTGGGCCTTCGAGAAGTTCGAGGGGCTTGAAGACAAGCTCGGCACCCAGATGAAGGCAGTCGGCGAGGTGATGAGCATCGGTAAGCACTACAAAGAGGCCTTGCAAAAGGCGATCCGTTCGCTGGAAAACGGCCGCTACGGGATGGGCTTCGTCAAGGACTTTCACGACAAGCCGCTCGACGAACTGATGCGTTTGTTGGCCGAGCCGACGAGTGAGCGGCAGTTCATCATCTACGAAGCCCTGCGCAAAGGGGCCGATGTGGAGACGCTCTATGCCAAAACCCACATCAAGCCCTGGTTCCTCCAGCAGATGAAGGAATTGGTGGAGCTGGAAGAGGAAATCCTTCAGTTCCGCCACCGGCACCTGCCCGATGAGCTTTTGGTACGGGCGAAGAAGGACGGTTTCTCCGATCGCTATTTGGCCAAGCTTCTGGGCGTCTGTGAGCGGGAGATCCGGCGGCGCCGCAAGGCGATTGGTCTGAGGCAAGGATGGCATCCGGTGCCGGTCAGCGGCGTCGAGAATGCGGCCTACTACTATTCGACCTACAATGCCACCGATGTGACGCCGACGACCAATCGCCGCAAGATCATGGTCCTCGGCGGCGGTCCGAATCGGATCGGCCAAGGGATTGAGTTCGACTACTGCTGTGTGCACGCAGCATTTGCCCTGCGCGATGAAGGGCTGGAGTCGATCATGATCAACTGCAACCCGGAAACCGTATCGACCGACTACGACACGTCGGACAAGCTCTACTTCGAGCCGCTCACCGTCGAAGACGTGCTGAGTATCTATGAGAAAGAGAAGCCGGAAGGGGTGATCGTGCAGTTTGGTGGGCAGACGCCGTTGAACATTGCCTCGGAACTTGCCGCCGAAGGGGTGAAGATTATCGGCACACCGCCGGACATCATCGACCTGGCTGAAGACCGCGACCGGTTTCGACAGATGATGCGCAAATTGGGTATTCCGCAGCCGGAGTCGGGGATGGCCAGCAACATCGACGAGGCGTTGGCAATCGCCCGGCAGATCGGTTATCCGCTGATGGTGCGCCCGTCGTTCGTTTTAGGCGGCCGGGCGATGATGGTCGTGCACGACGAGGAAATGTTGCGTCGCTATCTGGCGGCGGCGGTGGATGTGTCGCCAGAACGGCCGATCCTTATCGACGACTTCTTGGAGAATGCCATCGAGGTCGAGGCCGACGCGATTGCCGACGGCGAAGATGCCTTCATTCCCGCGGTGATGGAGCACATCGAACTGGCCGGGATTCATTCGGGCGATTCGGCCTGCGTGATTCCGCCGATCAGCATTCCGAAAAAGCACATTGACACGATCTGCGAATACACGCGGAAGATTGCTTTGGAACTGGGCGTGGTCGGGTTGATCAACATCCAGTATGCGATCTGCAACGACATGGTCTATATCCTCGAAGCCAACCCGCGGGCGAGCCGCACGGTGCCGTTGGTCTCCAAGGTCTGCAACATTCCTATGGCCCGAATCGCCACGCAAGTGATGCTTGGGCGGAAGCTGAGCGAGTTGAAGCTGAAGCACAAGCCGATCCGCCATTTCGGCGTCAAGGAGGCCGTGTTCCCCTTCAGCATGTATCATGAGGTCGATCCGGTGCTCGGGCCGGAAATGCGTTCGACGGGTGAGGTGCTGGGAATGGCCGACTCATTCGGTTTGGCGTTCTACAAGGCCGAGCAGGCGGCCCAGTCGCGGTTGCCGCTGGATGGGGCGGTGCTGATTACGGTGGCTGATCGCGACAAACCGGGGGTGGTGGAAGTCGCTCGGCGGTTCAGGGAATTGGGCTTCAAGATCAAGACGACCCAGGGGACTCACGAATTTCTCCAGAAGCACGGGATCGCGTCGGAGCCGATCGCGAAGATGTCGGAAGGGCGGCCGAACATCGCCGATGCACTGACAAACCGTGAAGTCCAACTGGTGATCAACACGCCGCGGGGAAAAGCGAGCAAGGCGGACGACTCGTACATCCGCAAGATGGCGATTCGCCGTAAGATTCCGTATGTGACCACGCTGGCAGCGGCCCTGGCCGCGGCCAAGGGGATTGCCGCCTGTCGCCAAGGACGCGGAGGGGTCAAGAGTCTCCAGGCGTACCATGCCGACATTGGCTGAGCAAACGAAAGGAGCCTGTTGTGGGTGGACTTTTCGGCGTCGCCGCCAAAGTAGACTGTCTGGCCGACCTGTTCTACGGGACGGACTATCATTCCCATCTCGGCACACGCCGCGGCGGGATGGTCGTGAAGAATCGCCAGGGGTTTCAACGGTCGATTCACGATATCAGCAATACCCAGTTTCGCAGTAAGTTCGAGGGTGATCTGGCTAGGATGCATGGTTCGGTCGGCGTCGGTGTGATTAGCGACACCGAAGACCAACCGCTGATTATCGGATCACACCTGGGCGTCTATGCCCTGGCCACGGTTGGGCGGATTCACAATCTCGACCAACTGGCGGCCGAAGTCTACCGGGGCTGTGTGACCCACTTCTCCGAGATGAGCGACGGCGAGGTCAACCCCACGGAACTCGTGGCGACGTTGATCAACCGCGAATCGACCTTTGAACAAGGTATCCGCCGTGCGCAAGAGGCGATTGAGGGGTCCTGCTCGCTGCTGCTATTGAGCGATCAAGGGATTTATGCCGCCCGCGACCGGTTGGGACGTACGCCGATTATCCTTGGCAGTAAGCCGGGGGCCTTCGCGGCGACGATGGAGACCTGTGCCCTGCCGAATCTCGGTTACCAGATCGACCGCTATCTGGGGCCGGGTGAAATCGTGCGGATGACGGCAGAAGGGACCGAGATCCTCCAACCGCCCGGTGAGCGGATGCAAGTCTGCTCGTTCCTGTGGGTATACTATGGATATCCGGCGTCGAGCTATGAGGGGATTAACGTCGAGGTGTCGCGCTACCGCTCCGGCGCCGCGCTGGCTAGGGCCGATACGGTGACCGTCGACCTCGTTTCGGGGATTCCCGACTCAGGAACCGGCCATGCGCTGGGCTATTCCAATGAGGCCCGGCTTCCTTATCAGCGCGCGTTCGTCAAGTACACTCCTACCTGGCCGCGAAGCTTCATGCCGCAAGAACAGCGGGTCCGCGACCTGGTGGCACGGATGAAGCTGATCCCCGTGCGGGACCTGATCAAGGGACGCCGGCTGTTGTTCTGCGAAGACTCGATTGTGCGCGGCACGCAGCTTCGCGACACGATCCAGCGGGTTTACGACTACGGAGCCCTGGAAATCCACATGCGTCCGGCTTGCCCACCGCTGGTCCATGGGTGCAAGTTCCTCAACTTCTCCCGTTCCAAGTCAGAGATGGACTTGGCCGCTCGCAAGGCGATCAAGGAACTCGAAGGGGATGCGGACAAGCATCTTGATGAATACACCGATGAGTCGAGCACCCGCCATGCTGACATGGTTGATTTGATCCGCAAGCAACTCAATCTGACCACGCTCAAGTACCAAAAGCTGGACGACTTGGTTGCAGCGATTGGACTGCCCAAGGAAAAGCTTTGCACTTACTGTTGGACTGGAGACGACTGCAGCCGTTGCGGCAAATGTGGGTGAGTGGAGCGTGGAGGGAGCCCTTGATACTCTCTTGTTATTGGGATGATTCATGGCAGATTGGGATGTGGTCGTGGGGGGGGCAGGGGCCGCGGGATTGATGGCGGGGATTCGAGCGGCGGAGCGGGGACGCCGCACGCTGCTGGTCGAGAAGAACCGTCGGCCGGGGACCAAGATTCTCATGTCGGGTGGAACTCGCTGCAATCTGACTCATGCGACCGATGCTCGGGGGATTGTCGAGGCGTTTGGGGCACAGGGCCGGTTTCTGTACTCCGCGCTGAGCCTTCTCGGTCCGCAAGAGGTTCTCCAGTTTTTTGAAACCGAAGGGGTTCGCACAAAGCTTGAGCGGGAGACGGGCAAAATCTTCCCGGCCAGCGATAAGGCGCTTGATGTGCTGAACGCCCTTGTAGCCCGGCTCAAACGGAGCGGCTGTACGCTGGTCAATGAGGAGCCCCTGGTGGAACTGGAGAAGACTGCATCCAACTTTCGACTCGTGACGGCCAAACGTACCTTGACGGCCGAGAATGTGATTTTGACTACCGGCGGGAAATCCTACCCGGACTGTGGCACGACCGGCGATGGCTACCGCTGGGCCGAGAGGTTGGGGCATTCGATCGTTCCGCCGCGGCCGGCGTTGGTTCCGCTGCGCACGGATGCGGCTTGGGTGACGGTGCTCAAAGGGGTGACGATTCCCGACATGGCGGTCAGTGTTGTCTTGCCTGATGGCAACCAGACCGGTGGCAAGCGGACGAAGGATGGCGTGTTGGCCCGCCGACGCGGTGCGTTGCTGTTTACCCACTTCGGCATTTCCGGGCCGGTGGTGCTTGATGTCAGCCGTGTAGTCAGCGAGCATCCCCATCCGGAAACGCTGCAAGTCGTCTGCGACTTCCTGCCTGATATGAAGCCGGAGCGATTGGAGACGGAGCTGGTCGCGGCGAGTACGCGTTCGGGGAAGCGGCAGGTCGCCAGTATTGTGGCTCAATGGGTTCCTCATCGTCTTGCCGAGACCATGTTCAAGCAGATCGGTTTGGACTCAGAGCGTCGCATGGCGGAAGTCGCCAAAGCGGAACGTACCCGGCTGGTCGAAGTGCTCAAGCATCTGGCCATTCCAATCACGGGCACGCTGGGCTTTAAGAAGGCGGAGGTGACGGCCGGCGGAGTGTCGCTGGCCGAGGTCGATTCCCGTTCCATGCAAAGCAAGCTGGTTCCCGGCTTGTTTTTTGCCGGAGAACTGTTGGACCTTGATGGTCCGATCGGCGGTTACAATTTTCAGGCGGCGTTTAGCACAGGATTTCTGGCGGGGGCGAGTGTGTAGGGGCTTGCAGACAACCTCCATCTGGGGTACGGTGAGTAGATGGGGCAGGGGGAGGTGAAGATCTGTGAAACGGGAAGCTTCGGGTGAAATAACGCCTCGCAAGTCGCGTTCTCAACGGCTTTTGGAGGCAGTTGCCCCCTATGAGCAGGTCATCGTGGTGACTCACGATAACCCGGATCCTGACGCCATTGCCACGGGATGGGCCGTCCTCTCGCTGATTGAGAAGAAGTTGAGCAAACCGGGGCGTCTGGTCGGTGGCGGAGCGATTATTCGGGCGGAGAACCGGCATATGGTCCGGCTGTTAGCGCCGCCGATTGAACTGGTCCGGGAAGTCGCTTGTCCCGCGAACACGGCGGTGATCCTCGTTGATTGTGCCTGGGGGAGCGAGAATCACCTGTTTACGGACCATCGAGTAGAGCCGGTGGCTGTACTCGATCATCATCGGCCACTGCCGCATCCTCGCCATGGCCCGCGCTTTCGGGATGTGCGTCATCAGGTGGCGGCTTCGGCGACGATTGCTGCTTGTTACCTTCGTGAACAGGAGGTGCTTCCGACGAGCGAATTGGCCACGGCTCTTCTCTACGCGATTCGCACCGAGACGCGGGGAAGTGAGACTCACCACTCCCGGCTCGACCGCTCGATGGTCATTTGGCTGAGCGAGCGGGCCGATTTTACACGTCTGGCGGAGATTGACAACGCACCGATGACGCACGAATACTTCAGCGACCTGGTGTTGGCTCTTCAAAGCACATTAGTTTACCACGATACGGCCCTCTGTCTCTTGCCGCGGGCCCACGGGACGGAGATTGTCGGTGAGGTAGCCGATCTGCTGATCCGTGGCGAGGTGATCCAGCGGGTTCTTTGTGGGGCGGTTGTGCAGGGGGATCTGGTCCTTTCGGTACGCACAGGGCAAGGCGGCGAGGATGCCACGAAGCTCTTGCAGCGCACGTTAGAGGGGCTTGGTAAGGGGGGCGGCCATCTCCACCGGGCCGGCGGCAAAATTCCTGGCCGGGGCTTGGGACGTGACTTGGCTGAAGTGCTCCGGACCGAACTCCCCGAACGCTGGTTGACCGCTTGCGGGGTTCGTGGGATGCAGGGGGAGTATTTGATTGCCCGGCGGGAGATTGTGGAGAATCTGTAAGGCTCGCAAGACGACGAAGCTTGGTCTAAAATGGTTGCCGGTCGCGGGGGCAACCCGATATCCGGTTGTTGTAAGTGAAGTGGAGAGTTCATGTGGCGCAGCAGTACCAACGCATCGGTGGTCTTGATTCGGTTCAAGCGTTCATCGCCTATCTTGAACAACTTGGCCTGACGCTCCCCTGTGACGAGCGGATTCTCTCGGCGGCCGAGGGGTCACCGATGGCCCAGCCGATCAGCTTGGGCGACTTTGTGGTCGGAAATCGTTGGTGCATTCATGCGATGGAAGGCTGGGATGCCACGGCCGACGGTCAGCCGTCGCCATTGACGCTGCGTCGCTGGGAGCATTTTGGCGAGTCGGGAGCCAAGTTGATCTGGGGGGGCGAGGCCTTTGCCGTGCGGCGCGATGGCCGGGCGAATCCCCATCAGCTCTACTACCGGCCGGAGAATGCCGAGGCGATGCGGTTGTTGCTCGACTCGCTGATCTCGGCCCACACGGCAAGCTTCGGTCCCCGGGCGGCGGACGATCTGTTGGTCGGATTGCAACTAACCCATTCGGGACGGTTTTGCCGCCCGAACGATCACGCCAAGCTGGAACCGCGGATCGTCTATCATCATCCGGTGCTTGACGCGAAGTTCAAGATCGACCCGGCGGATGACTCGGTGGTTCTCTCCGATGACGAAATCCGGCGGTTGATTGACGACTATGTGGTGGCGGCGCAGATGGCCCAAGCGGTGGGCTTCCGATTTGTTGATGTGAAACAGTGCCACGGTTACTTGGGGCACGAGTTCCTCTCGGCCTTCACGCGGCCCGGGCCGTATGGTGGGAGTTTTGAGAACCGGACGCGATTCATGCGCGAGACGATCGCGGCGATTCGTTCCGCATGTCCCGGCTTGATGATCGGCGTGCGGTTGTCGCTCTTCGACGTGCCGCCGTTTTACCCCGATCCGGCCCAGTCGAGCGGTGGCAAGTTGGGGCCCGGGATTCCACATGAGTATCCCACTCCATATCCCGGTTTCGGCTGCAATCCGGCTAATCCGATGGACATGGATCTGACTGAGCCGGTCGCGTTGCTTCGGATGTTGCGAGATGAATGCAAGGTGGACATCGTCAATTTGTCGGCCGGTTCACCCTATTACAATCCGCACATTCAACGGCCGGCCTTCTATCCGCCCTCGGACGGCTATCAGCCGCCGGAGGATCCGCTGATCGGTTGCGTGCGGCAGATCGAGGCCGTGCGGGAGGTGAAGCAACAGGTGCCAGGGCTGCCGATGGTGGGAACCGGTTATACCTACTTCCAAGACTATCTGCCGCATGTGGCTCAGGCTGTGGTGCGGGAGGGCTGGACCGACTTTGTGGGAGTTGGCCGCATGGTGTTGAGCTATTGGGAACTGCCGGCCGACTCGTTGGCCGGGCGCCCGATGCAGACGAAGCGAATCTGCCGCACGTTCAGCGATTGCACGACCGGCCCGCGCACTGGATTGCCGAGCGGTTGTTATCCGTTGGATCCATACTTCAAGGGTTCTCCTCAGGCCGAGCAACTCAAGGTTAACAAGGCGGAGTTGCGCAAGCGGCTGGGGAACGCTGGACTGGTGAAATAGTTGCCCCTATTTCGCCGGCGGGCTGCCCCACCGTGTGTCCCAACTGGCTTACCCATCAGGGAACGCAGCGGATAAGTCCGCAGGCTCAATGATGGAAGAGCCTCGATCTTGCGACGGTCTCTGCCAGGGTGGTAGAATCGGGACTATTGTTCCGTTGGAATTCATGCCCGCAGGAGACTTCGAGATGTCGCAGCCCAAGGAATTGAGCCGTCGTAGCTTTCTGAATCAGTCGCTGGTTGCAGCGGGAACAGCCAGTGTAGGAGCCATGGCATTGGTGGGCGAGACGTCGCAAGCAGCGGAAAAGGAATCGTCGACTCCGCCGGATTCGAAGCTGATCCCGTGTGGTACAATTGGCAAGGTCAAGATCAGTCGCGTCCTCCTGGGCGGTAACCTAATCTCCGGCTACATGCACGCTCGGGATCTCCGGTACGTTGGAAGCCTTTTTCGGGCGTATGCTACGGAAGAGAAGATTCTCGAGACGCTCAAGGTGGCTGAGGAGTGCGGCATCAATACGGTCTTTGAGTCGGGGGCCAATCAGGTCCGGCGATACAACCGCGAATTCAACGGGCACATGCAGTTCATCCCGCACATCGAGGTCAACCTGACCCAGACCGATGCGAAGCTCAAAGACCACATCCAACAGCAAGTCGACACGGGGGCCGTGGCCTTGTATGTGTGGGGCGTGTCGGGCGATCAAATGTGTCCTTTCGGCAGGCGTGCATGAACTGCTTTGAGGGGTATGGTATCGTTGGG
>CAZLDQ010000178.1:0-11918 GCA_964558295.1 uncultured Planctomycetaceae bacterium | reverse complement strand
TGAACCCTGCCCCCCTGTTCAACGGTTGCCCTAGCGTTTGGCTTTCGCCCGCCTCTTGGCGACCAGTTTCTTCCAATAGTCGAGCCCGGAGACCCGATCCTTCCAAACGTTGACATAGAGATCAATCGCCTTGAGCCCCTGCAACTCGCGGCTGATCCGAACGAGTTGTTCGTTGACCTGTGGCCGGACCGCCGCCAGAGCTTGCTCGGCGGCCGGTTCGTTACCCGCTTCCACCAACGCCAGCACGCGCGATTCGAAGTCGCCCAACGTGTCTTCGGGATACTCCAACGTGGCCATCTTGCGGGCATAGACGAGCGTCGCCGCCATCGGCTCCAGATAGACCGATTCCAGCCGGGTTGGATCAATGGCCGTCTCCTGCGAAGCTTGGCAGACAAGCGTCTTACGCAATACATCCAGTTGTTCAATCAGGGCCAGAGCCTTGGGACGCTCGGCGGTCCGTTTCAACCGGCAGGGCCAGCCTGGGTGCTGGTAGTACTGCCAGACGGGCATGTAGAACAGGGACTTCAACTCGGCCAGCTTGTCGTCAAACGCCCGGGCCGTGTCGACCAGCGACGGGCCATAGACATAACGATAAACGGCCGTTCGCACATCCTCCCAATGGTGCCCGGCGGGGTCCCAGGCCCAAAGCCCCAGGACGGCCATCTGATACTCTTCCGGCCAGCCGCCGCAGATGCCCCAGAGCAATACGGTGTCGGTGTGCTTCTCGGCGTCACGAATCGCGTCGTACTTGGGATGATGCCAGCCACTGGAAAGCGGCTGAAGGTTGAGATACCCCGGCCGGCCATCGGTGCGCAGGGGGACCGCCACGTCGCCATTGTGAATGAACCCGCCGGAAAACTCGACCAGATTGTGCCACCAGCCGGGCAGCCGCTTCAACCCAATGCGCCGGGCGGTTTCCGCATCGCCCGAGCACGGCACGCGAGTAAAAAGCCACAAGGCGTCTTCCATCCCCGGGATCGCGGCCACGGTACGGTTGAACTCCTTGTCGATGTGCTGATACTCTTCCAGCGGCGGAGTGATGGCAATGGCATGGCCCGTCATCTGGTGCTGCCGGCCGAGCTCCACCACGCGACGCACGATCGTCGGCCCGTCGGCCCCGGCGCCGGTGTCGTCAAACGAAATCCACAGCCCATCCACCCCGAGGCCAATCAGTTCCTTGAACGTCTTGATCGCCGCGTCAAACTCCTCCTTACCCACGCTGCACGAAACCGTGCCGTAGACAAAAAACCCGCAACGATGCGACTGATCGATGTGCTGCTTGACCTTTGCGGCGTCGACCGGCACGCCGGCCGGAAAGCCCATCGAGGCCTTGCGGGCTTCGAAAACCAGGTTTTCTTTGGCATGGGGGTTGTCGCGCACGTCGGTGAAGTTGAGCCGGGCGCGAACGTAGGCGTCCATGGCCCCGGGCACCAGATGATGACGCAACACAGAATGCGGTCGGCCGCGCCACGCAATGCTCGGCCAGTCGCGGAGCGACACGACACGGAACGTGACCTTGTCCCCCTCACGTTCCAGAAGGTCAAAAAAGACATCCTGCCCATAGATCACGCCCCGGGCGTTGCTCCCGCCGATCACGACCACTTGCCGGCCAGCGTCCTCGACGACTTCCATCACAAAGCCGTCCGTGCCCGGCGACGTCGGGCTCAAGTCAATCTGCTTGGCCGCACAAACCCTATCCAGCAGGCCGTTGGTCGTTCGTTGCCCGAGAAGGATCACCTGCCGCACCTGAGGAGCCAGCTTGTCTTCCCCGACAATCGGTAGCCGGACCTTGAACCGCCGTTGGATCAACGTCTGCAACCGCTCCGCCGCATAGTGTTCTGGCTCCGAAGCTTTGGCACCAAGCACGATCGCCGCCGCCTCGGGCCCCGCCAACGCAACCGTCCGCCCCAATTCCCGATAGACCTTCGGGGTCGGCACAATCGGGCACGCAGCCTTTGCCTCGGCCTCCCGCATGAGAAGCGAAAGCAGGACCACTGCAACGAACGGTCGCAATCCGCGGATCATCTCGCATCCTCCTCCGTCGTCGGGCAATTCGTGTCAGCGACAGCGAACTAGAACAGTTGCCAGAACAATCCTAGAACAATCAACAACCTAAACGCGCCGCGTCCCATCGTCAAGTCGCTTGCTGAAAATACCGGCATTTTCCGGAACTGATCGCCAAGAAGAAGGTTCCGCGTACGACAGGCCGAGTGGAACAATCAAGGGAATCAAGATTCACCGCAGAGAACGCAATCGACCAGGGGGCTTCTGGAATGGCAAGACTCTCTTCCCCCCACGTGCTTCCTGTCTTCCGTCGCGTTCTTCCCGTCCGTTGAGGTTATTCTCTCTTCCCTCCCATCAAGACTCGCGCCCCAACTTGGCCGTCCGGTCGTAGAGAAAGATGCTTGTGGCGACACCCAGGTTGAGCGAATCGACACGAGGGTCCATGGGAATCGTCACAAGATGGTCGCACAAGGCGAGGCAGTCGTGGAGGATGCCGGCCGTTTCGTTGCCCATCAGCAGTCCGGCGTGCCGCGGCCAGCGGAATTCCGCTAGCTTTTCCGCCCGCGGATCCAAGACCGTCGCCACCAGTTCCACCTTCCACTCGTGTTTGAGCCGCCGTAAATCGCCAAGCAAGTCGGCCGATCGCGTGAAAGGCACATGGAGCGCCGCACCCATCGATACACGCAGTGCCCGACGGGAAAATGTGTCACAGCAACGACTGCCAAGAATCACCCCGTCGATCCCAAAACCGCAAACGGAACGAAAGATCAGCCCCAGGTTGTCCGGCTTGGTCACCTCCGGACAGATCACCAGCGACAAAGGTTTTGAGCAGTCCATCCGGGCCATCAGCTCATCGAGGGTGGGAAATTGTTTGGGTCGGCGGCCCACGGCCAGCACCCCCCGGTGGAAGTTGAACCCAACAACCTCGCACAAGAGCGACACCGGTCCCACATAGACGGGAATCCGTCCGCCGACCAGACGCTCAAACTTCTCGGCAAACGGCTCGGAGACCAACAGCGACTCCGCCCCATACTCGCTGGCCAACAACCGCTCAGCGACAACCTCCCCTTCCGCAATAAACACACTCTCCCCCCGCAGCGTCCGATCCCGCAAATTCCGGTAGGCGGCAATCCGGGGATCGTCGATCGAATCAATGCGTTGCATGGTCAGTTCCACCGACTGGTTTGGCAAGAAGAGGGTTCAAGACTTCGATTCGAACGGGAAATCTGGTGGGTAGTACACCGTACGCAGAACACACGTCCCACTCTCCACTCATTCCTTCGCCAATTCAGCAACCGCCCGATTGAAGCGGCGGGCGATGAAGAAGAAAGCAAGCGTGACGGGGATCATCACCAGAGCGAAGAGCGTGAAGTAGGGGCCAGGGGAGAGTTTGGCGTAGTAGGGGGTGACCTGACTATTGAGGATGTTACCCACAAACACGGTCAGAAGCCAGCAAGCCGTCACGAAACTCTTCATCGAATTGGGAGCGGCAGTAAAGGCCAGTTCCAGCCCGACCACGGAAATGCAGATTTCGGCGATCGTAATCATCACATAGGGAACCACTTCCCAGAGGATTGAGACTTGACCGACGGCCGCCGACCGATAGCCGGCCACGGCCATGATCGCCATGGTAATCCCCGTGAGCACGAACCCAAAGAGCATCTTGTCGGTCGCCTTGAGCGGAAGGCCGATCCGTGCCAGGAAGTGCCACAACATCGTGATCGGCGGCAGCAAGAGAAGGATCAGAATCGGGTTGAGCCCCTGAAGTGCATCGGGCGGCAAGGTCCAGCCGAACAGTTCAAGATCGAGGTGATCCCGGGCAAAGAGCGTCCACGTACTGGCCGACTGGTCGAAGATGCTCCAGAAGAAGGTCACCACAATGAACAGCCCGAAGATACGACCGAGAACGGTCAGCCGCTCGCGGCGATCCTCAGGCGTGAGCGGAGTTCGCTCGCTCTTTTCCTGGGCATAAAACGGCTTGCCGCTGGCAAAGATGACGAAGGCCAGCGTCATCAGCGCCGCGGGAAAGAGAAAGGCTATCTGGTAGCCGTAATGGTCCCGGAGCCAGGGCATGGCAAAACTCGAGATTGCCGCCCCGATGTTGATCGCCCCGTAGAACAGGGCAAAGCCATCGCTGCGCAACCGGGTTTGCCCCGGACGCTGCTGGTCGTAGGTCAAGCCCATCAGCGTCGAAATGTTGGGCTTGATCACGCCCGTGCCCATGGCCAACAGACTCAAGGCGATCACCAAAAACGGCACGCTTTCGATTCCCAAGATCACATGCCCCAGGATATACGGAATCGAAAAACCGACGATCGTGCGATACTTGCCGAAATAGTTGTCAGCCAGATAGCCGCCGACCAACGGCAACAGGTAGCAGGCGGCCATGAAGTAGGCCATCGTCGAACTGGCCAGCCCGTCGTCGAAACCAAGCCGCTCGGTCATGTACAACAGCAGGATCGCCCGCATGCCGTAATACGAGCAGCGTTCGGCAAACTCCCCCCAAAAGAAAAACCAGAAGCCGATCGGATGATCGACAAGCGATGACGTTTCCACCGGCTCGGCCCTCTCCAACGAAGCCGGGCTAAGATTCTCTTGCCTCATGGGTCCTCAATTCGTCTGGAGTTCAGCGGCAAAGGCCGCAGCACCAAGCGGCTCGCCGGTGGCATAGCGGGTCAGTTCGTTCCAGGTCATCGTGCTGCCGGGGGCAAACACACGCTCCTTCAAAAACGCCCCGACCGCCGGATTCCCCACATAAATCGCCCCGGCCGGTTCTTGTCCGGGCAGCAGCCGTGTGACAATCGCCCGGTGCAACTGCATGGCGAAAAGCTCGCCCAGCAAATAATTGTGGTAGTAAACCGGCGCACTGACCAGGTGGATCTTGCTGGCATAGTCTGGTGCGTTACGTCCCTCGGGCCGGCGAATCTCTTGGTACTTTTCGACCAGATCCCACCAAAGCCGGTTCAAGTCCTGGTCCGGATCGTCGTACATCGCCATCTCAAAGCGAAACATTACCTGGCACCAGCGAGAGAATACCAGCAGGCCGGTGCGCCGCAACATAGCATTGGTCCGGTTGAACTGTTCCGGCTCAGGCACGCGGACACCCATCGCCGCGAGCCACTCGGCTTGGCCCTTGAACCGTTCAAACATCATCGCCACGCCCTCGGTCGTCAGCGCGTGGGAACTCGACCGCAGCACGTAAGGCACGCTTTGCGGAATGTTTTTCGCGTAGACCGCATGTCCCAGCTCGTGCAGCATCGTGGAGAGCCACTCCCGCCCCGGCACAATATTGGCCAACACGCGAACGTCTCCCTCCCGATCGATATCCGTGCAACATGCCAACTACGGCTAGCAGTACCGCTCCCAGAATCAAAACATACGGCCCAAACGACATGCGTTTTCCTTCCGGCAAGAGGGACCAACCGGCAAACGGCGTCGCCCGGTCAAGGCGTACCAAAGGGTTATTCTCGCAAACCGAGGCAATTCGTGCAATTGCGCAAGAGGGGGGCGCTACATGCACCAAACTTGGCTTCGCGAAAAAAACGCCACGGAGGACACCTTTGTCGGTTGCCCCCTTAGGCAAGACGAAAGGGAAGACGATCGATCAGGTTACGTTTTCCCACGCCGCGGGAGTACGCAGCGTGCTGAGGAACTCCAAGAGCACCTCATGGAACGCGGCCGGGTCGTCCATATACGGGGCATGCCCAGCGTCGCGCAAAAGCACTTTCTTGGCCTTTGCCCCGTCGCGAACCAACAAGTTGGCATGGCCTGGGTCGATCAGGTCGTCGTTTTCGCCCCACACGGCCAAAAGGGGAACCGAATTGCCCGACAACCGGCCCGCGTATGTCGAAATCCCCACCGGCGCCACGGCGACAAACCCGGAGAGTCGCTCCGGATGGTCGACCAAAAGCGGCAGGCTATAGTTCCCACTCATCGACGGCGAAACCATCACGGGCCGTTCCACGTCAAGCTGCTCAAGCAGGTCGGCCAACCAAGTCGTTTCGTCAACCACAGCCCCCGGCGACTCGCCAAACCCAGGCAGATCCACAGCCAAGGCTCGATAGCCAGCTTCGGCCAGTCGAGCGAGGGTGCCAATCTGCTGCCAGGTAGTCGCCCGAAAACTTGCCCCGTGCAACAACACGACCGGTAGCCCGTCGGCCAGCCCCGCTTCCAGATAATGAACCTTGTTCGGGCCCACATCCGTCCACTTCGAGACAATCTGTGCCGTCATGCTTCTATACCCCCTAAGCTGCCTTATCCTACCATAGCGTGGTCACCCCAGGGAGACAAGCCCCCACACAAGCAGGAGACGCACGCGATCCTCCGGGAGTCGGTGTTTGAGTATCGCTGCAAAAAGGCCGGCGTCCAGCAAGACGATGGAGGACACGGCTCACAACGTCCGGAGGCTGGCCCGTCAGAGGGGATTCCCCGACTCGGCTTGCTTCTCCCCCTGTATCCTTCTTGGTTCACTCGCTGTAACCTCTGACAGCCCGACCGCATCAGGACAGATAGCCGTGCGACGATGGCGTCGCAGGAGATCAAAGAACAGAAGAACACCGAAAGTCTTCAGGGAGATCGGGGTCATGAGGCATTGGACGCTGTTTGCCGTCGTCACGCTCGTCGTCGGAGTCGGCGCTTTTTCGCTGTGCCGCTCGACGCCCGGGTGCTTTTTGCGTCCCACCGTGAGCCATTCTCTTGTCAAACCCCTTAAAACTATTGAAGGAGAGACTATGCCTTCCCATCCACAAGCCGCACAGAGTGTGCTTCACGTGAGTGCATCGGACTTCGAGCGGGAAGTCCTCCAATCCGAGGTCCCTGTGCTCGTCGACTTCTACGCCGACTGGTGCGGGCCGTGCAAGATGCTCGCCCCGGTCTTAAACGATCTGGCGAAGGAAACGAGCGATGCGAAGATCGTGAAGGTCAACGTCGATCAGGCCCCGGAGTTGGCGGGCCGATACGGGATCAGCGCGATCCCCACCCTGCTGGTGTTCAAAGACGGAGAGATCACGGCACAACAAATGGGCTTGGCCAGCAAGAGTCAACTCCAGGCCATGTTGCGCCGGTAAGGACCAAACGCAGGCATTTTCGCAAGTGGCTCTCCTCGCGATTGCTTCGCTGAGGCATGCGTTCCGAATGCGACCGGCCCGGGCCGAGACGGTTTGTCTCGCTCAGAGCCGGTCGTATGCTTTCGTATCCCGATGGAGCTCGACCGGAAAACGACTTCCCTGTCTAGCCTGAAGGAAAACAGGCTCCACTACCGCTCCGAGCCGCCGACGGTGATCATCGCCACCCCAAAACGTTCGTATGAGGCCTTGAACTCATTCCCCTGGATCCGCAGGGAGACTTCCGCAGGGTCGGTCTGATCGAACAGATACTTGTATTGCGTCATAGCCGCATTCGGATTCATGGCATAAGCCTTCTGGAATGCGGCGGCCTCTTGGGCCGCTCCGACCATTTCGGTCAGCGAGGCCATTCTCGCAAACTCGTTGCGAAGCTCAGGATCGTCGGCGAATAGACTCTCAATCTCCGCCGTTTGCGGATGATTGTTGGCGACGATCACCCGGCCGTCCGACGCCACTTTCAGTTGGATTTCGCTGGACGTATCGATTCCCTCCTCCGCAAACAGCGAAGTCAGACGCGATTGAACCGAAGAAAGCGTCTCCTGCTGCAACTGTTCCATTTCGTCGAGGGTCATGCGACCATCCGCACCCGCCTCGCCGAACAATCCCTTGAGTCCCAGGGGCAGACCGCCAGCCAATCGGCGTTCCAAGGCGTTGGCCGCCAGCTCCGCTTCCGGCGAGATATCGAGGATGTCGCCCCCGCCACTGCTGCTCTGATCGGACAAGCTCTCGACCAGATTGGTCGGAACGCTGCTTTGCGTGTCTTCCGTCGACGAGGCGCCGACCGTTCCCAAATAGCGGCTGTAGCCGGCCAAGACGCCATGAAGTCCCATACGTGTGCTCTCCCGTCCCTGAGTTGCCCTTCAATCGCCCCTTATCAGGATCGGCAATCGATTAGGCAAACTATTAGGATCAGGTCAACTTTTCCGGCCCGCAACCGCCTAATCGACCGCTGCCGCGATAAGCCAGGCAAGACAGGCAGCCTAAAAAAGTCTCTCCTGCTGACACGTCATCACCAAAAGCCGGTGCGCCACGCAATCCACGCCCGCAAGTTCATTGTCAGGGTCGCGCCCACGCATAAGATTCTCAAGGGGTGTTCTTTTTATGCTCTTCTCGCTGCGATTGGTCACTGATGCGCTCGTGCTCGCCGAGATGCCGCTATTTGGCTGGTTCATCGTCGTCGTGCTCGTCCTGCTGGGCATTTGGGTTTTAGTTGACTTCCTTCGCCCCGTTGGCAAGGATGGCCCCAATGCCGAGAACAACGACACCAATGACGACTACGGAGGCGACGATTTCGGGATCTTCGGCGGCGGCGACTCCGACGCGGACGACTTCGATCAACGCCGCTGACGGCTCCGCTCGCCGTAGAGCCGCACGAGGGCTGCGGCAACCTCGTCGGCCAACAGCCGGTTGCCATGGGCGTCGTGGTGCAGCCCGTCATCGCTTGCATGCGGGCCAGAGGTCTTGAGGTCTTGTAGGTAAGCTAGGGATCTTGTCGCGCAGCGCGCGGATCGTATAGCCGCCGATCAGCTGGGTGTTCTCCACAATCATCCAGTGGGAGATCTGGTCCGGAGCGACTATATGCGTCGCCCCATGGTCCTCGCTGTCACATCCTTTCTCCCGGCAGCGGTATCTCGATGAGGATCCGAGTCCCCGCACCGGGGCGGCTGTCGATCGTCGCCGTGCCGCCAAAGAGCCGTGTCCGCTGCTGGATGCTCTCCAGCCCAAAATGCCCTTCCTTAACCACCGTGGGGTCGAAACCGACCCCCCAGTCTTCGATCGCTAGACATACGTGGTGATTCATCTCGCGGATGTCCACGCGGACACGCGGACTCTGGCTATGCCGGCAGGCGTTGGTCAGAGCTTCCTGCACGATGCGGTAGATCGTGTTTTCCAGGGCCGAGGGGAGGCGGTCAAACGTGACCTGATGACGGAACTCGATCGGAGGCGTCCCTTCGACGTGGCCGACCTGCGCGACGAGTTCCTCGACCGCCGCGATCAGCCCCAATTCCTCCAGCGTCGCCGAACGCAGACCGTTGATCAGCCGGCGAGCTTCATTAAGCCCTTCGCGCAAAAGCTTGATGCCCGCCCGAAACCGCTCCCAACCGTTCCGGTCGTCAGGCGCCATCGTCCGGAGAAAGCTCTCCAGTTGCATCAGCGACCCGGCCAGCATCTGCGTCAGGCCGTCGTGGATCTCGAACCCGATCAGTTGGCGATCCCGGTCGTACATTGCCAAGAGATGCTTGAGCTCCTCCTGTTCCTTGTGGAGTGCTTCGTGGGCCTTTTTTCGCTCGTCGATCTCGTGATGCAACTCGGCGGTGCGCATCTCGACAAGTTGTTCCAGATGCAGCCGATAGGCGTGCAACTCAGCCAGGGTGCGCTGCCGCTGGAGCAGTTTCCACATCCCATCCATCAAGAGCGTCAGCTGGCGCACGTCCGAATCGTCGTAGGGCTCCTCTTTGTTCCCCACGCCGGCAACCACGACGACCCGGCCCCCATCGAAAATCGGCACGTTCATATGCCGATAGATCGGCACATGCCCTTCCGGCAGCCCCCGTTTCCACGGATTGGCCGCCGCGTAGTCGTTCGTGACAATCGGCCGGCGCTGGCGCAAGGCCTCGCCCCAGAGCCCCGTCGTCTCCACCGGATAGACGTAAGTCTGACCGACGATCTGGCAGCGCTCGAGGGTGTTGCGCGACCAGGAGTGCATCGTCAGTACCGTCTCATCCTCGTTGGCAAACGAGAGATAGCCGATCTTGCTGCGGGTGAGCAACACCCCCTGCTCCAAGGCAAAATCAGTGATCTGTTGGAGCGGCGCGTCGGTCATCTGGCTTAACGCGAGCAACGCTTCCAACCGGGCCTCGTTGAGGCTCACTGCCTGACTCGCGCCACACTGACAGACATCCATTCGTAGTCTCCGTGCCCCCCAAAAGAAAAAGCTGCCGATCGCGCATCTCCACCAGCAGCCCCCACTCCTTCAGAGCGTTGATAGAGTGCATCGACCGCCGCTGCACACTACCACCCCATAGGTCCAGGAGGACGCAAGATCGAGTGACGGACACAAAGACTCTAGTTCGACTCTGGCTTGGAATGCCTATTCCAGTGTAACACGCTGGAATGAGGACGCATACTACCAGCAAGAGGGGGAAACGGCACCTTCGCGCCGCTACCATTCATAATTGAAGCAAGGCCCCACCTTCAGACCATGCGGCCGGCGACGCACAAACTGATCATGAAACATCGTCAGGATCTGTTTGATCCGCTGCCGGCTCTCTTCGGAATCCAGTTCGCTCGGCATCGCCTCGGATTCCGGGCTGGAGGTCCAGCAGAAGCTCACATGGGCTTTGGCCTCGGCCCGTAACACGAACAGGTACTGCTTGGCCGCCTCGATCATCTCTTCGGCGTCTTCCAGAAAGATCTCTTCCAAGGGGGGGACGATCTGGATCACATAATCCGCCCCAAAGTGGCAAAACCGGCTCAAGGCCGTACGCACCGGAAAGACACGGATCCGATGGTCGCCGACCGACGACTCCTCGGCCAACAGATCAGCGCCGGCATTCGTTTCAAAATCAGTCGCCGTTACCTGCCAATCGCTCTCTGATCCCATATTCCCACAGATGCGAACAACGGCCTGGGCCAATCCCGCCTCTCGAACCACATAGCGGATCGCACAGCAAATCATCGGGCCGTGCCGCAACATGACCGGTCGAACCGCCCCCCAATCGCCGCTGTTGGCCATCGCCGTCTCCGGTTCTCCGTCACAGAGGCAATTGACCCAGACATAAGCCCGGGAGGCCCCGCCTTTCGCCCAACCGGCCAGCGAATGCTCAAGGGCCTTCAGATTCACGGGGCCGTCGTCCCGCAAGCTTATCAACACCCACACATCGGCCTTATCCCGGACCGTGCCGAGCCGCTGTAGTTCGGTGGTCAGTGGGGCGATGATGTATTTACCATCGCGGTTCACCTGTGCCGTTTGCATTACAGCCTCCGCCTCACTCTTGCTGGAAGGAATCGAATCCTACGCAACGCCAATATCAAATGGGGCTGCCCCAAGGCACAACAGGATTGGGTGGCTGTAGGATATTCTCTTTCCCAGCCAAAGACAAGCAATTTGCAGGACCAGGCCCCATTTTCCTACCCCTTCCCGCGCCGGCCGCCCGCCTGAAGCATGAATCAAACCTCCCGCTCCAGACGTACCAGCCCGCGTGGAATCTCAATCGAACCGGTCGCGAATGCGAATCCGCCCCTCTTCCTCCGCCGATTTGTCCTCCTCGCGCCCCGTCGGCTTCGGAAGCACCCGAGGGACGTAAATCGTTACACCGGCAACGACCACCGCCAAAGCCAGACGCATCAACGAGCCGTACAGAAGCCACGAAGCGGCCTCCCCGAAGAACTCGAAGTAGGCCTTTTTGAGCAGTTCCATCGCGCGGGTCGTGTCCATGACAATCGGCGGCGTCGAAGGTTTTCACCGGACGTTTCCACCGCCAGGATACCCACCATCGCCGGCCGGGTCGTCGTTTTTGTGCAATGGACCAGCCGGCGCCGTGTGCGGTTGTGCTGGCTCAACGCAAAACCGGGTGGGCTTGCCCACCGCCCAAAAAAAGAGTTTGCAATTGGGCCAGCCGATCGGTTAGGTTCAATCCTGGCCGCTCCACGCGTTGCCGTTTCGTTGTTTGACAATCCAACCAGACCTGAGTCGCCCCCCACGCGACATGGCCGCAACCGAAGGGTTCACGGGGACACCAGGCACGGGGTCAGGACTCCCAGTAAACACACTCTCGCAGACTTCCCCAA
>CAZLDQ010000177.1:0-11979 GCA_964558295.1 uncultured Planctomycetaceae bacterium | reverse complement strand
GCCCTAAAATGCAAAAGCTGACGTGAACCCGGCTCGGAATGCTTGCTTTGGCAGCTGATGCGTACCGCCCCGCAGGGCGGCCACCCACTTGTAGGCGTAACCTTGGCACAAGCAACCGGTTACCTCTTGAGCACTTCGTAGCCCTGACCCGAATGGCCTTCGATGATCGGAAGTGGTTTCAGAAGCCCTTGCTCCACGAGTTGGTCAAAGATTGCGGGGTGCACAAACTCGGTGAAGCCATAGCCGGAGTTGCGATATCGGGCGATCTCACCCCAATGGACAAACAGATGGGTGATCCCCCGCGACAGCAGATTGGCTCGGATTGTCTCAGGTGTTTGTCCCTTGACCATCTGTTCGAAGAGTGAGTCGTCGAAACAAGTGCTATAGAAGATGGGCATCTTCAGGTCGAAGACTTCAGCATCGCCGACTAGCAACAAACGTCCCTCGGCAGCGGAGCTGTTGAAGTAGCGGTGCCAGGCGTCGACCAGGAGCGGATCCTCCCGGAGGCGATTCAGGCTAGCGAAGTAGCGATTGCTTCTGCCCGGCCCGCCAGAAGCGGCCATCAGGAAATTGAGCGTCAGGGCCACGACGAGCAAACCGATTAGCGCGATGCGCCAAACCCGATGCATGCTCCAGCAGGCCCCAATGCCCCCCATCCAGGCCAGAAGGGGAAGGATCGGGATCCAGAAGCGGTCGATACGATGCGTAAAGAGCCACCAGACGGCCAGTACATAGGCCGAGTAGCCCAAGAGGGCCCACACCAGACGCCGGTTACTCCGCGTCGCCAGCGCCAAGGCTGCCAGGGGAATGACCAGCGGGCTGAGCCATTCGCTCGTGAGCCCGACCCGAGTCAGGTCGTCCGCCAAGCGGTGGAGTGAGAACTCGTGCGGCAGATGAACTCGGTTCCACCGCTGGTCTTTGTCGGGCGTCCAGCTTGCTCCGCCAAAGACCTTGTAGAGCAACGGATAGGTGGGATTGCCGGTCAGGGCCCAGTTCTTGCCGAACCAGAGGCCGCAGGCGATTGCCGCGGCCAGAAGAAAGACGCCGATGTGCTGACCCGCCTGGATGGACCACTTGGCCTCCGGTTTCCTGCTGGTCCAGGCAATCCAAACGCCCAAGGGCACAAGGACGAACAAGGCCGCGGGGTATTTGGTCGCCACCGCGCTTCCGGCCAGATAACCGGTCAGGAGAAGACGCCCGGTGGAAGTGGTCTGGGGAGCTCGCCAAAGCAGGATGGCGTAGACCGCCAAGAGCAGGTAGCAGGCCGCGGCCCCTTCGACCAAGCCGGCGGTCGAGACATAATCGATCCAGGGGATGGACAGATAGACCAAGGCGGCGAGGATACCGGCCGTCGGCGAGAGGAACCGGCGACCGGCGGCCAACAGGCCGAGGGCTGTCAGCGGAGCGAACAGGGCGATCACCGTCTTGCCGGCCAAGGCGCCCAGCCACCAATCGCCCGAGAGGGACATTGCCAGCAGGCTGAGCATTTCGGTACCTAGCGCCATGTTGCCATAGACATTGTGTGGCAGGAAGCTGATCCGTCCCTGTTGGTAGAACTCCTTAGGGACTTGAAGGTGATACTCGCGCACGTCGAAATCGACCGGCGGCAGCATCCCGCCTAAGACGATCAACAGCACGAACGGCAGGGCGAGCCAAAGCCAACGCATGGAGAGTTGGAGACTGTCGTCAATTCGGTCCGGCTCATCCAGCCGGCGGGCTTGCCCGGCGCGTTTCTCTTGTCCGGCATGTTTTTCCGACTTCTTCCCACTCAAGTCGGCTTTTGTTCCGCATCCGAATCGCAACCATCCGGCCCCAGCTACCACCACTCCCATCGGTACGGCGAACACCAGCCTGCTGTGCAGCAGGCCAAGCAGTCCGACCACGAGGACATAGGTCGATAAGACGTTCAGCCCGACGCCTGTGGAGAAGACGAATTCTTCCAGATTTGTTAGTCCCCGCTCCGCCCGACATGTCCTCAAAAGCAGCCACCCCGCGCTGGCAGCCGCGACCAAGATAGTCCCGGCCAGGGCCAGCACGGGAAGGCGGTCGGCCATCGCCAACTCGGGTGGGTTGCCAAACCAGTTTTCCAGGAGGATGTCGGGGAGCACCAGCAAGGTCAGGAAGTCCCACCGCCGAAAGATTTGCTCGCCCCCCTCCTGCGCAGGCAGTACGCTTTCAAGGCTTGGCATCCTGGTCGCATAGAACAGGATCAGATAGCCCCCCACAGCGGCGAGCACCAGAATGAGTGCGAGAAGACGGTTTGGTGAGTCGGGCGTACCCTTCATGACCTGTGGGAACAGTCTATGTTTAGGAAGTGGTCGATCCTCGCATTGTACCACCAAGTTCCTCCCTTTCAGGAGGGCACCACGGATGTATCTCCAAGGAACTCCAGCCGTGCCGATGGAGCACGTGTTGGGGATCACGACTTTCGAGTTAGGTTAGGAAGCGTGATCGTAAACGTGGCTCCTTGGCCCGGCTCACTGGCGACGGTAATTCGCCCGCCATGGAGGGTGACGATGCGCCAGCATTTCGAGAGCCCCAGCCCCAGCCCACGCCCAGCCTGACGGGAAGAATAGTAGGGATCGAAGAGGTGACGCCGCACCTCGGGCGGAATGCCAGGACCATTGTCGGTGACGCGAATCTGGACCTCATCGGCTTGCCGGTCGAGGGCGATCTCGATCTGGCCTTCGCGTCCAATCGCCTCTAGGGAATTGCGGCACATCGCTCGAAGGGCCACATTCAATTGAGCCGGGTCGGCTTCGATCTCCAAGGGACCTTGAACGCCGGTCCGCTCCAGCCTGACGAGTTGCTCGGCCGCCTGGGGAGCCAGATCGGCGATCACCGCATCGACCAATTCGACCAGCTCGACGCGGGCCAGTTCTGGACGCGGCGGCCGGGCAAACAGCCGCATGTCGGCGATCATCTCATGAGCCCGTTTCACTTGGGCGATGATCAGAGCCAGTTCCCGGCGACGTTCCGGGTCGGTTTCGTCACGAAGAAGCAGTTGAGCCCGACCACCGATGATTGCCAAGGGATTGTTGATCTCGTGACCGGCTCCGGCGGCAAATTCGGCCATTGCCGCAAGCTTCTCAGCTTCGAGCGTCTCTTGGAATTGGTCTTCCAGGCTTGCGAGGCGTGCGAGGCGTGCCATCAATGACGGCAGTCGAAGGCTGGGGCCGACGCTTGATTCCAACCACCGCTGGCGTGCTTCCTCAACCCGCTGACGACATGCCGCTGGGGCCAAGTCGAGCGAAGGGGCTGGGCGGTGGCCGGCTAGGATTTCCAACGCTTCGACAACCCAAGGGGCCCCTGGATGCAATTCCAGTCTGACCAACCAATCGGGTAAACCGCCGGGAGGCCAAGTCGACATGTCTGACACGGTCTGATTCCACCACTGCCTGGCATTGTGGAGAAGTCCCAGAAGATAGGCGGAAGCGGCCGACTCTTGACTGTTGGGCGAAGCCAACAAGGCGGCTAGATCAGCTACCTGGAGACTGGTCGTTACCAGATCGGCATACATGTCTCGCTTGGCGGTTGAAAAGACTTCGTTTACCGAAGTCTCCGGTCTCCATTGAAGCACTTTCACCAGATGCGACTGCAGCCAGCGAGCGAGCTGGTGAATCCCGAGTGGCAGGGCGAGGCTCTCCCGGGCTCGGCAGACGACCCAAAGGACCAGCGGTGGGTCGGTTGCCAACTGGGTTGCGAGCATCTCGACCGCTTCAGCCGAGTCGTCGCACAAGGCGGCTTCGACCAGGACAGCAGCCGAACGATCGGCCATGGGGAGCCCCCAACCGTTGGGACCGACGGCAAGTGCGGGGAGGAGACGCATTTGAGCAAACCGCGTCAAGGGGCAAGACGCGGCAAAGGGGGCATGCAGAGAAAACGAGGACCGCCCGCGGCCGTCTCTGTAGCCCGCCGACAATGCGAGCCCTTTGACCGCCTGGGCCTGCTAAAGAGAGCAGTCCGCGGGCATCCTACCCTGACCATCGCTTCTGACTTAGGCGAGGGCCGCCTCCATCTCGAGCAACTGGCACATCCGGCTGACCAGGCGTTCGACTTCGAACGGCTTGTGCATGAAGTCGTCGGCTCCGGCTGCCCGGAGCTCGCTGACCTTGTCTTCTTCAACCATGCCCGAGATGCAGATGATGCGGACGTCGTCCATTTCTTTGTCGCTGCGGACCCGCTGGCAGACTTCCTTGCCGTTGATGTCGGGGAGCATGACATCCAGAACGATGATGTCGGGACGATAGTCCTTGACCATCATGCCGGCGTCAAAGCCGTTGTTGACGCTGCGAACTTCGAAGCGTCCGTCGCGTTCCAAGACATCGGTCAAGAGTTCAACCAGTTCGAGATCGTCATCGACGAGGAGGACTTTGCGTTTGCCACTCTCGAGGGCATCGGTGGGGATGCCGTTGTCACGCATGAAGTTGAACAGTTGCTCGCGCGGGATGCGGCGGAAGCGGCTGCCCGGCACGCGGAACCCTTTCAACTGTCCGGAGTCAAAGCAGCGAATGATGGTTTGCTGGCTAACCTTGCAAATCTTCGCCGCTTCGCCGGTGGTGAATACTGTCTTCATTGCCATGGGTATCTGACCATTCCTCTTCCTAGCAACCACTGGCGCTAGGGTCAGCGAGACTCCTCGCTCACGTCGGCATGTTGCGTGGGAGTCTCTAGGCCTCCGTGTCAAAAACTGATGAGAAATAACCCCCTGGGTTCGCGGGTGTTCGCAGACTCTTCACCCCCCGAAACTCGCTGAAAACGCTAGGCTTACCCGTTTCTGCCGACTTTACCGAGTTTGCCAATTGACGCAATTATAACTAGCTTCCCTTGGGTGTCAAGACGGTTCTCGCATTCGCAACATCGTGTGGGGAAAGGTTTTACGGCACGTTTCTAAACGTCGCCTCGTGATGGAGCGGGACGACCGCCGTTTGTCAACCACTTTGCTTGCACCCGTTTGACCTAGGCGATTTCCGGCAAAATGCCCGCATATCCTCGCTATGGTCACAATCCTGGACAAGCCTCCCCAACTCTCCGGGACCTGCAACTTGCCTAGAGATTGGAGGCCGAGGATCATTCGTTCTCGTCTTTGCTGGCATTGGTTTCGATCGGTGTCGCATTGCGACGCCTCCCTTCGAGATGCACCATCAATACGGCCAAATCGGCGGGAGTGATGCCGCTGATTCTCCCGGCCTGCGCCAAGTCGACGGGGCGGATTCGGGCGAGCTTTTCACGGGCTTCCATGCGAAGGTGGCGGACCGAGGCGAAGTCAAAGTCCGCGGGAATCTGCCGCTGGGCCAGCCGACGCTGGCGAGCAATGTCGATCTCCTGGCGGTCAATGTAACCGGCGTACTTCGCGTCGTAGGCCAACTGCTCGGCGACGTCGTCGGCCACGCTCGCCAGCGCCGGGCATCGCTCGACCAAGTTTGCCCAGGTGATCTCGGGACGAGACAACAGCCGTGCTAGCGTATGTTCCCCGGAGCGCGTCGTCTCAAGGATCTTTGCCGTCTGGGTGATTTCGGCTTGTTTCGTTTCGAATCGTTTCCAGCGGGCGTCGTCGATCAAGCCCAATCGGCGACCAATCGGCGTCAGGCGGCGGTCGGCATTGTCGTGGCGCAGACGGAGGCGGTGCTCGGCACGGCTGGTGAACATGCGGTAGGGTTCATCGACGCCGCGTGTGACCAAGTCGTCGATCATCACGCCCAGATAGGCCTGATCACGCGTAAGGATCAATGGGTCTTGGCCACGAAGTGCCAGCACGGCATTCGTTCCAGCGATGAGGCCCTGGCCTGCGGCTTCTTCGTAGCCGGTGGTGCCGTTGACCTGTCCGGCCAGATAGAGTCCGGCCACTTGTTTGGTTTCCAGCGACAACTGCAGTTGTTCGGGCGGGAGGAAGTCGTATTCGATCGCATAGCCGTAGCGGAGAATCTCGGCTTGTTCCAGGCCCACAATCTGCCGGATCATCGCGTCCTGGACATCGCGGGGCAGGCTGGTCGCCAGACCGTTCACGTAGATTTCGCGCGTGCGGTATCCTTCGGGCTCCAGGAACAATTGGTGACGTGTCTTCTCGGCAAATCGGACAACCTTGGTTTCCACTGAGGGGCAATAGCGCGGCCCGGTCGATTGGATCTGACCGGTATACATCGGCGCGCGGTGGAGATTGGCCCGGATCAGTTCGTGTACGGCTGGATTGGTGTACGTGATCCAGCAGGGCATCTGCGGCCGGTTGATTGAGGTGGTCAGGAACGAAAACGGCTGCGGTTGGGGGTCGCCCTGTTGGACTTCGACCTTTGTGTAGTCGATTGTGCGCCCGTTCAGTCGGGGGGGCGTGCCGGTCTTGAAGCGGGCCAATTGAAGGCCGAGTCGGGTGAGGGCTTGGCTGATTCCGGTCGTGGCGGCTTCGCCCGCTCGCCCGCCGGGGAGCATCTGTTCGCCGTAGTGCAGGAGGCCTTGCAGGAAGGTGCCGGCACAGAGGACCACCGCCCGGGCGCGATAGACCGCCTCGCCACGCACGCGAACCCCGACGATCCGGGGCCGGTTTCCATCGGTTTCGACGAGCAGGTCTTCGGCCGTTTCCTGCCGGAGGGCCAAGCCGGGTTGCTCTTCCACGATCCGCTTGATCTCTTCCTGATACGCGCGCCGGTCGGCCTGTGCCCGCGGGCCGTGCATGGCGGGGCCTTTGCTGCGGTTGAGCATGCGGAATTGCAAGCCGGTGGCGTCGATCGCCCTGCCCATCGCTCCCCCGAGGGCGTCGATTTCACGCACGATCTGCCCTTTCGCTACCCCGCCAATGGCAGGGTTACAGCTCATCTGGCCGATGGTGTCGAGGTTGCTCGTCAGCAGAGCCGTCCGGGCTCCCATGCGGGCGGCGGCTAGGGCTGCTTCGGTGCCAGCGTGGCCGGCGCCGATTACGATCACGTCATAGTCATATGAAGATGGGTGCATTAGGTCATGATAGGGTTCTGGGGGGCGGAGAAGAATTGCAAATTGAAAAATGAAAAATGGAAATTTGGAAATTAGAGGGGCAGGGGAATGCCGTGTAGCTGCGGCACTTGTGGCTCGCGTTGGGGACCGTGCTCCGTGACGGCAGGCCATCGTCTGACAGCCAATACGGTTCGTCTCCTCCTGTAGTTGGTCTCGCTACGGAGATATTGTCGCACCTATGTGTTGAGGGGGAAGTGCCTTGTAGGACGCGAGTTCTGCGGCCTCTGGACGCTTCTTTTTCTTTCCTTGATTCGTGTTCCCTTGAATCGTGTTCCCTGGCTTTCCGAGATTCTCGGAATTACCTTGGTTATTCGTCAACAGTCTCGTGGAATCGTTGGGGAAAAGATTCTCACGGGGGGATGGCAAGCCTTCGTTGGTGCTTGCTCCGGGCGCAGATTGTCAAAGAACGAAACAGCAGTCGTTGAGACTGGTACCAATGGAACGTAGCAGATCGACTGGCCCAATTTCAAGGCAAATTGGCAGAGAGGCAGCAAATCCCGGAAAAACCTTTGTGGGGGGGGTAGGTCCGACTCCAGAGGCCGTTGCAGAGCCGTTCCAGTAGCCACGGGGGCCGTTGAGGGCGAAGGATTACGACGTTTTGGGCGTCAGAACTCGAGCTGTTCGAGGAACCGCAGGCTTTCGGGGACCTGTTCCAAGACGTTCGGCGATTCGTCTTCGATGAAGTAGTAGCGGATGCCCAGCTTTTGGGCGACGCGAAGCAGGGCGGGCCAGTCGACCTGGCCGGTGCCGAGGGGTACGTCGTCGGTCTTGGCGACGTTGCCTGCCGTGAGGCCGGTGGGGACCCCCTTGCGAAGATCCTTCAGATGCATCAAACGCCAGCGGTTGGGATACTTTTCCAGCAACTTGACCGGGTCTTGGCCGGGATGGAAGGTCCAGAGCACGTCCATCTCGAAGGACACATAGCGGGGATCGGTCTCGGCGGCGAGCAGATCGAAGAGGGTGCCGTCGGCGTAGGGGGCGAATTCGTAGCCGTGATTGTGGTAGTAGAAGCATTGGCCTTGTGCGGCCAGGGCCTTGCCGGCACGGTTGAACACGGCGGCCGCCTCGCGGCACTGTTTTTCGTCGAACGGTTGCTTATGGTTGATGTAGGCACAGCCGACAAAAGGTACGCCCATTTCCTTCGCCTCACGGACGACGGCGTCCAGGTCGTCGCGGAGGCGGTTGTACGGAAAGGCCGCACTGACCCAGACGAGACCTCGCTTGGCTAACTCGGCCTTGAAGTCAGCTCGGGACAGGCCATAGGAACTGGCCCCTTCGACATACGTGAAGCCCCATTGGCGAACCTTGTCGAGGGTGGCCGGAACGCCTTGCTGCTTGAATGAGTCCCGCAGGCTGTAGAGTTGCAGGCCGATCGGTCCCTTGAAAACCCTGCTTTCCCCAACTCCGGCGGCCAGGGCGCCGCCGAACCATACGTCCAACGCAAGCAAGACCACAGCGCCGAATTGAACCAGTGGACGCACGTGCCGACCTCCTCGGGAAAAAGACAGGGAATGGCCCCTTTGAATTCTTGCTTGGCGGCAACGCATGGGTCAATGGAATCTTCCCCAAACAAGGTAAGATTATTTGTCATTTGTCCGGTTCTCGGTGGAGAACGCGTGTCTCACGGAGGAGGCGTTTCCGGCTCGATTTGTTCCACCCGGCTGATCGCTTCGCCCTCGGCGAAGTGGGTACGGAGCAGGTCGCCGGGGGACAGTTCGCGGGCGTTGCGCACCAGGCGGCCGTCGGCCAAGCGATGGGTCAGGCTGTAGCCGCGGCTGAGGACGCTCAAGGGGCTGAGTGATTCGAGGCGTGCGGCAAACGCGTCGAGTTTGTGGCGGCTGTTGCGCACTTGGGCACGCATCGCCCGATCGGCCACAGCGGCCAATTCGTCGAGATGCCGGGTGAGAAGTTGAATCCGCTCAAAGGGACGACGGAAGGCGCGATGCGACGCGAGGGCTTCGAGTCGGGTCCGGGCGGCGACGACTCGCGAACGGAGTCCGGTGACCAGGCGCCGGCGATATTGATCGAGGCGGGTTTGCATCTCTTCGGCCGCCGGCACGATCCGTTCGGCCGCTTCGCTAGGGGTCAGCGCCCGCACGTCGGCCACAAGGTCCGAGAGGGTGACGTCGATCTCGTGGCCGACGGCTGAGACGACCGGAATCCGCGAGGCGTAGATCGCCCGGCAAACGATCTCTTCGTTGAACGACCAGAGATCTTCCAGGCTGCCGCCGCCGCGTGTGACGACGAGGCAGTCGATCGGCCGATTTAGACGGTTGACCAATTCGATGGCGTGGGCGATTTCCTCGGCCGCCCCTTCGCCTTGGACCCGCACGGGGACGACCAGCACGTCGGTCAAACGCCAGCGGCGGCGGAGGACTTCGAGAAAGTCGCGAATCGCCGCTCCGGTTGGGCTGGTGACGACGGCGATTTGCCGGGCGAACGGTGGCAGGGGGCGTTTTCTTGCCGGATCAAAGAGGCCCTCGCGCGCCAGCTTGTCGCGGAGTTGACGCAACGCCAGTTCCAAGGCACCGATCCCTTTCGGTTCGATCTGCTGGATCACCAGTTGATAGCGGCCCTGCGGACCGTACAAGCTGAGATAGCCCCGGCAAACCACTTCCAGGCCGTCGTGCAGATCGAAACGGACCTGGCTGGCCACGCCGCGCCAGATCACGGCGGAGAGTTGGGCCGATTCGTCCTTGAGCGTCAGGTAGCAGTGGCCCGAACGCGGCCGGGCGAAATTCGAGATCTCGCCGGTGACCCAGACCCGGGGAAACGCCGCTTCCAACAGGCCCTTGATATGATCAGTCAGTTCGGAAACCGACAGCGGTTCCTGTTGGACTGGTTCCGGCGAATAGAGATCGTCGTCGCTCATCGGAGGCCGTTGTCTCTTGGGCCATGCAGAGGGGGATGGAAAGCATTATATCGTCGGCTGGTGCAAGAGCTATGGGGGCTCTGTTCCTTGAGCTGGAGGATGGTCAACATTGTTGTCGTCGCGTTCTGCCGTGAGGAATCGCATTACGCGGAGTGTGATGACGACACGGTCAGCAACCTGAGAAGCAAAACATAGGGGCAGGCGGTGTTCCAGCTCGCGTGCATCACGCCACCTCATTCTCGAAGACCGGCGACGGACGCAAACCGTGCAGTGTGGAAAGCGTTTGCTCGTTGTCGCAGCGGCGTGTGCGGAGCGGGGCAGGGGAGGGGAGGATGGTTTGCTGGCCGAGCTTGCGCGTGCCGGATTGGGCCCAGGTTTCGGCTTCCAGCGTGAGCCGGTTCAGCAATCGCTCGACTTTCTGGCGATAGTATTCGATCCCCTCGCGGTCGAGATTTGGGGGGATATGCAACTCGGGGCTGGGTATCGCCCGGGCACGGGAAAAGGGGCGTGGGACGGCGAAGCGATCCCAACTGTTGGCCCGCCAGGGGCGATCGAAGCCGTAGCCGGTGGCCACGATCGGCAGGCCCAGCTTGGAGGCCAGGTAGATCGCCCCTTGGGCCAGTTGGCGACGTGGGCCGCGTGGGCCGTCGGGGGTAATCGTCAGGTTCATCTGCCGGCTCTTGCGCAAGAGTTGCCGCAGGGCGGCCACACCTCCTCGCCGCGTGGACCCTCGCACGAATTCAAACCCAAGATGCAGCGCGACGCGCGAAAGAATCTCGGCGTCGCGGTGTTGGCTCAGCAGCATGGCCAGGTTGCAGTGCCCTCGCAGGCAGAGCGGGAAGAGGATGTATTCGTGCCAGAAGATGTGGATTTTCTGCCCCCGATAGGCCGGCGACACCGGATCGACCGCCGGATCGTAGTAGGCGACCTTGTAGTCGAGGGTGTTCATCCAGGCACGAATCCCCGTGGCGGCCAGAAGGCCGGCGATTCGCGTCAGGATGGGGCTATCAAGTTTCATCGCCCGGCCTCCTGCCGAATGCGGTGGGAAATAGTGGTCAGTGCTCAGTGGTTAGTGGGCACACGAGGATCTTTGATCTCTGCATTCACCATTCACGATTCTGCATTCCCTCCCTCCCACGTGCCCGAAAAGACCTCGACGGCTGGCCCGGTCAGGTAGACATGGTTATTGTCGGCCCAGTGGAGTTCCAGGTCGCCGCCGGGGAGATGGGCGAGGATTTTGCGGCCGGTGCGGCCGGTCAGCACGCCGGCGACGCAGACGGCGCTGGCCCCGGTGCCGCAGGCCAAGGTCTCGCCCGAGCCGCGTTCCCAGACTCGCATTCGGATCTCTTCGGGCGAGCAGACTTGGACGAATTCGGCGTTGACTCGCTTGGGGAAGTGGGGATGGACTTCGACTTCCGGTCCGACGCCGAGGACCCAGGCGTCGTTGAGCTCGTCGACGAACGTGATGCAGTGGGGGTTGCCCATCGACACGCAGGTGACGTCCAATGCCCGGCCGGCGGCCTCGAGTCGGGCGTTGACTACGGGGTTGCCCGGCCGGGAGGGATCGCCGGGGAGCGTGGTGGGAATCTTGGCCGCTTCCAGGATCGGCTCTCCCATGTCGACCCGCACGCGATGGACACGGTTGCTGACGATCTCCAGGTCGAGCGACAGTACGCCTCGGCCCGTCTCGATCTTGAGGGTGTTGTTGCGGGAGATGCCGTGGTCGTAGACATATTTGGCCACGCAGCGGACGCCGTTGCCGCACATCTCGGCCTCGGAGCCGTCGGCGTTGAACATCCGCATCCGGGCGTCGGCCACCGACGAGGGGCAGCTCAGAATCAGACCGTCGCCACCGACGCCAAAATGGCGATCGGCAATCTGCTGGGCTAACCGGGCGGGGTGCTTGGGCAAAGGCTCTTCAAAGCAATTGACATAGACGTAATCGTTGCCTGCCCCGTGCATCTTCGTAAACCGCATCGTGAACACTCCCTCGGGATCGTCTCTCGACCAGGGGGCCTATTTTACGCCGCCTCGCCAGTCCATACAATGCGGGGAGGCTCCTAGCCGCAAAGGTCGAGTTGCGTGCCAGACTGGCCGGTGATGTCTTTGCTCATGGGGGGGGAGTG
>CAZLDQ010000176.1:0-12250 GCA_964558295.1 uncultured Planctomycetaceae bacterium | reverse complement strand
GGACGACATGATCTATGTCGTGCCACAGAACGCCACTTGTGTCCAGATCCGTCTTCACTGAAAACATACCCCAGACCATGAACGGTTACGTCATGCGGTTGCAGTTGATACAGTTCATGCCGCAGACGTAGGTGATGTCGAGTTCGAGCCAGTCCATGCGTGGACGAACCATCATTCGACCTCCTGCCACTTCGTATCCTGCATCGCCCCCCAGGTCTTCTTGCCGCAGAAGTGCCAGATGTAGCTGTCCATTTTCGGCGTCCAGTGGTCCCAAAGGCGCTGGCCACAGCGGTTGAATTCCGGCGGTAACAGGTGCAATGGCGTGCCAGACCATTTGATGCCGAGGCCGAGGCAACCTTGATCATATCTTTCCCACGATCGCTCGGGCGTAATGCCGTGCAGACAGCGGGCAGCTTCCTCGATCACATCCGCCGTTGCGTCGGGGTGCCAAACCAGG
Organism: uncultured Planctomycetaceae bacterium; assembly: GCA_964558295.1. GTDB lineage: Bacteria > Planctomycetota > Planctomycetia > Pirellulales > Thermoguttaceae > JBDKTH01. Next base: position 11,793 of record CAZLDQ010000176.1, on the reverse strand, counting down.
GCGATTGCACCATAAGTCATTTACCGAGGAGGACTTCGGCGAGGGAGGCGTCGTCGAGCGCGGCGAGGAGGCGTTTGTTTTTCACGCCGATTTTGTTCGTCTGGTTGTTTTTCAACAGGCTCAAGGCCATGCGGCGTAGGCTGCTGAAGTTGGCGTCGGCGTGCCTTTTGCGGAGCCGGGACTGGTCTTCCTGAAAGGTGACGTCGAGTTGCCAATGCAGGCGGTTCTCAATGGCTCAGTGGCTTCGCACGACCTCGGCGAAACGCTTCCCGGACACGAATCGGCTCAAAATGTAGTACCGAAACTCGATCTGCTCCTTGCCGTCGCGGGTCGGTCAGGTCGGCAAAATGGTCCTGGATGCAAGCCGAACGTGCCTTGGAATCTGTCTTGGACATGACGAACCTCCCGCTCGCACGCAATCCGCCCGCCAGAACCCGTCCGGCCGAGTCGACGAATTGCCTTGCCCAAACCACAACAGACTACCCAGCTTGGCGCAATCGCCTTGATCCGCGTCCCTGGCTCGATCCGGTCGACGCCAACTACGCGCTGGCCTACGGCTTCCGTTACGAGATGGAAGTCCGCTACCGGGACGACGCCTTCAAGGTGCGCAACCGGCTCGCACACTGTTGCTGCGACTACGTCCGTAAGGTCTCGGAGTTGCGCAAGCATTACTGGTCTTGGGCCTGGGACGCTACATCGACACGCTGGGGATCGAATCGTCGAACCCGGCTGTGCAAGTCACCGGATTCGAAGCGGGGAACCGCCGGGCGGTGGTCACCTGGAACAACACGTCTAAAGAACAATCGCTGACCGTGACCGTGCCGGGCTACCGGCTGGTCGAACGCCGGGGCGTAGATGGCCCAGTGCCGAATGAGGAATCGCGGCTCGGACCACAGCGGGTATGCGTGTGAAGCTTTGAGGAGTCCCTTTCGGGGCAAACGGCGTTTCGAAACGCGCAATAGCCACCAGGTACCCCACGGGGCGAGAGGACAATTTGCCAGACCTGCATCTGTCGGGCGCGGAACGCCCCGGCGCACGAAAGCAGGTAATATTTCCACATCCGATGGAACCGCTCCCCATACTTGCCCTGCAATTGGTCCCAGTGTTGCTCGAAGTTGTCGTACCAGGCCATCAGCGTCCGGTCGTAATGGATGCCGAGGTTGTGCCAATCCTCGAGAACGAACAGGTCCTCGATCGCCGCAGCGATTTGCCGGGGAGAAGGCACCATCGAGTTGGGAAAGACATAACGGGTAATCCAGGGATCGGTGCTGATGATGGAACGGTTGTTGCCGATGGTATGGAGCAATAGCAAACCCTCGTCCGTGAGGTGCTCTCGGGCCGTTCGCATGAACGTGCGGTAGTTCTTGTAGCCGACGTGCTCGAACATTCCAATCGAGATCATCCGGTCGTACATGCCTTCCATGCGGCGATAATCCTGAAGGTGGATCTTCACTGGCAGCCCCTGGCACAAGACGCCCGCCGCTTCGACTTGCTCCTGGGAAACGGTAATCCCCACGACCTGCACGCCGTACTGCTCGGCAAGGAAGCGAGCCGTTCCTCCCCAGCCGCAGCCGATGTCGAGGACAGCCATCCCGGGCTGCAGGTGGAGCTTCTGGCCAAGCAAGGCAAGCTTGGCTTCTTGGGCCTCGTCGAGCGTGGTAGCCTGCTCCCAGAATGCACAACTGTAGATCATGCTTTGGCCCAGCATGGCCCGAAACAGATCATTGCCGAGGTCATAGTGCTGCTGTGCCACGCGAAATGCCCGGGAGATCCGCTGCAGGTTGAATACCCGTGCTTTGAGCGCCGCGAGCAGATAAGTGCTGGACCGGACATGGCGGTCAAGTTCGACCTGAAGCACGCGACAGAAGAATTCGTCGAGCCGCTCGCAGTCCCACCAGCCGTCCATATAGGCCTCGCCGAGTCCCAACGTTCCCTCAGCGAAAACGCGGCGATACAAGCGTGGATTGTGGACATGCAAGTCCCAGGGCCGATCGCCATTAATCCGCACCTTGGCGAGCGCGAGGAGTTCTTCGTATCGATTCTGCAGAGCTGCCTGAGCCATTCCCGTTCCCCCCATCCGAGATTAGATGAGCAACCAATTGCCTTAAAACCTGTTTGAAAACGCGGCGTTGGCCATGGATTGGGGGACTGACAATTCGTCCCCCCTGGATTTCTCTCCAGAGAAAACGGCGGTTCTGAAAGAGGTTCTTGGCAATTCTAAGGACGGATCAAGCATCGACAGATTGCTTTGGGGAGGGGACGATTGTCTAGCTAAAGGCGCGTAACGGCTGTGGGCTTGCCCAAGCTACCGGTTCGGACACTTGGGAAAATGGGAAACCACTAAGCGCAACGGGCGATGAGACGAGCTGATGGGGGCGGAAAAGAACGTAGCTGAGAAATTTGGGCCGACCAAGAATATATTTTTGAGTCGTAAAACTCAATGAACTGTCCCAAACGCCGGCAAGAAACGACGCCGCCCCGGCATGCGTTGTGTCGGGGCGGTGCGCTATCGGCCGTCACAGTCGCGGTTGGCTTGGCGCCGGTCGTTTTCACTCAGTATGGCCAAGTGAACACGAGGCGCTGAGAGAACCGCGATAAAGCTGCCCTTCCCTGGGTTTCCCCAGGAAAGATTCCCGAGTTTCCTCGGGTGGTGCTCCCATCAACCGAGATCTGCGCTTACGGCTCCGTTTTCAGAAGCCGCAATTGCGTCTCAGATCGATCCTTATCACCTTGGGTTCCGATCTTCTCGGTTCCTAGGATGACGAGGTTGGCGAGTCCACAACTTTTCTCGCCGCATTCTCTCTGCCAACCGTGCTGTGGCTGACCAACAAAATAATTCGCGTAAAGTCTGACTGGGACAATAACTAAAAGGAGTTAATCGCATTTACCCCGATTGCCGTTTTCGGCGGTTTGTCTTGCCCGCCGCGTTTCTCTGTGGCGTGGCCTGCTCCGCCCAAACGCCAAACGCGGTGGGCAAGACAAGCCGGCGAAAGGGTGACGAAACGACAGCCGGCTGTTCGCCTGTCCACTACGCGGGGCGGCATACCCAAACATGGCCGCCGAGAGTATGATGGACTGGTCCGTAGTCCACCGAAAGGGTTTCGGGCGACCATGAACGCGTGGAGGATGGCGAAATGTGGCCGTTGGTGCTCCTGGTGCTCTCTGTCATGTTCATCGTCGTGACCAGTACCCGGCTAACGCTTCACCCGTTCCTGGCCTTGCTCCTGGCCGCGTTGGGCTACGGCGTGGCCGTGGGGCGAATGCCGCTGGTCGACGTGGTCAAGGCGATCAACACCGGATTTGGGGCCACGATTGGCTACATCGGCTTGGTAATCCTCGCCGGCTCGGTGATCGGCACGTTCTTGGAAAAATCGGGGGGCGCGGCAGGTCTGGCCCAAAGCACGCTCCGCTTGGTCGGACACCGCAATGTGCCGGGAGCAATGTCGCTGATCGGCTACTTGGTGAGTATCCCTGTGTTCTGCGACTCGGCGTTTGTGATCCTCGCGCCGTTGACCCGGGCCTTGTCACGTGGGGCGAAGATTTCGCTGGCGCCCAGCGCGATCGCCTTGAGCTTGGGGCTCTACGCCACGCACACGATGGTTCCACCAACGCCCGGCCCCGTAGCCGCGGCAGGCCTGTTAGAGGCCGACTTGGGCATGGTGATCATTTGGGGCCTCGTGGTCAGCATGGTAGCGTTGGCCGCCGGCTGGTTGTTCGCCGTGAAGGTAGCCGGTCGCGTTTGGATTACGCCGGATGGTCCGGAACCTGAGCCGGCGTCAAAGCCCGACGCCTGGCATCCTTCAACCGCCAAGGCCGTGCTGCCAATCCTCTTGCCGATTGGATTGATTGTGCTCAAGTCGGTGGGCGATGTTCCCTCGCATCCATTTGGCCAAGGGCAGGCTGCCGACCTGATCGGGTTTGTGGGGCAACCGGTCGTGGCCCTGTTAGTCGGCGTGGGGCTGGCTCTGCTCTTGCCGCAGCACCTGAACCGCGAGATGCTCTCGGCCTCCGGGTGGGTCGGCGAAGCGGTCGTACCGGCGGCAATGATCATCGTGGTCACCGGCTGCGGTGGCGCGTTTGGCGAGGTGATCAAGCAATCAGGCATTGCCACGGATGTGGAAGGGATGTTGGGAAACTCGCCGCTGGGGATCTGGCTACCGATTCTTCTGGCCGCTGCACTGAAGACGGCCCAAGGCTCGTCGACCGTGGCAATGATTACCACGGCCGGGATCGTGGGGCCGCTGCTGCCCGTGCTGGGTCTTGATGCCCCGGCGCTCCGACCGCTGGTGGCCGTGGCGATCGGCGCCGGTTCGATCGTTGTCTCGCACGCCAACGACAGCTTCTTCTGGGTTGTCGTGCAGCTCTCGGGAATGAGCGTCAAGCAGGGTTACAAGCTGCACACGTTGGGCTCGCTGGTCATCGGCACGGCGGCCGCACTGGTCGTCTGGCTGTTGAGCCTCGTGGTGGGGTGACTGCCATTTGGCCGGCCGAACTTGCCCGGCCAGCCAAATGGGTTGAATGGCGAATCCTTGCGGGCAGGAGGAGCGGAAGGGATAATGGAGGACGCCATCCGCCTCGATCACCATCCCAGGAAGACTTCCCGTGAAGACCGGGCTGCTCGACACGGACCTTCAAGTGGGTAACAACCGAATCATCGAGGACGTGCGTCTGCGTGCCGACGTGGCGACGCCGGTGTCACTCATCTATCACTTCATGTACCCCTGGACGAACACGGCCACCGAGTATTGCGCCGAGTTGCTCGATGGCTCGCGCGTCGAGGGACTGTTTGACGGCGACCAGAAGCAAAAGATCGACTAGACCACGCGGTGGTCGACGATCTACGACAGCCCCTCCGGCAAGGGGGCGGTAACCTACGTGCTCCTTGCGTCCGAGGACGGTGCGTGGCGCACACGCTATTGGGACATTTCGGACCGTTATCGCAAGCACTACTTCGCCACGTTCCTCAGACAGACCGTACCGGCCGGTAAGGAGTCCCACTACCGGGCCGTGACCGTACCGTTTGAGTCGCCGGCCGACCGGTGGAAGGCCGATGCGGCTCGCATGGCCGAGGGGTGTAAAACGCTGGAGGCGAACGCCCGGCATGAGCCAGGGATTCTGCCCGCCTGTGAAGGCTGCGAAGTACGCCTCAGGCAAGGTGTCTCGGCTACGGGCAGACGCGACATCGGCACAGAGATGGCTGGAAATCTGGCCGCACCCAATCCGAGAGAGTCCAGCGACGATGCCGGGAAAGGGTACTTCCGATGATCGGCCGCAAGCTCGGCAAGACGCCGTTGTTCTAAAACATCAGGCCGGACAGGCCTCCAACCAACGGAAAGCCAGGGCCGGGTCGATCGTGCCGTCGGCCCGGGCCTGCGGCTGGCCGGGATTGGCACCGCCGTTGGCCGGTGCCGGGTTTTCGCTGGGAACCGGGGCGGGGTTTTCGCCAGGGGCGGCGGCGGGCGTATTGGGGGGGTTGGCAGGCGGGGGAGCATCGATGGCGGTAGCGACGAAAATCGCCACCAAGAGCAAAACTCCCACTAACGCGAGGATCGTGGCAAGGATGTTATAGGCGATGCAGATGCCGACCGCCTTGAGAAACGGAAATTCCAGGATAATCACGCAGAGCAAGGCAGAGATGAGGACCGAAAGGGCCATGGCCACGAGCATGCTTGTCAGCCCCGTACTCCCCACCCAGTTGAGAATCAAGTTCGGCAACGAGCTCCAAAGGAGCACGCGGTAGATCTCGCCAAATTCGGGTGGTTTCTGGTGGAAGACTTGGCAGACCACGGCAAAACTGCCGAGAGAGATCATCAGATTGATCGTGACCACCGTGATGAGCATCGCCATCAGAGTCCCGAGGACCATCTGGATCCCCCAAAACATCAAGGGGGCGAGGACCATCGCCAGGATAATCGCCGCCACTCCCTGAACCCACTCCGGTGTTTTCTTCTTGGAGTCTCTTTGGGAAGTGAATCGCCCCTGCACGGACAATCCACAGGCTGGGCAGTAAAGGTCTTCGACACTAATCTCGTAGTCGCAGTGGGGACACTGGATCTTAGCGGCCTCGGCTGGCTTTTCCCCAAACAACTCGGCATCCAACTCCGCCTCGCGCGCGGCAGCCGCCGCAGCCTCGGCTTTGGCCGCCTCCAGCGCCAGTTCTTCGTCAAGTAAGGAGCAGACCGTCGAAGATCGAGTGGTTGCCGATGGTTGCGTTCTACCTTGCGCGGCCAGGGCAGGTTGCGGCGTCTCGGCCTGCTTCGTCGGGGGGGATTGGACGGAGGGGACGGCGCCGAGCTGCAGGACCGGGCCGCATGTGTTGCACTTGAACTTGCGTCCCGTCATCTCATCGGCGATTTGATAGCGAGCTTGACACGAGGGACAACGAATCACTTTTGGCATTGCGGCCGCACCCTTTCCCGAAAGGAATCGCCCTATTTGCCACGCGGGAAGCCCGCCCTAATGGGCCGAGGAGAAGGAGACTCCTTACTTTTACTAGCAGCCGGTGGCGGAGTCAATCGGCGATTTGATGAACCGGCGGCCAGGGTTTTGAGGGAGCTTCGAGCGACGTAGGACACGTCGACACGGATTCCCGGCTGCGGGAACCCTCGCTTGTGTGGGAAGACTGGAGAAACCTGTCCCCTCAGAAGAAATGTCTTCCAAGCCGCACCAACACGCTCGACAGGGCTTCTTCTCACGGGCCTCCATACCCAACCTCATTGTAGCAAACAGGTTAGGGGTTGTCAGGGATTTGCAATACACGCCGGCCCGGATTGCTGTTTCCAGTATCCAAGCGCGAGTTGGCGCTCGCCCCAGGGACCGGAGTCGGCCCGCCGTAGTCTGCTGGTACGAAACCTCATACGCATCGAGTTGGCGATGTCCGACGGGGGCGGGAAGAAGCTGCCGTGAGGCGATCTGGCGTTCCAGGACGCAGCCCCCCAACGCTCGGCACACGTGCTGCGGCTGAACGGAGTCACCCGATCAGTTCGTCAGACACCGATCTTCTCGATCATGTCCATCGTCTCGTCGATCTGCGCGGGGCTAACAAAGCCGATTGTAAAGGCGTGGACGGTGCCGAGACCGAGGACGTATTGGAGCGACTGGCAACGTTTTTCCGGCGTGTCGCATTTGCCTTCGCCGAAGATCTTCATGCCGAGGACACCGCGTCCTTTCTGACACATCTTGGCGATTTGCGCGGCGACGTCCTCGGACTTGCCGTCCATGGCATAGCCGAAAGGATTGATCCGGACCAGTTGAACGTCAATCCAGTCGCAATCGACCGAGGCGACCAGCGGATCCCAGCCGTGACAGGAAATGCCCACGGCGCGGACGCGTCCCTTTTGCTTGGCCTCTTGAAGGACGTCCATCACGGGGCGCATATCAGTCGGCCAAGTGCTCGTGGTCATGCAGTGCATCAGGAGCGAATCGAGCGAATCGACCCGCAACTCGCGGCGGAAGCGTTCGATGTCGGCCTTGGCCACCTCGGGATGCTTGGCCCGGGTTTTGGTTTGGAGGAAATAACGGTCACGGGGAACGCCCTGGAGGGCCAAGCGGACGAAGGTGTGCATCTGGTAGGCGTCGGCCGTGTCGATGTAGCGCAGGCCGCGGTCGAGGGCATGGCGCACGAGCCGGGTGAAGGCGTCCTGGCCCATCATCAACTGGTCGTTGCCGCCGTGGGTGCCGGTGCCGATTCCCAGAACCGAGGTCTTCAGGCCGGTTTTGCCCAGTGACACGACAGCGCTGGCCTTGACCTGCTGGGCGGCCGACGCGGCAAGGACCGGCGATCCAGCCCAACGGATCGTTCCGGCGGCAGCCAAACCGGCGAGAAAATCACGACGGGAGAACGGTGACATGGCCAGGTTCCTCGGATTCAGGCGTCAGGGGAGCGAACCTCTCCACGGGAGGGAACGCTACGGAGGGCGTTCCTTATCAGTATACCAGAATCCGGGGTGGAAGGCGAAAGCGGCCGGTGGCCACGGTGCGGCTCAGGGACCGTTCAAAGCCACTCGGAAGCCGAGATCGCAATACCGGTAGGTGGGCAGGCCGCTGGAGCGGTTGACTGAGCGGGCGTGCCAGGGCATCAGCAGGTAGGAACCGCCACGAACAGTCCGTTCGGTCCCGGTCGATGGGCCGCGGGGGTCGGTCGTGGGAGATTGGGCGTAATAGTCCCGCTCGTACCAGTCGGCACACCATTCTTGCACGTTGCCGTGCATGTCGTAGAGGCCGAACGAGTTGGGACGGAAGGTTCCCACGGGAAATGTGAAGAGGTAGTCGTCGCCCCAGGTTACCGCAGTGGTCTGGGGCATGGGGAGGACGGTGTGGATGTTGGCCACCTGGGCAAGCGAAGCCTCTTCGTCGCCGCTGGAGTAGCGCGTGGTCGTACCGGCGCGGCAGGCCCACTCCCATTCGGCCTCAGTGGGAAGTCGATACGTGCGTTGCTCCTGGCGGCTGAGCCACTGGCAAAACTGCGTGGCGTCATTCCAGCTGACGAGGACCACCGGCGAATCGTCTTCCTGCGGGAAGCCAGGATCACGCCAGTTGTAGGGTCCCAGTTCAAACTGTCTCGCGGTTCCGGTGAAGCCAAGGTTCAGGCCGGCGCCCTGCTCGCCGTCAGTCTTATAACCGGTGGCCTCGACGAACCGACGAAACTGCCCGACGGTGACCTCATGGACGCCGAGATAAAACGGCTTGCTGATGCGCACCCGGTGGAAGCGTTCATCGACGTCGGCAAAATCCTTGCTGGCCGTGGCGCCCATTATCTCCCGCTGGAATCCGAACGAAGTGCATCTGGAGCGTGTTGGTGAACTCGGCTGGTCCGGCATCTGGCTAAGTGAAGATAAGCGGTTCGCTCGACGCGAAGCCGCCTCCTTCTCGCGTTTGGAGCCTATACCGGACAACCACCACCGAGATGACGAGGACCAGCATCAAGAGAACGATCAGCACGAGCACGATCGATCCGCGTCGTACGGGCTCGGGTGCGTCTGCAGGAGAAGAATGCCCCGACATGATTCAGTCCTGTTTGACAAGGAGGTCGGCGGCACCGCTGCCCAACTGCCCCAAGCCGCGACCGGATACAGGAGAATGCGAACCGTAATCGACAGGAAGCCTTGTCAAAAACGACCGCATCCTGGGACAGAGTACGCTCCCAATTATGGGGGCGCCAACCCGGGCTGTCAAGTAGGAGAAATCTGGACGAGTATTTTGCCCCGCGCTTCGCCGCGAATCATCGTGGCGAGCGACGCTTCAAGGGCGTCCAGGGGGCAGGTTTCCGAGATCAGCCGTGAGACGTCGAAGGTTTGTTGCTGGACGATCCGCTCCAGCAGCGGGACGGTACGACGGAAATGGTCGAAGCTGTAGACGCGGCTGCCGATGAGGGTCAGTTCCTTGAAGATCACTTTCATCAGGTCGGCTTCGGGCCGGCGACCGAAAAAGCCCACCTGGACGATCCGCCCACGAATCCGGCAGGCTTCGGTGGCCAGGAGCACGCCGGGCTGGGAGCCGGAGGCTTCGAGGACCACGTCGAACCCTTCGCCGCCGGTCGCGTGGGCAGCGGCCTGAGCCGGCTCTTGGGCGCCATGGAGGACGGGGAAGCCGAACTGTTGGGCCTGAGCGATCCGTTCGGGATGGACTTCGCAGAAGGTGACCTCAGCCCCGGCCGTCTTGGCGACCATGCCGAGGACCAGCCCGATCGGCCCGGCGCCGATGACGAGGACCGATTCGCCTACACGCAGTTCGGCGCGGCGGCAGACGTGCATCCCCACGGCAAACGGTTCGGCCAGCGCGGCCACCTGGTCGCTGAGCCCCTTGGGTACGGGAACGACCTTGGCCGTGGCGACGCGAACCACTTCGGCAAACGCCCCGTCGGTATGAATCCCTAAAAGGTTCAACTTGCGGCAGACGTGCCAATGGCCTGCGCGGCAAGCCTCACATTGGCCGCAACTGATCAGCGGCTCGACGACGACCCGATCGCCCACGGCGAAGTCAGGTTCCGGGCCCGGGCCGATCTGGTCGACGAGGCCGACGAACTCATGTCCCTGCACGATCGGGGCCTTGGCCGTGGGATGATGGCCCAGGTAGACGTGCACGTCGGACCCGCAGATTCCCGTATAGATCGGGCGTACCAGGCATTCGCCCGGCCCGGGCTTGGGACGGGGGAGGTCTTTCAGTTCAATCCGGTTCCATTGGGTCGTGACGGCGGCTTTCATGCAAGGCAGTTCCTTCGGAGACAGACTGTACTACCAACCTTGAGCATTGTGAGAGTCACCATGAAGACTCTCCCGTTGATCGAAGGTGGTTGCGGGTTCAGGGTTCAGGGGCTTGTGCGCGAACGTCTCCGGGGAGCCTTGACCGCTGGCCTCCTGAACCCTGAACCCTTCGCGATAGGCGTCTCTTCCGTCACTATAAGCGGCGGCGACCGGCATGCCATGGACAAACGAGTCGCGGTTTGCACAGTTCGTTCAGACGGTTTGTGCAAGGGGAATGCGTTTTGTCTATTGTTTGTGTTGGAGACGGTTTGTGGAATCTTGAGAAGGGGATTGGCGTTTGGGGTTTTGATGAACAAGACGGTAGGGAACGCCCTCGGTAGCGGTCCGGGCGGTCGAGACGATGGAACGCCACCGAGGGCGTTCCCTACAACGAGGAGAACTGCCACGTGATTCTGGAACAGTTTCGTTTGAACGGAAAGACGGCGATCGTCACGGGAGTGAGCACTGGCTTGGGACGGGGTATGGCCGTGGGGTTGGCCGAAGCCGGGGCGGATATTGTCGGCGTCTACCATCGCCACGCGCCGGACGAGGTGCGCAAGGAGATCGAGGGGCTCGGTCGACGGTTTGTCGGCATTCAGGCCGATCTCGGTCAACGCGAGGCGGTCGAGACGATCGTGCGCGAGGCGGTCGCGGCTTGCCCCCAGATCGATATCCTGGTGAACAACGCCGGCATCATTCGCCGCAACTCGATCTTTGAGTTCACCGAGGCCGACTGGGATGCCGTGTTGGACATCAATCTGAAGCACCTGTTCTTGCTGAGTCAGGCGGTAGCGCGACACATGGTCGAACGCCAGATCGCCGGGCGGATCATCAACATAGCGTCGATGCTTTCGTTTCAGGGGGGAATCCGCGTGCCTTCCTATACGGCGAGCAAGCACGGCGTGCTCGGCCTGACGCGGCTGATGGCCAACGAGTTGGCCCCGCACGGGATCACGGTCAACGCGATCGCCCCGGGCTACATGATCACGGCCAACACAGAACCGTTGCGTGCCGACGCGAAACGCAACGCGGAGATTGTCGCCCGAATCCCTGCTGGTCGCTGGGGCGAACCGAGCGACTTGCAGGGGGCCGTGGTGTTCCTGGCCTCGCCGGCGTCGGCCTATGTGCAGGGGGCGGTCCTGGCGGTCGACGGCGGTTGGCTGTCGCGGTAGCGGGCAAGGACCGCCTGGGGCGTTGGCCGTTTCGTCAACCAACCTGGCGTTTCGCCCGGGGAATTTTTCTTGCGGGGGGATCGGGGAGATACCCCTTGCCGCCCCGTGGAACCACAGAGACGACGGCGAGCGGCGCCGGCGAGGCGTCTGGGCGTCGAAGGCTTGGCGGCTGAGCGACATTGGCAGTCGGGGATTCTTCATGGGGTGTCTCCTTTCCCGAGGCCTTGGGACGGTCTCTGGGAAACGATTCGAGTCTAGCAAAACTGCTGGCTCAATTGCGAGAGGATTCTTTGGGCCATTTGGGGGCGTTGCGGACGCATGTCACCCCCTCTCCGAGAGCCCCCTCATTCGCCGGGGCGGTTGGCGGGAATCGGTCCGTT
>CAZLDQ010000175.1:0-12259 GCA_964558295.1 uncultured Planctomycetaceae bacterium | reverse complement strand
GCCAGCCTCCTACGTTGGGAAGGTCGGCTTAGCGGACTTTTTCAACGGGCTGCTAGGCCTTGCCGTTTCAAGGCAGGAGTATCCAGCCGCAGACATCTACTGCGTCAAGGGATCATTTGCCCAACGGGCAACGATCTCACGATTCTTCCGCACATCGATCGGTTCTGTGTGGAGATCGACTTGGGTTGGATGCCGGAAAACAAAGCGGTGCACTCCGGCCGGCAGTGTCGGGACTGTGCATGGCGTCGTGTAAGGGTGTCCATCCGGCTGAACGAGCAACTGGCCGTCCATGTAGATAGTGGCCTCCCACGGCTCGGTAAGGAAGTCGACCTTGACCACGGTTGATGCACTTCCTGCCTTCTCGGCCCCCGCCGGCAAAACCATGTCGCGTTCAGAAAGCCAGAAGCCGGTTCCGGCAAGAACGACGGTAAGTCCGAACGTTGCAGCCATGGCCAGAAGGACGCGACGTGACCAGACGGGTTTCGTTCCGGCTTGAGGCAACGGCATTTCCAGGGCATTGAGCATTTCGCGGGCATCCTGGAACCGATGATCGGGGTTTGGCTCGCAGGCTCGTAACACCAGTTGGTTCAGCAGGCTGAGGAGCGGGTTTTGGCCAATTTCCGGCCCCTGCTCCCCCAAAGAAGGGAATCGCTCGACCGGGAGGCCGGTGAGCATTTCGTAGATGACGAGCCCTGCCGCATAGACGTCCGCCCGGGCATCCATCCGGCCGTCGGGCGGCATATACTTTTCAGTTCCCACACGAGAGATGGCCCGGTCGTTTCGACTCAAGAGGCCAAAATCGGCCAATTGCAGTTGCCCACCGACGAACAGGCAATTGGCCGGCTTTACATCGCGATGGGCCATATCGGCCTGATGCAAGCAGGCCAGCGCGGAAAGCAACTGTTTGGCATAGCGGAGACAGTCTTCCGGCGGCAGAAGCCCCTGTTGCAGACGGCCTCCCAGCGTGGCCGGCTGATAGGCGTCGTCAGCCGTTCCCGGTCGGCCAGAGATGTCGTCGGCCAAGTCCATCACATAGAAGAGATAATGGGGTGTCCGGCCGACATGGTGGATGGCCGCCAGATGCGGATGCCGTTGCTGAGAGACGGATTCCAGGCGGATGAGCGACGTCAACTCGCGTCCTGCGGGATCCGCCCGATCGGTGACTCCCAACGGAATCAGCTTCACCGCCCGCAGTTGGTCGGTCGTACGATTCCTCGCCAGCCACACCTGGCCGAACCCGCCCTGCCCGATCGGCCGGAGCAGTTCGAAATCCGGAATCTCCGCAGTGGTGCTGGCGGGCGAGTAAGACTGCGTGGGATGATCGCTCACGTTGCCTCCACACAAGCGACGAGAAAGAAGACGGACACCCGGCAAGATGGCAGGATTCCTTCAGTTCCCTCTTCGTCTCGTAAGCTGGGTCCTCGTAGTCACCGATCGTTCAACCGCCTCGCTAGGAGCCAAGCGCATTGCGTCGCGAAGCCGTTGACTCGCCTGGTCTTCATCCCGGAAAACAGCTCCTAGTTCTTCCAACCGCCGCACAATGTTCTTGCGAGCCTGGTAAACGGCATTGCGAGTCAAGCTGGTCATCCGCGCAACCTCAGCCGCCGGCAATTCGTGTAAGGTGAACAACTCGAAGGCCTGGTAGGTTCGGGGATTCACTTCCTGTCGCACACGATCCAAAAGCATGAGAAGAACGGCCTCTTCAAAGGCGGCCTCCAACACTTCGTCGGGCAATTCATCATCTGAGGCCGCCAGCGAAAGCTCGACTTGGGTGTCTCCCCCCTGCCCCCGCACCCGTTGCGATGGCCGCCGTCGATATTCGGCGACCTGATTCCGCACCAGAGTGAGCAACCAGTCGCGAAATCGTCCCCGCGAGGGATCATAGCAAAAGACCTCCCGCTGTTCGAAGACCGTCAACATCACTTCCTGGACGATCTCTTCCGCCGAATGTTCAGCGCAACCGCGTTGGCGAGCAAAGTGAAAGATCAACCGCCAATAGCGCTGGAAGAACTCGTCCCATACCAGGGCGTCAGTACCGTCGCGCAGTCGATCAAGCAGCGTTACCTGAGTTTCGCTATTCATCCTAACCAGACCTAAGGGGTACGCCTCTCCACCTATGGTACCCTAGAATCTGGAATTCGCAAGAATTCGAGACAGATTCTCAGGACTCGGCGCATATACTCAGCATGGACCAGGAGAGTCGAATCCTTCGGGCAGGTGAGAATCGAGTCTCCAGTCAAACCGCCGCTGCCGGCACGGCGACCTACGCGGGGCAGGGGGCTGGAAGTCAGCCCAGGTCGCCGTGCCGACAGTCGAGGAATACTGCCAACGGGGGGTGTGGCTGTCCACTGTTGCCATGGGGCAAATCTCCATCGTCCCTCGCCACGCTCTTATGCCCCCCTCAGAAGCGGCCAATTCGTGCGTCGGCTTGCCGGAATAGGTGCAGACATCTTCGATGGATGTCTGGCAGAATCATTCCCTTCACCGCGTCTCCCAGGCTTGGGAAAACGGAAAAGGAAAGAAAACGCGAGTAACGTTCGACGTTACATCACGGCAAAGTAGTTCTCCACGGCCAGATCGAAGTACTCGTTAGTTAGTTCCAGGGGACGCTTGTGATAGGCGCAGTAGTTGCGCACCTGGAGCAAGAGGTCGCGGGGCTGGCAGAAACGGAAGGCACGATTGGCCTTCTTATAGTGCTCACGAATCAGATAGTCCACCGGTTCCTGACGGTATTCGAACCCCAGCTTCTCGGCGACCATCTTGAACAGCTCGCGAAACTCCTCTTCACACGGATCGAGAACCTCGATCTTGTACGGGATACGCCGGAGAAAGGCTTCGTCAACCAGTTCCCGCGGCTCCAGGTTGGTGGAGAAGATAATCAATTGGTCGAATGGCACTTGGATCTTCTTGCCGTTGGGCAGATTGAGAAAATCGTACCGCATTTCCAGCGGCACAATCCAGCGGTTCAACAGGTCGACGATGCTCATTCGCTGCCGGCCGAAGTCATCGATGACCAATGTGCCGCAGTTGCTCTTCAACTGCAGCGGCGCCTCGCTGATTCCCGTAGAGGTGTTGATCGTCACTTCGAGGGCCGACATCGTCAATTCACCGCCGGCGATAATCGTCGGTCGGCGAATCCGAACCCAACGTTTGTCGATCTTACGTTGATCCCATAGGCCATCGCCGGGTGGCAAGGGGGCTTCCTCATGGTTGACCGGGTCGAAGAGACGGATGATCTCGCCGTCAACGCCGATCGCTCGCGGAATCCAAATGTACCTGCCGAAGGCCCGGGTGACGCGCTCGGCAATACTCGTCTTGCCATTTCCTGGGGCTCCGTAGAGGAACATGCCACGTCCGGAGTTCATGGCCGGTCCAAGCCGATCGAGGATCCGCTTGTTCAACTGCAGCCCTTCGAAGGCCCGAAGGAGATCCTCGGGCGTGGGCTGCTGGGTGGCCATCGACTGGGCGCGGACGCTGTCGACATATTCCTGCAAGGCAACTGGCGCCGCTCCAAAGTAGGTGCAATGCGCAGCGTAGCGCATAGCCCGTTCGCGTCCGAGGTCAGTCAGCTCATACTGGTAGTCGTTCATCGGCGCTGAGCCTTTGTGAACGACCAGCCGATCATTCTTGATCCTCCGCAGAAGCTCATCGACGAGCACGAACGGCAATTTCACCTGGTCGGCGATCTCACGGCCGGCGGCATCGCCCCGTGCCAGAAGGTATTTGAGAATCAGCGATTCCACTTCGCTGTCGGTTAGTTGGGCTTCGCGGAAGGACGTCGGTTCCCTTGGGAGGAAGGTGTTTTTGTCGTGGGCTTCCTCGGGCGCGGGAGGAGCCGCCTTTGCATCGGCGGCCGGGGTGCCTGTCAGTTGGTTGATCCGGTTGAGCAGGGCATCGAGTTTGTCGTCCTTTTCGGCAGGCTGGTCGTGATCCGGTTCGGTGGCCGCTAGCTTCGACCACGGATCCGCTCCGTCCTCAGCATTCCCTCGACCTGCGAGTCTCGCCAGCAGATTCTCCTCAGATGCTCTGGTCATAACTCCTTCCCCACACCACTTGAAGTCTGTTTGCCAACCGGATCAGGTGGCTTGCCAAAGCAAACCTAGGTTTGGCTCCTCTTTTCGTCAAACGACTGCCGTCCGGATCTGAGGGGCGTGTCGAATAATCCGCCTGACCACGGTTGCCCCCTGACTACCAGAGCAATCCCAGCCCACCCACGCAGGTGGCATGATCCCTCGGCCCCCGTTTTCGTTCAGGAGAGGTTGTTCTATAATCGAACGTTTCGTGGCCCCTGTGGAGACTACCGTGATTGGGCGAAATGCTTCGAATCGACGAGTGCGGATCGGGGCGGTTCAATACCTCAATGCGAAGCCCTTGACCGTGGCTTTGGCCGAGATCGCCCCGAATGCCGAAATTACGGTCGACCTGCCCAGCCGGCTGGCTGACGGTTTGGCTAGTGGGCAACTTGATGTGGCCCTTATCCCGTCGATCGAGTTCTTTCGCAATCCGGGCTGCACCATCGTCTCCGATGCTTGCATCTCTTGCAATGGACCAGTCAAGAGCGTCAAGCTCTTCAGTCGGGTCTCAGTCGAAAAGATCCGTTCACTGGCCCTGGATGAGGGGTCACGGACCAGTGTCACGATGGCCCGGGTGTTGCTCAAAGAACGCTTTGGTTTGGAGCCGCGTCTGGAGCCGCTCCCGATCGGCGCCACGCTTGGTGACACCAGGGCTGATGCGATCGTCCTGATCGGCGACCGAGGAATGGTTCCGCCCAAGGAGCGTTTTGAGTTTGTCTGGGATCTGGGCGAACAGTGGTGCCGTTGGATGGGCTTGCCGTTTGTGTTCGCCATGTGGATTGCCCGCCCAAACCTGGACGTGGCTGGATTCGATTCCTTATTTGGCGCCGCTCGCGACGCGGGCCTCGGGCGTCTGGAATCGATCGCCCGGGAAGAATTCTCCCGGATCGGCATTTCCTATGAGGAGTGTCTCGTTTATCTGCGCGATCACTTGGTCTTCCACTTGGGCAAGCCGCAGTGGCAAGGCCTGGAAAAGTTTTGCCGACTGGCCATGCAGCATCAACTGGCCCCAACTGGAGCAGACCGTGTCGTCGACGATCACGAAGTTGCTTGAAAAAGCCACTGTTGGCGAGCGGCTGACGCCGGACGAAGGCCTTCAGCTCCTGGAGTCGCATGATTTGGCGGCGATTGCCCAGGCGGCCGATATGGTCACACGCCGGCTCCATCCCGAGCCGTATCGTACGTATAACATCGATCGCAACATCAACTACACCAACGTCTGCACAAGCGGTTGCCGCTTCTGCGCCTTTTCGCGACGGTTGGGCGACGCCGATGCGTACGTGATCACTCGCGACGAGTTGTACGAGAAGATCGAAGAGACGATCCGACTCGGCGGCGACCAGATCCTCTTACAAGGCGGGATGCATCCGGGACTGGGCCTGGAGTGGTATGAGGAACTGCTGCGAGGGATTCGAGAGCGATTTCCCCAGATCAACATCCACGGCTTCAGCCCACCGGAAATCCATCACCTCAGTCAGCTCACTGCTCTGCCGGTGGCAACCGTTTTACAGCGGCTCAAGAACGCAGGTTTGGGAAGCCTGCCGGGGGGAGGGGCAGAGATTCTTGTCGATCGGGTGCGGCAGGCGGTCAGCCCCTGTAAGGTCGCGGCCCAGGGGTGGCTAGACATCTGCCGCCAGTGGCATGAGTTGGGCGGCCGAGGGTCGGCTACGATGATGTTCGGTCACCTGGAGACCCTCGCCGAACGGATCGAACATCTTACCCGGCTCCGCCAATTGCAGGACGAAACGGGTGGGTTTACGGCCTTCATTTGCTGGACGTTTCAGCCGGGCAACACGGCCCTAGCCGAGTTACGCAAGGTGGGCCCATTCGAGTATCTCAAGACACTAGCCGTTAGCCGGCTCTTCTTAGACAATTTCCCCAATCTGCAAGCCAGTTGGGTCACTCAGGGCTTGACGATAGGGCAAATGGCCCTGCGATTTGGGGCGAATGACATGGGCAGCCTGATGATCGAGGAAAACGTCGTGGCAGCGGCCGGAACCTCGTTTCGCACCACAGAAGAGGAGATTCGCCGGGTAATCACGGAGGCCGGCTACACCCCTCGCCGGAGAAATGTTCGCTACGAGTTGGTCGAACCCCCTCCGTTGGACGGATCCCCGGCCGAACTCTATAAGCTAAGCTAACGTAGGGTCTTTGTTCACCCCTGGGGTGAACTGCCACGGGTCTCGTGCTACACGACGTTCTGCCGCATCGAACGCCAATCGCCGGAATGGAAGCCTTCAACCACCAGCCGCCACTATGATCCACGTTCAAGGATTGACAAAACACTACGAGGACCTGCGACGCGGCAAGTTCGTGGCGCTAGGGGGGATCAGCTTCCATGCCCCGCCGGGCCAAATTTTTGGTCTGCTCGGCCCCAACGGCGCCGGAAAGACCACCGCTTTGCGGATTCTAAGCACCGTGTTGACGCCGACCGCCGGCACGGCGATCGTCAACGGCTATGACGTGGTCACACAACCCTCGCTGGTTCGCCGGCAGATTGGTTTCGTATCGACCAACACGGCGGTCTACGATCGGATGACCGGCTGGGAAATGGTCGAGTACTTTGGCCGCTTACATGGGATCCCCCAAGACGAGCTTCGCGAGCGGATGGAGCATTTGTTCCGCCGGTTAAAGATGGACGATTTGCGGGACTTGCTGGGCGCAAAGATGTCGACCGGCATGAAGCAAAAGGTTTCAATCGCCCGGGCCCTGGTACACGATCCGCCGGTGCTGGTGTTCGACGAAGCGACGGCCGGGCTCGACGTGTTAGTCGCCCGGGCGCTTCTGAATACGATAGCGGAACTGCGAGAACACGGTAAGTGCCTCCTCTTCTCGACCCACATCATGCGCGAGGTCGAAAAACTCTGCGATCGCATCGCCATCATGCATCGGGGCCACATTTTGGCGGAAGGAACTCTCGACGAGTTGCGAGACCAACACCATGAGCGGGATTTCGAAGAACTGTTCTTCCAGTTGATCTCGCAGCACGATGAAACCCATCCGGCCCGGCCGGAGCAGCCCCTTCACGGTTAGAGGCCTGTTGGCAGGACGCATGGCATGAACTGGACGAACGTCAAACTGATCCTTTCCCGCGAGATCCGCGATCAGTTGCGTGATCGGCGCACGTTGTTCATGATCGCCGTGCTGCCGATGCTTCTCTATCCGCTCTTGGGGATGAGTTTCTTCCAGTTGGCCCAGTTCATGCAGGAACGGGCGACGACAGTGCGCGTGGTGGGAGCTTCCAACCTGCCGGAACAGCCCCCCCTGATCGAGAACAATCACTTCGCCAGCCAGTATTTTGCCGATCCGGAGCAGGCCCAGCTTCTCGAGCTTGACTTCGCCCTGGACGAGCCACGCCGCGGAACGCCGGAAAACTACGACCCACGCGAAACAGCGCGCGAGGACGTTCAATCGGGCAAATGCGATGTGGCCGTCTACTTCCCGCCGAATTTCGCTCATCAACTCGACGTCTATCGCCAGACGATTCGCGAGCGACGGATGGCAGCCGAATCCCAACAGGCCAAGGGTGAGCCGTCTGTGCAAGACGAGCCTGAACCGCCGCTTCCGCGGACCGAAATTTTCTACTCGACGGCCAGCGAAAAATCGCAAATTGCCTTCGCACGCCTCAACGATGTACTGCGTCGCTGGACCGAGGAGGTCGGACGGACGAATCTGGAAGCAGGCGGGATACCTGTCTCCGCCGCTCGATCGGTTGACCTGACAACCGCCGACGTGGCCGACCAGTCGGGCTTCCGCGGCGCCGCCCTCTGGGCCAAGGTGCTG
The DNA here is from genome assembly GCA_964558295.1 of uncultured Planctomycetaceae bacterium. Lineage (GTDB taxonomy): Bacteria > Planctomycetota > Planctomycetia > Pirellulales > Thermoguttaceae > JBDKTH01. The sequence goes on along the minus strand of CAZLDQ010000175.1, from coordinate 4,403 downwards.
CCGGTGCTCCTGCTCCTTTGGGCACTCACCGGCGCCTTTTATCCGGCCATCGACCTTTGTGCAGGGGAAAAGGAGCGAGGCACGCTCGAAACCCTCCTGTGCAGTCCAGCCGAACGCAGTGAAATTGTCGTCGGCAAGCTCTTGACCGTGATGATGTTCAGCGCGGTGACAGCCATATTGAATCTGATCAGCATGGGGATCACCGGCTCGCTGGTCCTCTCAAAGGTGGCCAACTTCGGCGCGCCGCCAACCTTGGCCGTGGTGTGGCTCTTGTTGGCCCTGTTGCCTGTCTCGGCCATGTTCAGCGCGCTTTGTGTGGCCCTGTCAGCCTTTGCCCGCAGCACCAAGGAAGGTCAGTATTACCTGATGCCGTTGCTGTTGATTACGATGCCGTTGGTCGTGCTGCCGATGGCCCCGGGAGTAGAATTGAACCTGGGCAACAGCCTGATTCCGGTCACCGGACTAGTACTGCTCTTGCGATCCCTGCTGGAAGGGAGCTACTGGCAGGCCGTGCAATACGTGCCGCCGGTGTTGGCGGTCACGCTTGGGGCTTGCCTCCTGTCAATCCGTTGGGCCGTCGAGCAGTTCAACTCGGAATCGGTGATGTTCCGCGAGAGCGAACGAATCGACATGGGGCTTTGGCTCCGTCACCTGACGCAGGATCGCCGCCCAACGCCAACGGTTGCTGCCGCAGTCTTCTGCGGGGTCCTCTTGCTGCTGATCCGCTTCTTCATGAACTTCGCCGTGCCACAACCAAGCGGGTTCCGTGGGTTTGCCATCTTGGCCGTGGTCACGCAACTGGTGGTGATCCTCACTCCGGCCCTTTTGATGACGGTGATGTTGACCAGCAGTCCACGACAGACACTCCTGTTGCGCTGGCCCGCCTGGTTTTCGTTGCCCGCCTCGGCCGCCTTGGCGGTGGTTCTCCATCCGGCGGTCCGTATGCTGCAGATGATGGTCATGCAGGTCTATGAAGTAAGCGACGGGGTCAAACAGGCACTTGGGGGACTGGAAGGCTTGTTCCGCGAAGCGCCGCTCTGGCAGTTGGTCCTGATCATTGCGGTGACTCCTGCGATTTGCGAAGAGCTGGCGTTCCGTGGCTTCATCCTCTCCGGATTCCGGCATTTGGGACACAAGTGGCGGGCGATCCTCTTCAGTGCCTTGTTCTTCGGCATCAGCCATTCGCTGGTCCAGCAGTCGATCATCGCCTCCATCGTGGGGCTTGTAATCGGATACTTGGCCGTGCAAAGCGGAAGTATCCTGCCCGGCATGATCTTCCACTTGGTTCACAACACCCTGGGGGTCGTTGTGAGCCGAATCTCGCCCAGCACACTCGACCAATGGCCGAGCCTGAGTTGTCTGTTCACCGTCGGCCCAGACCGCGAACTTGCCTTTCCAACGTGGGTTGTCGTGGGAAGCGTTGTCCTGTCGGCGATGCTGCTTTACCAATTCCACAAGCTCGACTACGCCAAGACCGAGGAAGAGGAACGCCAGGACGCCATCGCCCGAGCCCTGCAAACAGAAGCGTGATTTGGTGTCGCCGACCGCATCGCGGTCGAATTTGCCCGATATCTGTCCCCCATGCCGCACCGCCAAACCCTCCGAGCCCGCTACGTCTTCCCGGTCACCGCCGCACCGATCCGCAATGGCACGGTGACGCTTGAGGGCCAACGGATCGTAGCCGTAGGGCAGTCTTCCCCCTCGCGCGAGGTGCACGATTTGGGCAACGTGGCGATTCTCCCGGGCCTGATTAACGCTCACACGCATCTCGAACTGAGCGGTTTCCCATCGCCTATCGGCTATCCAGGGATCGGGTTTACGGATTGGGTCCAGCAGGTCGTTGCTGTCCGGCGACAAACGGGGTACTCTCCCCAGGAAGCCGTCGAGCAGGGGCTTCGGGAAAGCATCCGGCACGGTGTGACAACACTCGGGGAAATCGCGCAGCCCGACTGGCAACCCAGCCTGTTCCAACACGCACAAATCGATGCGACGGTCTTTCTGGAACTAATCGCCCCCACGCCTGCCCGGACGAACGCGGCTCTGGCACTGGCTCGCCGGCATGGGCAAGCCGCCGGTCCCGAGGCGATCTGGCGCACCGGCCTCAGTCCCCATGCTCCCTATAGCGTTCGGCCCGAATTGCTCACCGCCGTGGCAGCCCTTTCCACGTCAAGGCGTTTTCCTGTGGCCTTCCACTTGGCCGAATCTCGTGAAGAATTGGAACTCCTCCGTTCCGGCACGGGACCGTTACGCGACTTTCTCGAGCGACTCGACGCCTGGGACCCACAAGTATTTTCGCGAAGCCGCCGGCCGTTGGACTACCTCAAGAGCCTCGCGTCCGCCCATCGCACGCTGATCATCCATGGCAACTACCTGGACGAGGAAGAGATCGCGTTTTTGGCCGAACACGCCAACTATATGAGCGTGGTTTACTGTCCACGAACCCATGCCTGGTTCGGCCACACCGCGTATCCTCTGCCGAGACTCCTCAGCCAGGGCGTTTGCGTAGCACTGGGAACAGATAGTCGGGCTTCCTCCCCGGATCTGAGCGTCCTGGCCGAAATGCGGCAGGTGACTTGCGCATATCCCGAGATCAGCCGCGATCTGGTCCTTCGGTTAGGAACCCTTCAAGGCGCCCGAGCCCTGGGAGTCGAGCAAGATGTGGGCAGCCTGGAACCGGGCAAACGGGCCAATTTGGCCGTCGTGGCGTTGCCCGAGAAGGAACCGGCCGATCCGCACGAACTTTTGTTCGATTCTGACCAACCGGTCATCGGCCACTGGTATCTCGGCCACTGGTATCATGGTCAAGCGGCTCCGAAATCCTGAAGAACCGCTAGCGAGGCACGCGCCGTGAAAGGCTGCGTTCCCGGAAAACTAGGAAGATCGGGAAGAGATTCCACGTTATGACGGTTCAAGCGGCTGATCACGAAATAATGGCGGTAACGCGTGTGCCAACCGATCGTGGTGTATAGTCATTCACCCACCGGTGGCTCTTGTTCGGTTTGTTGGTATGGGAGTCTTGGGACCACCCGGTGGAACGGGCCACGGATTCGGCCCGATCGCCGTTTTGTTTGCAAGGAGGCTTCTCTAATGGCTCTCGCAACGCGTGCGCCGCTACCAGTCTTACTCGTCGCCCTGGCCTTGCTCAGTCAGGCCAGGGCCCAGAATGAGGATCTCGTTCCGATTCCCGAACAATGGGGAGGTTTTTCTGGTGCCACCAGTCATCCCTCTTTTCCCACGAGTGAGGGAGCTGTCGCCGAGATGGCTCGGGTGCCGGCTGATGCTCCGTTGACTGCCGGAAGCTCGATCTCAACCGAAGACATGGCGCCGCCGAAGCCCTATGTGGAGCCCCGGCCGGTCGAAACCAGTGAACTTGTCACCGAAGGCAAAGCCGATTGCTGCGAGTATTTCCAGGACTGCTGCGGCCCGTTGTGGACGGTTTACGGCGACGGAGTCTTCCTGCATCGCTCAGGGCCAACCAACGCCGTGCTCTTCAACAACGGCGCCGGCAATCCCGTGCTCGATGCGGCCGATCTTGGTTTCGATACGGCGGCCGGTTTTCGGATCGGCCTGATTCGGCATCAGGTACTCGGCAGCGCCTGGGACCTCGAAACCTTGTATATGGGAGTTGACGGTTGGCGAGCGTCCACGGGCGTTCTCCCGTCCGTTGGCACGGAGATTCCGTTCATCACTCCGCTCGGTGATTCATTGAATGCTGCGCACAATTGGGCGTTTTATCGCTCCGAACTGCACAATGTTGAAATCAACGGCCGTCGTCCGGTCCGTGATTGGCTGTCCTTCTTGGTCGGATTCCGCTACCTGGAGTTGAACGAAGAACTGCGATTGTTCCAGAGAACTTTTGTCGGGGTGGATGAGAATCTGACAGCAACCTCCCTGGATGCGACGAACCATCTGGTCGGTTTCCAGATTGGAACTGATGGTCAGATCTGGAACCGGGGGCGTCTGGAACTGGACTGCGTGTTGAAGGCGGGTATCTATAACAATAGCACCAAGACCCAAACCCTTAGGTCGCAGTCCTTGGTTATGGATGTGGACAGTGCCAGGGCCTCCAACGACCATACGGCCTTCGTCGGCGAGATCGGTCTGACGGGCCTCTACAAGCTCGATCGAGGTTGGGCGATTCGCGGCGGCTACCAGCTACTCTGGATCGAAGGCGTGGCTTTGGCCTCGGATCAGATTGCCGTCTCCGACCCAGACGCCGGCACGGCGACTGTCGACACCAGCGGCAGCCCGTTCTACCATGGAGCCTTCGTCGGTTTGGAGTACCGCCGATAACCTCTGCTCAAACCCGGTGTGGCAAGCGGGGACCGATCGGTCCCCGCTTCCTTTTCGTATGCCGAGCATGTTTGACGGTTTGGAGGTGCAAGTCCTCTCCCAACCTGATG
>CAZLDQ010000174.1:0-12295 GCA_964558295.1 uncultured Planctomycetaceae bacterium | reverse complement strand
GGAGGCCCACCTTCGCCGAGCCGCCTAAACTCGCCACGAACCTTCAGCCGCACCCACACCATCCGGAAGCTTGACAAGCCGCTGGGCCAGCGCGACAATGGCGCCAGACCTGACGGCATCTTCCCGGGCGAATACGTGACCTGCGAGGAGTATGAATCAACCGCCATGACACCCATCGTCCTCACCGTCGCCGGCTTGATTGGCTGCGTCCTCGTGGTCTTTTTCCGGCGCAAGGCATCGTTTTTCTCCGAACTGAACCAGAAAGGCTAGAACACTCTGCAAGGGAGGACTGATCGCATGACGACGCAGCATTCTGATAAGACCTCACGGCGAGCTTTTCTGGGAACGGTCGCTCTCGCTGCAGGCGCATGGGAAACGGTTGGCCGTGCCATGAGCCCGGCCAAAGAGCAAACCGCCGCGAAAGGCGAAGCATCGTCCAACGGATTCTGTTTCCGCCAACCGTTTGACGGCGGCATCATCCATGAGGAATGTGGCCCTCCGGTTCTGGGAACGCAAACCGGCCCCGACGGCAAGAAGCTTCTGAAGATCGAAGTCGCCGGCTCTGTCCCGCCGGGCGCGCCCCTGGAAGTCTTCACAACCGACGGCCAGAACATCCCGGTGACGATCCAAGACGGCGTCTTTCGCGGCACGGCCCTGCTCAGCGGGCGGATCACGGAGATCAAAGCCCGGACAACGCTCCACGGCGTCCCCCAGGAAATCCGTACCCGAGTGGTCTGGGCCCAAAACTCCCGGCGACGCTTCCGCTGCTACATCGACGATCACAGTTTCTTCTTCCGCGACATCTGCCAGAAGAACTACAAGAGCATTTTCGACTGCTTCTATCTGGCCAGTCTTCGCCGGCTGCATCGCGACTTCGGCGTGAAAATCAACTTGAACTGCTTCAATACGACCCCCGAGCGGGATTTCCGCCTGGCGATGTTTCCGGACAAGTACAAGTCGGAATTCGAGGACAACGCCCACTGGCTCCGCCTGGCGTTTCATGCGGAGAACGAATTTCCCGGCATTCCCTACAAGAACGCGACCCCGGAAAAGCTCGCCGCCGATTTTGACCTGGTCGCCAAGGAGTTGAAACGGATTGCGGGCCGCGCCTATACCGTCGGGTTGCAGATCCACTTTGCCGATGTCCCGCCCAGTTGTTACAAGGTCCTTGCCGACCGCGGCGTGAAGATGCTGGCAACTCGCGGCCGTACTCCCGACGCGAAGACGCCGAAGATCTGCGATTACCACCTTCCCGACAACATCCTCGAATATCTGCACTACCAGCAGGGCTGGATGGACTTCGAAAGCGGCCTGATCTTCTACGCCGGTTCCACCGGCACCCGCGAGTGGATTCCGCTGGAGAAAACCGGCCCCGATCTGCTGGCCGTGATCGAGAATCCCGCCAAAAACCATCTGCTCAACATCGCTGGGCACGAGCAGTATTGGTGGCCGTTCTACAAGAACTACGTCCCCGACCTCTACGACCGTTACGCAGCAGCCTTCCGCTTCGTTCTCGACCGCGGCTACCAACCCATCTGGATCGAGGACGGCTTCTTCGGCGGCGCGGAATAGCGTCCCGTAAGAGGGCAACGGCCCAAGATTGACGGATTCCGAAGGGAGCGGGCACATCCCCTCTCCGTGCCTTCTTGCTCGCGGTGCCCCTGTCCGCATTACGCCGGAATCGTATACGGCTTGCGCGACTCGCGACGCACGTAGATCGAGTTGGCGGCTTCCGGGTCGCCGATGATCTGCTCCTTCTCGGGGTCCCAGTGGATTTTGCGGTTCAGATGCATCGACACATTCACCAGATGGCAGATGGAGATCACGCGATGGGCGACGGGCACCGTGCTGATCGGCTGTTGGCGGCTCTTGACGCAGTCGAAAAAGTTGCCCATGTGGTCGTTGCTCTGGTAGAGACGAATCGCGTCGGCGGGAAGCGGATTGGTTGCCAGTTCTTCCACGGGCTTGCCGTACGCCTTGCCACGATTGACGAACAGACGTCCCTTGTCACCGATGAACATGATCCCGTCGCGTTGTTCGCGCTTCCACTCCTCGGGCATGCCGGCGAACAGTTCGGCGTCTTCGGCCGCGGTCATGTCCCCGTCGGCCAGGGTCTTTAGATATTTCTTGTCGCGGACGACGAAATAAAGCATTTCAAGGTCGCCGGGGAACTTCATGCGCGAGACAAAGCGGTCGGCGTTGTTGTAGCAGTCGGCCCGGCCATGGTTGGGAAAGAAACACTTGGCATCGATCTCCAGCGGGCCGGAGTTCTCCAGGTCCATGCCCCAGAGGGCAATGTCGAGGTGATGCTGTCCCCAATCGCACACCTTGCCGCCACCGTACTCTTGCCAGAACCGCCACGAGAAATGGAGCCGCTGCGGGCAGAAGCTACGCTCCGGGGCTGGGCCTTGCCAGAGGTCCCAATTGAGCGTGGGCGGAACGGGCTGCGCGGCAAACGGTCCGCCCTTGGCCGGATAGAGCGGCAGCAGCACGACGACCTGCCGGAGCTTGCCGATCCGGCCATTGCGCACCAACTCGCAGGCCGTGCGGAATTGTTCTTGGCTGCGCTGCTGGGTACCGACCTGAACGATCCGCCCCGTTTCCTTGACGACTCGCCGCAGAATTTGTCCTTCCTCGATCGTGAGTGTAAGCGGTTTCTCCGTGTACAGATCCTTGCCTGCCCGGCAGGTGGCCACGTTGATTGCCGTGTGCCAATGCTCGGGGGTGCCGTTGATGATGACGTCAATCTCCGGATGCTTGTCGAGCAGTTGTCGATAGTCTTGATAGACAGCGACCTTATCACCGAAAGCCGCTTTGGCCCGTTCGGCTTGAACCAGGTCGGGATCACAGATGGCAGCTACGTCGCCGAACCGGGCTGCCTGCTTGGCGATGTACAGCCCGCGCCCGCCGACGCCGATCGCCCCGATCAGCGGTCGGTCGTTCTTGGCCTGGAAGTGAGCCGCTCGCGCCGGAGCCCCCCCGATCCAGTACGAGGCCAATGCTCCCAGAGCCGTTGCGTTGGACGACGATTGCATGAACTGGCGGCGCGACATGGTCTTGGACATGGCATGCTCCTTGGGCGGGATACGCAGGGCAGATCTGTTTATCATGCGCAAGCGTAGTATTGCCAAGAGCCCGGATCAATGAGTGGATTTGCCAAAAATGTAAGACAGTTTGTCAGACCGCTCTCACGGAGTGACGGTCGCCAGCAAGCGATCGAGGACAGTGGCTTGGCCAAGGGCGGAGAGGCGGTCAACGTCGTCTGGGGCGATGGCGGTTGTGCGGGCTTCCAGACCGAGCACGTGGAGGGCCGTCCGGTAGGGTTCGTGGAGCCGATGGCCGCCGGCCAGGACGATCGGCATCGACGCCGGCCAACGGTGCGCGAGCGAGGCCAATTCGGCGCCAATCAACAGACCGCTGAGATAGGCCGCGTTGGCCGTCGGGCTGCCGCCATGTAGAAGCTGCCGGGTCCGCACCTGGAAGAGTGCGGCAGGCAAGGGGCGATGGGCCCCTTCGTCCACACCTTCGCAGAAAGGCCCTACCAGCGAACCGTCCAGCGAGATCGATTGCGTGGCCCCTTCGAGATTCCTTCCCGTAGAATGCTGTAGTGAGCTTTGCCGACTGAGCAGTTCGAACAATTCGCCGGTCATGTAGGTCTGGAAGTCGACTATCTGCCCCTGGACCACATAGAGATGCTTGGCATGCGTGCCGGGGAGCAACAGGACGGCCTCGGCGAGCAAGTCGCGCACGCCGGGAAGCCGGGCGAGCCCTATCGCCTCGGTCTCTTCGCCGCGCATCACGTCGCGATCACTCCGCACACCGGAAAGAAGGTAAACGCCGGCCGTGTGACGAACGTTCAAGGGGCCGGCGTCGTGCCAGATCAGACTGCGACCGTCCAGGTCGAACGGCAGCTGGGCGTACGGCACGTCATGCCAGCCGATCGACGAACTGGCCATGCCCGAGACCAGCACAGGAAGCGGGCTGAGGTCCCAGCCGGCCTGGACGGCCAGTCGCTCCAGGTTCTGACCGAGGGTTGCGCGAAAGGCGTCAGCACGAGTCGCTTCGGTCAGATGGGCGGCCAGCCGGGCTGTGCCCTCCTCGGAGCGGGACTCGTGCAGGACAACCGCTGACCGATCGACGAGGCGAAGACGGAAATGACTGGTACCCCAATCGCAGTTGATGAAGTGATCAAGTGTCACGATGGTATTTCAGATTCTCTCGTTCATTCAGCCGGTTCATCTTGCCAGCCGTGTGTTGCTAACAACGCGGCGGGCAAAATGAGCCGGCTGAATGGGTCTACTGCTTCGTTTTAACCGAGACGCCGGTAGCCTGATTAATGACGACGCGCAAGCGAACCTTTGGGGAGACCGGCTTGCCTTGGGCTACGTCTTCCTCGGTGAACGTGGCCATCAGGATCTGCTTCTTATCGTAACGTGAGAAGTCGTAGATTAGGTAGATCGTCCCATCGGGGCTTTCCACGCCATCGGGATACGATACGCCGCCGCGATCGTCCAAGAGCAAGCCGCCTTGCCAGGTCTTACCATCGTCGTCGGAAAGAAAGGCGGTCAGATGGGAACGGCTGGGCTTGCCTGGGGGACTGTGCTTGACCAATAGTAGCTTGCCAGATCGCAAGCGGCGGATGAAGAAGCGGGAAGCCGTGTGAATGAGGTCGGTTCGCTGGACGTCGCTCCAACTCTTGCCACCGTCATGAGAAATGCTCTCGCCAATCCCGTAGCCCGTGCGCACAAGCATCCATAAGCTACCGTCGCGGCGTTGGACGAGCATGTGTTCGTCGCAATTGCGGTCCTTCTTCTCCGGAACGGTGGCCGCGCCGATCAGTTGCCACGTATTGCCGTGATCGGCCGAGGCAACGACCATGTCGCTCTTCTCGCGAAACCAGATGGCCACGGGCAGGAGCCAGCGGCCGTCGGACGCGACCGTCGGCTTATTCATCATGATCCCCTCGCACATCCAACGGGGCTTGGACCAGGTGGGCGTCTCGTCGCCAGAATTGTTGGTGGTCATGGCCAGCAGTTGGGGAAGCCCCTTGCTTCGCTGTGCCCAGAAGAGCCAGAGCCGGCCTTGGGGATCGTGCCAAAGACACGGGTCGAACGCGCGGATTGGACCATCGCGGTCCGGATCGAGGACGATTTTCACGTGAGACCAGGAGTGGCCGTCATCGCCGCTGGTGGCCAGCATCACGTAGTTGTGCTCGTCCTCGGTAACCCCGCCGCCATACCAGGTGGCCCAGAGCCGGCCATTGGCCGCCCGCTCGATCCCGGGAATCCCTTGGAACATGCGCACGGCGTCGGCATACTCCGGGCCGGGCGAAATGATTACGGCGGGGGCTTTGGCGGCCACGGGATCCGAGGGCTCGGCCGAACGTGCTGGAGCAAGCAAGCAGACCACGAGGAGAAGGGCAAGCGATGGCGAACTGAAAACGTGACGCATCGTAGGGCTCCTGGAAAGGATCAGTCAGACGGTGGGTTCGATCACAAGAAGTCCTTCAGGGCCACGATCCCGGTGTAGGAGATCAGGCAGGAAAACACGAGGGCCGACGCGAGCCCCATGTTCAGCAACCAGCCCGCGCGGTGCTCGCCCATCAGGTCCTTCCGGTTCACCAGGTAGGTGATTCCGGCGATTACCACAGGCAAGACGAAGACGTTGGCCACTTGGGTGGCGATCTGGGCGGCAATCGGCTCAGCCCCGAGCACCGGCACGGTCAGGCCGAAGACGCAGGCGACTGCGGAGAGCACGCGGAACATCAATGAACGGGTGTCGAGCGTCCCGGCGCGATAGTCGGCCACCAGCAGCGGACAAACCATGACGATCGGGAAGACCGACGAGAGGCCGGCCGAGATCGCCCCGGTCATGAACACGGCCACGGCATAGCGCCCGGCCAGCGGTTCAAGCGTGTAGACCATGTCGAGAACCTTGGTGATCGTCTTTCCTTCGTGAAAGAGGGCTCCCGTGGCACAGACCATGATCGAACCGCTGATGACAAACATCAACAGGGCGGAAACGCAGGCATCACGCGACTGTTCTGTAGCGTTGGCCGCAGTCCAGCCTTTGCCTTGCATTAGCAGCGGGCGGACAACAAACGTCGGGGCGGCCATCGTTGTGCCGACAAAGGCGGCCACCATCAATTTGGCGCCCGGCACCGCCGGAATACTGGGAATCAGCCCCGTAGCCATTTCTACAGGCGAAGGCACAACGACAAACATGGAAATGAAGAACGACACGCCCATCAAGGTTACAAAGACCAGCAGCACCTTCTCGAAGAAGGAGTACTGCCCCACCAGTAACAGGCCGTACATCAGTACAATCAAGGCCACGGCAATTCCCAACACCGCCCCGTAGCTTTGCGGGGCCAACGTGGGAAAGAACATCCGCGCGGTCTCATAGATCGCATTGGAACAAAGCCCGAGGATTCCGGTCAGCGAGTTCCACTGAGCCACCACGACACCAGCGACCGTGAGGATGGCGATCAGCCGGCCCAACGCCAGGCGGTTCTTGAAACTGTGGATTGCCGTGTCGCCAGTAATGATCGCATAGCGTCCAAAGGCTTCCATCAACACGCCGGAGAAAAGGCAGCTTAACAGGAGCACCCAAAGCAGTTGCATCCCGTAGCGTGAACCGGCCGTGGCCATCGAGGTGACGCTGCCGGTGCCGATCGTGTAGCCGATGCAGAAGATTCCCGGCCCAACGGTCAAGAGCATCGCCCAGAGGCGGCCCAGCGGAGAAATGGGGCGTGGGCGATCCGGCAACTCTTTATCGTTCATAGGAGGGCTCGTTTCCGGGAAGCCAAGTCAGGTTTTGCTCTCAGGATTCTTCGGCCGTGTCGGTTGACTTTCCCATCAGACGGGCAGCCAGCGACTCCAGGGCCTGAGTAAGCCTTGCCGGCGCAGCAACGTTTGCCGTGCGCCGGGCCATCTGCTCATCAAAGGCTGCCAGTGCATCGCGGAGACTGGTGCGGATATGCCGCCGCATCCAATGGCGAGCCGCCTGAGCGTCGCGGCGCAACACGGCTCGGGCGATCCGGGCATGGACCAACCAGACCCAGGCCACGTGATGCAAGCCCCGGCGATGACTGCGATAGCCAAACACGCGATTACGCACATGGCTGTCGGCCACGATCTTCATTGCCAGTTGATTGCCGGCCGCGCGCAACAGCAAGAGGTGGAAGGCCAGGTCAGCCGTGAGGAACTGACGCAGCGGTTCGCCGTCGAGCACCTCGGCTTTCGTATCTCGCATGGTGACGACGGCGTCATGCATCTTGTCGCAGAGGGTCTTCAGTTCAGCCCGTTCTTTCGGCGTCATGCGCCGGGTCGCTTTGACGACGGCCATACACTCCAACGCCTCGCGAACTTCGTAGGCCTCGATCAATTGAGACCGATCGGGCTGGGCCAAGAAAGTCCCGCTGGAAGGAACCTGATATAGCAGCCCCTCGCTCTGCAAGCGGCGAATCGCCTCGCGCACCGGCGTGCGACTGATCCCCAGTTCCTGCGCGAGTTTGGTTTCAGAGATCCGTGTGCCGGCCTGTAACGATTCGTCGAGCAGTTTCTGCTGGATATGCTCATAGGCAAGTTGACTAAGCGGGGTGGACATCGGCAGCTTCCTGGAAAGGCAGGCCCCGGCATTCCGGTACTCTGGGCACAAAAACCAGTATACCGGCCATCCTCTCGCCAGTCAATCGCTTCCTTGCCCCCAGTTCGGCCAGACGGTCCGTCCCCCGCACCTGGATTACGAAGCGTAGCCTGCCGATGCGTCGTCATGAACCGGTGTGGGGACCGGGACTGGGAAGGACTTGGCCCAGCAGCCGGAGGATCGCCCCGCCGGCTTCGGCCTCTTCGCTGATAACCGTGTCGGCCCCGGCGCGACGGATGCGGCTGGCGCTGGCTTGGTAGCGGCAGCGCACGATGATTGTACAGGCCGGATTGAGCAGGCGGAGCGTGCTGACGACATGCCGGGCTGCGTCGTCATTGGGCACAGTGACCACGGCCAAGCGGCAGCGGTCGATATCGGCGCGGTGGAGGATCTCTGGATCGCTTCCGTCGCCAGCAATCGTGCGAAAGCCCTGCTGGGCATAGGGGTGAAGGTTCACCGGGCTCAGATCGATCAAGCAGACGTCCAACCCGCGGATTTCCAATTGGGACGCGACCTGACCGCCAATCGGGCCGAGCCCGACAACCAGGGCGCGTTCGACGGGCAGGGCTGGCGCGCCGAGAATCGTGGCGACCAATGAGTGATCGGTCTCCTCCTCTTCGGCCCAGCGGAGCCCCGTCTTGAGCAGTTGTGGCGTGAGGATCAGGGTGCCTAGTGCGATGAAGAGCATGCGGTTGTAGGTCAAGGGAGTGATCACGTCGCGGGTAACGCCTTCGGAGAGGAGCACGAAGGACAACTCGCCCAATTGTGACAGGCCGAGTCCCATGGCCCAGGCGACGCGCCAGTTGGAGCCCAGCAGACGGAGCGTCAACGCGGCCGCGGTGGTTTTCAAGAGCAGCACGCCGGCAAGGCCGAACAAGGGGATCAATGGCCCGTCCAAGAGCACCTCGAAGTGCATCAAGGTGCCCAAGCTGACAAAGAATACTGCGGCGAAGGTTTCCCGATAGGGGAGAATCAACGCGTCGAACTGGCCGCTGAGCCGGTTACCGTTGAGGGCCACGCCCGCAGCCAACGCACCCAAGGCAGGCGGGAAACCGGCGGCGTAGGCGGCCAACGAGGCGCCGCCCAGCACGATCAAGGCAAACAATACCAACAGTTCCACGCTCCGCAGATTAGCCAGATGGGGCACGACCCAACGCCCGATCATCTCCCGCAAGACCAACACGGCGGCGACAAACAGGACCGACTTAAGGGCTAAGAGGCCCCACTCCCAGTCCCCCGGCTGGAGATCGTCGCCAGTGAGCATGGGAACCAGGAGCATCAGCGGCACGAGGGCCACGTCCTGAAACAGAAGGATGCCGATCGCCCGACGTCCGTGGCCTGTGGCAACCTGCCCCCATTCCTCCAGGGCTTTGAACACGAGCACCGTCGAACTGAGCGCCGTGGCTGAACCGATCAAGATAGCATTGGGCCAAGGGAACTTGAACACCAGCCCCGAGAGCAACACGATAGGCACGGCCACCAGGAGCATTTGCACGCTGCCGCCGACGAAGAAGTGGCGGCTCAAGCGACGCAATTCTTCCATCGAAAACTCAATGCCGATAGAGAAAAGCAACAACAAGGCGCCGGCCTGGGCGAGATACTCCATCCCCTTCTGGCCGTCGGTCATCGGGCCAAAGCCCACGGCGCCAAGAAGCGTGCCGACGAGCAGGTAGCCGACGAGCATGGAAATGCCCAGTCGTTTCGCGGCCACCCCGGCCACTAGTCCAGCAGCCAAGACGATCAGCAGATTGAAGACCAGATCGGCGACGCCCGAGGGTTGCACGCGTTACATCTCCTGGAATGCCCCGAAAAAAAGACCGAGGCATGCGAGCCTCGGTGGGGAAAGAAGTCATCCCGGGGTGGGACGAGAGGGTTCCGTTGACCCGTTGTTCCTGCACACCACCACGCCCGCGCGGGGGGCGGCAAGGTCCCTTCTTATTATCGCCTATGGCCAGAAAAGTGCCAAGGAGGAGGCGCAGGATTGGGAAACTCGTTTGGGGCGTGCGCCGCCGAGGCCTCTATTCTTGTTCCGGTTTGGCAGGCTGTTTTGTTGCGCCGCCCGTGAGCGAAACGAGCGTCTCGGGAAGCTCGACGCCGCCGATGTCTTTCATCACTTGCATCATCGGCGGCAGGGTCCGGGCCATGTTGTGCAGCCAATTGGAGGTGGCGCTCTGCCCATCGTGGCCGTTACCTTCCCAGACGACGACCTTGTCGAACTTGATGTTCGAGATGGCCTTGGCCGAGGCGTCGACCAAGTTGTCGAAGTGTTCGAGCATCATCAGCTTGAAAGCCTGCTCGGCGCCGCCGCAGGCCTCGATGATCCGCTGCAAACCTTCCCCCTTCTTGGCAAGGATCTCATACTGACCGCGGGCTTCGGCTTCCAACTTGGCGTAGATTGCCGCTGCCTGTGCTTCGGCTTCGATGCGGCGTTTTTCGGCTTCGGCTTCGGCTTCGACGATGATCCGGGCCTTTTCCGCCTTGGCCGGGGCTTCCAACTCGGCACGGCGTTGGGCTTCGACCCGTTGGGCTTCCGCCATCGCCGCCTTGGCCATCGCCAAGTGCTGGGCGGCCAACACGGCCGCTTCGGCTTCCCGTTTGCGTGTCTCACCAATCTGATAGGCCTCGGCCTGCTTGACTTGGAGCATAGCTTGCGAAGCGGCCACGGCTGCTTTCGACTCGTTTTCGCCTTCGATCGCCCGGGCGTTAGCCTCGGCCAGCTTGATCCGCATCTCTCGTTCCGCGTCTTTGACCAAAGCTTCCTGCTGGAATGCGGCCTGTTGCTCGCCGACGTGCTGTTCCTTGTTCAGCTCGGCGACTCGCACCGCCTGTTCGCGCTGCGCCTCGCGCGTGCCGATCTCGCGAATCTTGATGGCATTGGCCACCTGAATGGCCTTTTCGCGTTCGGCGTCGGCCACGCGGATTTCGCCCATCTTCTCGTTGTCGGCTACGTCGCCGCGGGCCTTTTGGATCGCCTGTGAAGCCGCCTTTTGACCGATCGCCTCGATGTAGCCCGACTCGTCAGTGATGTCGGTGATGTTGACGTTGATCAGCACCAAGCCGATCTTGCTCAGTTCCGGCTCCAGGGAGTTCTGGATGTTGGTGAGGAACTTTTCACGATCGCGGTTGATGTCTTCGATCTGCATCGAAGCGATTACCTGACGCAACTGCCCGAAGATAATGTCTTCCGCCTGCTTCTTGATCTCCATGGTGGTCAGGCCGAGCAAACGGATCGCCGCGTTCTGCATCAGCTCGGGCGTGGTCCCGATGGCCACGGTGAATACGCTGGGCACATTGACACGGATATTCTCCATCGACAACGCGCCACGCAGCGGAATCTCGATCTGCATCGGCTCCAGACTGAGCCAGGCGTAGTCCTGGATCAGGGGGACCACGAACGCCGCGCCGCCGTGGATCGGATGGGCCGCTTCGCCACTGCGTCCGGCCTTCCCGTAGATCACCAGGATTCGATTGCTCGGACAGCGTTTGAACTGGTGGACGAGGAGCCGGACAATCATCGTCAACAGGATTACAGCCAGGACGATGCCCATGGAGACCCAAAACCAGAAGCTACTCACCAGTTCGGAAGACTGTGCGAGAAGTGGGAGGCTAGACATTGCTGACCCTTTCCTGTTCAACGATTGGTTGGACTTCCACGGTGTTTTCAGTAAGCACGTTCACTACGACAACTTTAGCACCTGTGGGGAGGGTTTCCCCCGGCGTCATGGCCAGATACTCCATGGTCCGGTTTTGCAAGTTCACATGAATCTTCCCGGCCCCCCCATTGTTGCCTGGAATGGTCAGATAGACTCTCGCCGGATGGCCTACCACCCGATGGATACGGACTGTACCATCGGCGCGCAAGCGGTAGAGCCCCTGCATAATCCAGTAAACGCTGTACATGGCCGCCCCCCCTGTAGCCAGAGCAATGACGAGAACCATGGGACTGGCGACCCCGGCCGACTGGGCTGCCATTCCGGAGACGCCAAAAAAGGTCATCGCCGCCACCACGGTACGAAAGGAGATCACTTTGAACAGCCAAGAAGTGCCATGCGCGGCGTCGTGTGCATGGTGAATTGCGCTAGCACTGGTAGCGTGGTCGGCCGGCACATCCCCGTGTCCGGCCGCGTCGCCATGAAAGTCACCGCCGGTGTCGCCATGGAAATCGCTGGAGCCATCGAAGTCCCCGCCATCGCCTCCCATCCCGAGCACCATGAGGACCAATTGCGTCAGCAGAACTGTGCTGCCAACGATGGCGCAGATGAGAAAGAGTGTTGTCATCACCTTCCCCCTGAAGACGTTTGGATTGTCGTGTGAATCAGAGTCCTGCCCACTAGTATTTCGGTCCATCCCAGAGAATCTTGGCCGACCGGCAGAGCCCCCTCGGGTGAAGGGGACGGTATCTAGCTCAGCACGTTTTGAAATGAGCAAGCCACCAGAGTCAATGGTCACATTAGCCTGTCACATGAACAGGGGGCTGTCAATCAGAGGAACCCGCGCAAAAAACAGCAGCACTCCGGTCGGGGGCACAAGGACCGGAGTGCTGCTGGCACGAGGAGTTGTGGTTTTGGCTGTGGCCAGGGCTCAGGCCTCTTCGACCTTGCGGCGGGATTCGTCCCGTTCGCGGCGGGTGGCTGCCAGATCGCACATC
>CAZLDQ010000173.1:0-12421 GCA_964558295.1 uncultured Planctomycetaceae bacterium | reverse complement strand
CATCAGGTTGGGAGAGGACTTGCACCTCCAAACCGTCAAACATGCTCGGCATACGGAAAAAAGAAACGGCAGCTTGCGCTGCCGTTTCTGGAACATCACGACGCAAACTTCGTGTTACTTGCCCAGGCTCTTGCGAACCCCCTCGAGCTGACCGGCGGAGCCGAGCTTCTGGTTCTTGTGGGCGATGTACTCGGCGTAGGCGGCCATGAAGGCCTTCCCCGGTGGACGGAGGTCGAAGTTCTGCGGATCGGCGACGAACGATTCGCGATGAATCGCACACCAGACCAACCGGCCGTCGGTGTCAATGTTGATCTTGCAAATGCCCAGCTTGGCGGCTGGGAGGTACTGGTCTTCGTTCACGCCGCTAGCGTTCTTCAACTGTCCACCGGCCTTGTTGATCCGATCAACCCATTCCTTCGGCACACTGCTGGAGCCGTGCATCACCAAG
The DNA here is from genome assembly GCA_964558295.1 of uncultured Planctomycetaceae bacterium. Lineage (GTDB taxonomy): Bacteria > Planctomycetota > Planctomycetia > Pirellulales > Thermoguttaceae > JBDKTH01. The sequence continues at coordinate 11,973 of CAZLDQ010000173.1, read as the reverse complement.
GGGAAGCCCTTGGGCAACGCGGCCTGGAGTTCCTTGAGCCGGTCCAGACGCAGGGACTGTGTGCCGGCGAACTTGTAGGCCCCGTGGGAGGTGCCGATCGCCACGGCCAACGAGTCGCAGCCGCTCTTCTCGACGAATTCAACCGCCTGGTCGACTTCGGTCAGGCAGACGCTGCCAACCACGTCTTCCTCGACACCGCCGAGCTGACCCAATTCGGCCTCGACGACGATCCCTTTGGCGTGGGCCCGTTCAACCACCCGCCGAGTAATCTCGATGTTCTTGGCCAGCGGCTCGTGCGAGGCGTCGATCATCACCGAGCTGTAGAACCCACTGTCGATGCAGTCGTAGCAGACCTCTTCGGTGCCGTGGTCCAAGTGGACGGCGAAGATCGCCTCGGGAAAGACCTGTTCGGCGGTTCGGATCATCGCTTCCAAAAAACGCTTGTCGGTATAACTCCGGGCTCCGCGGGAGATTTGGATGATGAACGGGGCGCTGAGGGCCGGATTGACGGGTTCTTCGTTCGTCTTCACCTTGCCCAGGTTCCCACGAAACAGGCCAACCGTCTGTTCCAGATTATTGATATTGTAGGCCCCGACGGCGTACTTGCCGTATGCGTGCTTAAAGAGGTCGTTTGTGGTGACGATCATGGACTTTGCTCCCCCGGCCGCACCCAGAGAGGCCGGTGTTGATAGAGGCGCACCCGCTGTGCCACTTGCACAGCATTCGCGAAAATATAGGGTGTAATCTGCAAATTTTAGCGAAAAGAACCGCCCTTCGCCAGGACCATCTCACTGGGGGTAAGCCCTCAACATTTCGAGCGGCAGCCCGGGCTCGAATCGTGCTCTGCACGACGAATTCTCCGGCACCGCGAGAGCTTTCCCAGAGCCCCCAGGCGGATCGAGGGTTGAGGGTTTCCACGCGAACGTCTCTTTGAAGCTCGTCAATCTGAGGGGACAGCTTACCCTGCTGGTCAAATCCCAAATCTGAAATCTGCCTCCTTCTGCCTTATCGCTCCAGCCCCCCCAAGAAATCACTGGAAATTGAGCCAGCCGATCCGCTATGCTCGCCCGTGTCAGGGCCTTGACAGGCTCCGTCGCTCTTTGGCAATTGAACTGTTGTGTGGAAGCTCTGGGAGGCCGCCCCACCCCGGAGGCCTGCGATTGTGCGTTCGGCTAGCGGGTTTGGCTCCCCCAGGAGGATTTTTCCCGGGACCGAATGAGCGATCTGTTGACGAAACGCTCGCCGCGCCGCCTCATGTCGCGCCCAGGGCCCTCCTTACGCAAATCCTTCGTTGCCGCATTCGGGTGATCGGGGTACAATCGGCCGTCCCTTTCTCCTCGTGTCAAAGCCCGAAAGTCAAGGATGACGTTCGATGGGTGCAGAACCTGCTCGTGTACCGATTCGTCTGAGCCCCTTTGAGCAGCTTCGCCAGGGCCGCCAAATCCTCCTGCAAGAGAGCCAGACGCTCGCCCTGCTGGCCAAACGCCTCGACCAGGAGTTCTGCCGGGCGGTGGAACTGCTCTACTCGTGTGGGGGGAGCGTGATTGTCTCCGGGATGGGTAAGGCCGGGCTTGTGGGGCAGAAGATCATGGCCACCTTGGCCTCGACCGGCACCCGCAGCCACTACCTGCACCCGGCCGAGGCCGTCCACGGCGACCTGGGGCGCATCCACCAGGATGACCTGATGTTGATCCTCTCGCAAAGCGGCGAGACGGAAGAGGTCGTCCGCCTGTTGCCCTCGCTGGCCGAGTTCGGCGTGCCGATCATCGCCATCACCGCGAAGGCCGACAGCACCCTGGGCAAAGCGGCCACGGTGGTCTTGGCGTTGGGAGATCTTCAAGAGGCCTGCTCGCTCGGTCTGGCCCCCAGCACCAGCACCACGGCTATGCTGGCCCTGGGCGATGCGTTGGCGCTGGTGGTCAGCCAAATGCGTCATTTTAGCCGGGAAGATTTTGCCCGCTTCCATCCGGCCGGCAGTCTCGGCCGGCGACTGAGCAAAGTCGACCATCACATGCGTCCCTTGGAGCAGTGCCGCGTGGCCCGCGATTCCAAGACCGTCCGCGAGGTGCTCGTCGACGTCAGCATGCCGGGGCGGCGCACCGGGGCGATCATGCTCGTCGACGCCCACGGGAGACTCACCGGACTATTTACCGATAGCGATCTGGCCCGGCTCTTTGAACACCGCCGCGATCACGAACTCGATGCGCCGATCGCCCGCGTAATGACCGCCCATCCGCTCACCACGTCGCTTGGCGCGCACATGACCGAGGCCGTCACGCTCATGGCCCGCCGCAAGATCAGCGAACTGCCGGTCGTCGACGCCGACGGCAAGCCCGTGGGGCTGATCGACGTAACCGACGTGGTGGGAATCCTCCCCAGTACGCCGTCGGCCGAGGAGGCCGTTTCGGCAAAGTCTTCCCCAACCGCCCCAATCCTCCCGGGCGAATGCCGCGTCTATCATGAACCAGAAGACGATCCGCCTACGTAGTGAAAAGAAGCCTCTGTGAGATGGAAAACGTACCGATGGAATTGGACCAACGTTGCCAGTCGATTGAACTGATCCTCTCCGACGTGGACGGGGTTCTGACCGACGGCCGGGTGATTTACGACAACCAAGGGATCGAGACAAAGAGCTTCTGGATCCGTGACGGCTTGGGCATCAAACTCTGGCAGAAGGCCGGCTACCGCTTTGGCATCGTGACCCAGCGGAGCTCGCAGGTCGTCAAGATGCGTTCGGCGGAACTGGACATCGCGATTGTCCGCCAGGGGTCGCAAGACAAGCTGGCCACGCTCTACGAAATCCTCGACGAACTGAAGCTCTCCGCCGCGCAGGTCTGTTACATCGGCGACGACCTCCCTGACGCACCGGTGGTCCGGGCCGTGGGACTCGGCGTCGCTGTGGCCGACGCTTGTGCCGAACTCCGCGCGGCCGCCGCCTACGTGACTCAAGCCCCCGGCGGCTTCGGCGCCGTTCGCGAAACAATCGAGATGATCCTGAAAGCCCAACGCCGCTGGGAGGATTTGATTCAGCCGTATCTGACTTGAGAATGTCGAATGACGAAAGGCCAAATGACGAAAGAATGTCCGAATGACGAAGCACGAAGGATCGATAACGTCGCCCGGTTCTCATTCGGTCTTCGTGCTTCGTCATTCCTTCGTCATTCTGATTTCGTCATTCGGCATTCCCCCCTGCTTCCCTGTTTAACGCTCCCAACCCTCTAACTGCCACCCTTCACTCCATGTCGCGGACTGCTCGCACTAGCATCAGCTTCGCCGTCGTCCTGGTGGCATACTGGACGTATGCCCTGGTCGCGGTGCCGCTGATCGAGCCGCGAATGGATCGGCTTCGGAGTGAGTCGGGCGACTTGCGATATCGAGAGTTGGCACGCAAAGACATGCAACGTCGCTTGCGGGAACTGGGCGGCCTCTTCCCAGCCGAGCATTGGGATCTGGAAAAGGCGAAGGTTCTCCAAAGCGAGCAGGTGAAGCTGCTGATTTGGGACTATACGAACCTGGGCCAGGGGAAAGTGGAGATTCGCCCGTGTGCGATCGTCTATACGCCCGACAACACGATCACCGACGAAGCGGAACGTCGTCGTCAGGCCGTGGTCCTCGAAGCCCGCGAAGGCGCCGTGCTGCAGTTCGATCAGCCGTTCGAGCTGAGCCGGGGCAAGATCGGGCGTTTGGTCAAAGGAGAACTGCGCGGGCGGATTGTCATTCGCAGTGACAGCAAACAGCCCGGTCCTCACGACGATCTGTTGATCGTGACTCGGGACTTGGCGATCAGCGAGCAATACATTTCCGCGCCGTACGAGGTGGAGTTCCGCTATGGAGCGAGTTTCGGTCGCGGCCGCAATCTGGTCGTCAAGTTGTTACCCGGCGATCCGGCCCGTGGCTTGGGGCAACACGGTCCGAACATCGGTGGGATCGAGCAGTTTACGATCCAACAACTCGACAAGCTCCATCTGGAGTTCGACGACAAAAAGACTCCCTCCAAGCAACTCCGCGCGACGCCGGGCTCCTCGGTGCAAATGACCGGACCAATCGAAGTCAGTTGCCAGGGACCGTTTTGCTTCAATCCCGTGCAGCAGGTGATTACGCTCGACAAGCAGGTGGACGTATTGCGCTCGCTGCCCAACGGTCCGAGCGATCAGTTGAGCTGCGAGCGGTTGACGATTCACCTAGCTCGGTCGCGCGATACGGTGATCGATCCAGCGGCGGCTAAGAAAGCAACGGCCGCGTTGGACCTCCAGCCGCGGCGTATGGAAGCCTTGGGCAACCCCGTGGTCCTCCGTTCGCCGAGCCAACATCTGGAAGCACGCGGCGAGCGGTTGGAATACCACCTCGAACGCCAACGGTTCGTGCTGGAAGGCAAGCAGCAGGAGGTCGCCTTGCGTCAGGAGGCCAACGAGATCCACGCACGGAGCGTCGAATATCAGTCGGCCGGCCCGCGGCGATTAGGTCAGGTCTTCGCCCAGGGACCCGGTTGGCTTCGCGCACGGACCGACCGCTTCCCACAGCCGATCGGGGCCCGCTGGGGTGGACACTTGAAGATCGCCCCCGACGAAGAACAGCGGCAAGTGGTCTCGTTAATCGATGGGGCCGAGCTGACCTATGGGCCGATGGGCTCGCTCGCCGCGCGAAAGATTTACTTCTGGCTCTTCGAAACCCCGCCGAGTGACCCGGCCGGCCAACCTCTCTTCCGCCCCGACCGGATGTTGGCCCAGCAAGACGTTCAGCTCAACGCGGCCCAGCTTTCCGGCTCTGTCCAACAGATGGAGGTCTGGTTCGCGCCGCCGGCAGCCCCTCAGCAACAGGTCGAAACCACCGGTGAACAGCGTCTCTTGGCCGACCAGTTGGGCCGCCTGCGCGCATTGATTCCCACAGCCTGGAAACTGGCCTGGCGCTACCCGGCCTTGGCCCAGGCATTCCAGCAACAGATGGCGTCCAGCGGTCCTGCCGGCGGTTGGTTGCCCGAGTCCGGATCGGCGCGGCATTTCCACGTCACCGGCGATCTGTTGCGCTGCCAAGTCGTGATGCAAGGGGAACAGCCGGAATTGGCCGACCTGCTGATCGATGGCAAGGTCCGCTTCCGGGAAACCCAAACCGTCGAGCCCAACCAGCGACCCATTCAAATCGAGGGGGATCAACTTCATATCGTCGATGCCAGCAAGCCCCATGCGGCCGTGATGATCACCGGCACGCGAGCCCATTTCGAAGCCCCGCGGATCGGCCTCACCGGCACGAATATCAACCTCAACCGCGGCACGAATCGGATGTGGATCGACGGCGCCGGCCGCATGGATCTGACAATCGACCGGGATCTGCAAGGTCAGATGCTCTCCGAGCCAAGCGTACTCCAGATCGAATGGCAGCGGCAGATGAACTTCGATGGGCGGGTCGTCCATTTTGAAGAGTCGGTCGTGGCCTCCACGCCGCACCAACAGCTTTGCACCGAATCGCTCGACGTAACCCTGCAGCAGACGATCCGCTTCGACAGTTTCGATGGCAAGCAACCGGTCCAGCCCGACCAGCTTCGCTGCACCGGCGGGGTGACAATGGACAGCCAGTCGTTCGATCCCAAGGGGCTTGCCTTGCGTGCCAAACTCCAGATGGGCGACCTGGTGGCCAATCTGGCCAGCGGCGACCTGCGTGCAAACGGTCCGGGAGTGATGACCTCGGTCAGCCGCCAGGCCGGTTCCCCCTTGGGGGAAGCGACCAGAATGCCGATGGTCCCGCCGGCCGAACCGCACAACGCGGCCGAAGAACAGTTGATTCACTTGAACGTCCGTTTCCAAGGCGGCCTGCTGGGCAACCTCCATCGCCGCGAGATGGCCTTCCATGAGCACGTAAGAACGGCCTTCGCGCAGGTGGAAACCTGGGAGGCGACGCCCGACCCCGACAATCCCGACGCCCTCGGTCCCCAGGGATTCCTGATGAGCTGCGATCGGATGCAGGTCGTCGACCTGCCGATGCCCGACGGCGTCGGCCGGGCCGTGCAGTTGGAGGCCACCGGCAGTGTCTTGGTCGAGGGGCAGATGTTCACCGCCCGGGCCGTGCGCATGACCTACGATAAGGGTAAGGACCTGCTGATTCTCGAAGGGGATGGGCGTGTCAGTTCCGAGCTTTCGGCACAAAAGTACGTGGGCGGCCCCGTCTCCACGGTGGCGGCCCGGCAAATCCGTTACTATCCCACCACTCGCCGCCTGCGTATTGACGGCGGCCGCTGGCTGGAACTGAACGATTTGCCCGCCCTGAATCCCCCAACGCCGTAACCCAAAAAGCGTCGAACAATTCCTAAAACCCGCCCCAAGGTGATGCCATGAAAGTCATTCTCAGCGAAGAACAGCTTCGGGAAGGGATCCGGCGTATGGCCGGCGAGATCCGCCAGCACTACGAAGGACGGCCGCTGACAATTGTCGGAGTGATGATTGGCAGCATTGTGCTCCTGGCCGATCTGATCCGGCAGTTGGACATCCCTTTACGCGTCGAGTTGGTGCAAGCCCGCAGCTACCGGAACAGCACGAAGCCCGGGCCGCTGGTGATCAACCTCGACCTGCTCTCCACCGACGTGCGCGACCGCGATGTACTATTGGTTGACGACATCTTCGACACCGGCCACACGTTGTGGGAACTCGTTCCGCAGATCGACGACCTCGGGCCAGCCAGTGTGCGGACCGCCGTCCTGTTGCGCAAGGCAGACCGTTGCGAAGTGGCGATGAAACCCGACTTCGTCGGTTTTGACGTCCCCAATGCGTTTGTCGTGGGCTACGGCCTGGATTACAAGGACCGCTATCGCAATCTCCCCTACGTAGCCGTGTTGGAACCGCACGAAATCGAGGAGTCCGAGGCGTGACACTTCGCCGGTTGGTGTTGGTCACCCGGCGATTCTGGCCGTTGGTCGGCGGGGCGGAACGAATCATGGCCAGCCTGGCCGCCGAACTGGCCAGCCGCGATCTTGATGTGACCCTCCTGACCGCCCGCTGGCAGCCGCAGTGGCCGGCCGAATTGACCTATCGCGGCGTGTCGGTGATCCGCCTTCCTAATGCACCACAACGCTTCTGGGGCACCCTGGAGTACATGCGGGCCCTGGTGCGATGGCTGCGCGAGAACCCCGACCGTTACGACCTGGTCTACGTCTCAATGCTCAAGCACGACGCCTACGCGGCACTGGGAGCTGTCAGCGGACGGACGCCGGTCGTGCTGCGAGCGGAAGGAGGAGGCCACTCGGGCGATTGCCACTGGCAAGCGACGGCCAACTTCGGTCGCTGGATTCGTCGCCGTTGCCAGAAGGCCGCAGCCGTCGTGGCCCCCAGCCGAGCCATCGAAGCCGAACTGGTCGCAGCCGGCTATCCCTCTTCTCGCGTCCATTTCGTCCCCAACGGCGTCCCCCTTCCGCCGCCAGCCGACGCAGCCCAGAAAGCCGAAGCCCGGGCGACCCTGGCGGCCGCCAATCCGATGTTGCAGCTTGATCCGACCCCGCTGCTGGCGGTGTACACTGGCCGGCTCGATCAGGCCAAGGGACTCGACACGCTCCTGGCCGCCTGGAGGCTCCTGAGTGCCCAGTTGCCCAAGGCCCGACTCTGGCTGGCCGGCGAGGGGCCCTACCACCGCGAGTTGCAGTCGCAGATCGAGGCCCAAGGGTTGCTGGGGCGAGTCGTGCTGGCCGGCGTCTTCGACACGGTCGACGAACTACTAGCCGCCGCCGATCTGTTTGTGTTACCCTCTAGGGAAGAAGGCATGTCGCTGGCCCTGCTCGAAGCCCTGGCCGCCGGGGTCCCGGTCGTGGCCAGCGACATTCCTGGTAACCGCCAACTGATTACCCACACCCGGCAGGGGTTGCTGGTGCCACCGGACGATCCAGCCGCCCTGGCCGCGGCGCTCGTACAGGTCCTCACCGACCCGGCATCCGCGGCCACCCGGGCTGCCGCCGGCCGGGCGTTGGTCCACGAGCAGTTTTCCCTGGCCACCATGGCTGACGCCCACTTGGCGTTGTTTGACGACCTCCTCCGCCTACGGTAAACCATCCGTGAAAAAGCGTATCCTCCACCTGATCCCCTCCCTCGATCGCGCCGGCGCGGAAAAGCAGATGTCGCTGCTGGTCCGTGGGCTGCCGAAGGATTTTGATGTCCATGTGGCCGTCCTCACCCGCAGCGGCCCGCTGATGACCGAATTGCAGGAGGCCGGGGTTCCCGTCACCCTCATCGGCAAGCGGTGGAAGCTTGATCCCTGGGCGTTTGGCCGCTTGAAGAGACTGGTGGCCCACCTCCAACCCGACCTTTTGCACACTTGGCTCTTTGCCGCGAATGCCTATGGCCGTGCCGCCGGGATTGCCTGCGGGGTGAAGTGTCTGGTAGCCGGAGAACGCTGCGTCGATCCGTGGAAGAGCTGGATCGACTTGGCCATCGACCGCATGTTGGCCCGACGCACCGCCCGAATCGCCACGAACAGCTCGGCAGTACGCGAGTTCTATGTGCGTCACGGCTTGCCGGATGAGAAATTCGTCGTGATCCCGAATGCAGTCCCACCGGCGCCACCCTGTTCCACGACCCGCGAACAGATCTTGGCGGAATTAGGGTTGCCGTACGATTGTCATCTGGTGGGCCTCGTAGGACGGCTCTGGCCGCAAAAACGGGTCAAGGACGCCATCTGGGCCGCCGACCTGTTGAAGGTCGTGCGTCAGGACGTGCATCTGCTGGTCATCGGCGACGGGCCGCAGCGCGACCGGCTCCTCAGGTTCCGCCAACAATGCGAGCTCTCCGACAAGGTCCACTTCCTCGGACACCGCAACGACGTGCCCCGTCTGATGCCGCACTTGGAGGTGCTTTGGTCGCCCAGCGGCTATGAAGGCCAATCCAACGCGATCCTCGAAGCCATGGCGGTCGGCATACCAGTCGTGGCGACCGACATACCCGGCACCCGCGATCTGGTTATCCCGGAGGAAACCGGCTATCTGATCGATCCGGGGCCTCGTGCGCCGACCGCGTCCACGGTGAACAAGAGAGTCGCCGCCGAACTGGCCCGCCACACGAACAACCTCCTCAACGACCCCGCGTTGGCCCAACGTCTTGGCGCAGCCGCCCGGCTCCGCGTCCAACAGGAGTTCAGCATCGAAAAGATGGTCGATCGCTACACGGCGCTCTACCGTGAGTTGCTGGAGTAACCGTCTGGGATTTCACCGTTCCACGTCCACCCGGCTGAGTCGCTCCAGACGTCCAGCAAAAAAGCTGGCGACATTCTCCAACGCCGCTTGGGCCATCGCCCGATTGGCTTCCGTGGTGTTCGAGCCGGTGTGGGGCGTGAGCACGACATTTGCCAGCGTGCGCAGATCCTTCTCTGCAGAAAGCGGCTGATACGGCTCGTGCTCAAATACGTCCAAGGCGGCCCCGCCGAGCCGACCGGAAGCCAACGCATCGTAAAGGGCCTGCTCATCGACGACCGACCCTCGGGCCGTGTTGACCAACAGCGCCCCAGGTTTCATCAAGGCCAACCGCCGGGCATCGACCAAATGCCGCGTCTGCGGTTTGGCCGGGAGGTGAAGGCTCACCACGTCGGCTTGGCGAAAGATCTCGTCGGCGTTGTTGGTGTAGAGGTCCAGGCCCCAAGTGGCTCGAAGCTCGTTGAAGCTCTTGCCGGTTTGGCGTTCAAACTGTTCGATTGAACGCGAGTTGGCCGCGATGACCCGCATCCGGAAACCGAAATGGGCGATCATCCCCACGCGCCGTCCAATCGCCCCATAGCCAAGGATTCCCAAGGTCTTCCCGCAGATCTCGCTACCAATCCATGGAGGAAAACGCCCCACACGCATCTGGGCGTCCAGTTGGGGAATTCGCTTCACTAGGCTGCCGATCAGCCACATCGTATGCTCGGCCACGCTGGCCTCAAGCACACCGGGGGTGTTGGTCACGACAATTTGATATTCCCGGGCGAGCCGTTTGTCCACATTGTCATGGCCGACGCCAAACCGGGCGAGGATCGCTCCGCGTCCTTGTCCCGTGCGACCCAACGCTTGGTACAGCGGTCCCGTATACGGCTGTGCGCCGACGATCACCGCCCGGCAGTTGTGCGCAAGGACCATCTCGGCCAGTTGCATCTCCTCCTGCGGTGCCGGCTGGAGATCGAACTCCTGAGCGGCTCGAAAGACAGACTCGCCTTTGGTATAGGCCAGCGCCGTGACTAGAATCGTCTCTCGCATGCTTTACCGCACCTATTCTTCTGACGACTCGGCTTCTTCCGCCTCTTCGCCACCACCGCCGGTCGATTCGCGTTTGCGCAAATAAAGCTTGATGGGGACCTCGGGGAAGGGGAGGTGATCGCGGAAGATTCCCAGCAGATAGCGTTGGTAGGGTCGGGAGACGGCCTTCGGGTTGTTGCAGAACAGGACGATCGTCGGCGGTTCGCCGGCCACCTGGGTGGCATAGTAGATCTTCACCGCGCGATTGTGGTAGAGCGGAGGTGGGTTGCGCTCCAGAGCCGCCTTGACGACCTTGTTCAACTGGGCGGTGGGTACCCGGTTGCGTGCCTGCTTGAAGATCGATTTGGAGTGGTTCAACAAGGCTTTGACGTTCTTGCCCGTCTGGCCGGTGATGAAGGCGATCGGCACATACCACATGGTGCGAAACGTCTCGCGCAGGTAGGTCACCCAGCGTTCCGTCGGCATGCTGTCCACCAACAGGTCCCACTTGTTGACCACAAAGATGCATGGCTTGTACTGCTGGCAGATGTAATCGGCCAGCTGCTTGTCGACGTTGCTGATCCGCTGGGAGGCGTCGAAAAACAACAATGAGATGTCCGCCCGACGAATGCTCCGCTGGGCGCGATGGGTCCCGTAGAAGTCAATGTCGGTCGACACGCTCTGACGCCGGCGGAACCCGGGGGTGTCGATTGCCATGAAAACCTCACCATCGAGTTCGAATCGCACGTCAACGCTATCGCGGGTCGTGCCGGGCACTTCGCTGACAATCATCCGTTCCGCCTCGACCAGCGTGTTGATAAACGTGCTCTTGCCCACGTTCCGCCGGCCCACGATGGCAAGCTTCATGACCGGCTCGGCAACGGTTTCGTCGTCAGCCACCGCCGGCAGCTTCTCGTAGATCGCATCGAGCAAATCCGACCGGCCACGGTCCTGATGGACGCTGATCTTGAGCACCTTACGTCCGAAGCGATAGAACTCGTCGGCCAGGGCTTCCATCTCGTGGGCATCCGTCTTGTTGGCCACGCAGATCACCGGCACGTTGACGTAACGGATTCGCTTGGAAACCTCGTCGTCCAGCGCCGTAGGCCCAGTCCGCGTGTCGACCACGAACAGGATCACGGAGGCCGAGTCGATGGCTGTGGCAATCTGCTCTTCGATGTGCGCTGTGAGATTGTCGGAATCCTTGATTCCCATCCCCCCCGTATCAACCAACTCGACATAGCGATCGTTGATCTGCATCAGGTACGTCACCCGATCCCGGGTAACGCCGGCCGTTGGGTCGACGATGGCGATCCGCCGCCCGGCGAGCCAATTCAGAATGCTCGACTTGCCGACATTCGGCCGGCCGACGATGACTACCTGTGGGACACCCATAACGTACTGATCCAAAGGATGAAAACGCCCTGCTCTTCCCCACGCCGGTTCGGCTCTCTGACCCCCTTGAGCCGGCCGCATAAAACCCCCTTTTATGATAATTGATCGGCCGCGGGAGGGCTACCGTACGGTAGGGCGGGTAGCCGCCCCGCTGGACGCAACGGCCTCCCCCGTTTCCGGCCCGCCGACGCTCGGTATACTAAAGAGCAATATGCAAACGCCTTAGGTTCAGCTCGGGAGTGCCCATGGCCCAGCAGACAGACCCCACGGTCGGCCGCGTCGTGCGGATGGTGAAGCAGCGGTTGGAGAGCCTCCAACGAGCTGGGGTAACGCACCTGAAAAAACCTCGCCTGCGCCCGAAGGGACTCGCTGTTCCCGTCGCAGCTTCTGCTAAGCCTCCTCAA
>CAZLDQ010000172.1:455-12518 GCA_964558295.1 uncultured Planctomycetaceae bacterium | reverse complement strand
GACTGTTGCTTAACCGACCCCGGGCTTTGTGCCACTTCCGTTGAAACAAAACAGAAGAAGCACCCCATGCCCAACAGTGTGACAATGGAGTCGATTGGCACAAGGCTTGGCGCTCTGTGCGGTTCCGACCGTGCCCGAACACCACCGGATCACATCAGAGCGTTTTTGTGGCAGTTCGCGGGAACACGTCTGGCCGCGTTTGTCGAAATCCGCCAATGGCGTGTCGCTCCCCCAGATCGTCTGCTCCAACTGGACCACACTCTCCCGGAAACCAGAACCAGACGCAATTCTACTCTGGCGAATTACGCGTACCAGTCTACGGCGTCAGTTCCACTGGATCGTCGGCAACGCGGAGGTAGTCGCAGGCGATGGAGAAAGGCCCGGAGGGAGCGAAGTGGTCGGCGAAGAGCGGCTTGCCAAGCGAGGCGAGGCCTTCGGCGGTGACGAAGCCGGTCGGCTTGCCGTTGTGGAGAATGCTGATCAGCGAGCAGGCGTCTTGAGTGAAGATCTCCATCAGCCGGGAGAAGCTCGTGTCTTCTTCGCAATAGGGGACGTCGGCCGTCATGACCTCGGCCACCCGGCGGGTCCGGTGCTCAGCCTCGCCAGACGTCGTCAGCCGGTCGCTATCGAAGAGCATTCCGACGTGATTTCCTTGAGCGTCGACGACCGGGGCGGCGGTGAGGCGTGTCTGGCGGAGCAGGGCAAGCGCTTCACGAAGACCTTGCTCGGCCTGAAGCTGCAAGGTCCAGGGGGTCATCACGTCGCGAGCCACGGTTCGTTCAAAGAGTTTCCCCGGCGCGGCCAGTTCGGACCAGGCGCGGGTCTCGCCATCGAACTGCCCGAACTGGACAATGCAATCGCGTCCGGAATTCTTGGCCAGTTGCAGGGCCGTCATCGCCCGATCAAGGGCCGGTTGGGGCGAGCGGTCTTGTGGCTCAAGGGAGGCAATTCCAAGGCTGAACGTCAAGCGCAGGACCGCCCGGTCGGCGGAGAACTCCGTGGCGATGAGGGCTTGGCGGATCTGTTCGGCTTGGGCTGCAGCCTCGGCGTCGGAACAGCCGGGAAGCAGAACGGCAAATTGCCCTCCGCCGAACGAGGCCAGAACAGCCGGAGGGAGACAAAGCTCGCGCAGCCGGGCCGCCACGTTCTGGAGCAAGGCATTGCCGGCCGCATGACCGTGGAGATAGTTGATGCGGCGGAGATGATCGATGTCGAGCAAGACACACGCCGCGCCGCCGTCGGGCTTCCGGCGTTCCCGCTCCAGGTGACGGAAAAACGCGGCGCGGCTGGGCAGCCCGGAGACCGGCTCCAGGTCAGCCTGCTGTCGCACGCGACGTTCGAATTCGAGAGTGCGAGCCGCGGCGCGCAGACGGACCAGGAGTTCGGCATAAACGACGGGCTTGGCCAAAAAGTCGTCGACCCCGGCTTCCAGGGCCTGCCGTAGGTCGTCGGCCCGCGGTTGCCGGATCATCAACATGGTGTAGATGTACCCCAAGCGGTCGTCTCCCGAGGACGCCAAGCGGCAGAGTTCCAAGGCCTCGGGGAGTTCAGGATCAGCGTCGACAATCAATAGATCCGGCCGCGGCCCGTCCAAGACGGTGGCCGCTTGATGCAGGTCGGCGACTTGACGCAATTGGTAGCCAAACGCCTGCAAAAACCTCGACAGTTGCCGGAGGAACCGGCGGTCCTCGGTGACCAACAGAAGACTCAACGGCCGGGAACTCATAAGTAGATCGACCTTTTTGAGACGGTGCGCACGGATTGCCACCTCGCCTGTTCGTTCGGTCCCCTGTCGAAAAGGGTTCACGGAGTGGGACTTCTCAACTCTACGTCACAACCGGCCGAACGACGGGCGGAATCCGCCTCAAGTTTGTTGCCCTCATGGTCCATCTATTCCGTTTTGCCGGGTTATTCCAGCGATTTCGAGACGCCCCCGGTCAGATTCGATCTTCCGGAGACAATCGCGAATTGTCGACCACGCCGACCGCCTGGCAACCAGCCTGCCTCCCCTATTAGAGTGAGCGGAGACGCCACAAACATCACTGCAGACCACCATCGAGCAGAAAGGAAGCTAGACTTTCGATGCGGGGCGACCGAAATCATGTTTTCGCCTTAAGTCTCCTTTTTCGGCGGTATCTTGTCACGATTTGGAGATGCAACTTCCGCGCGTGCCGTTTTCGGCGCCGCGCAGCTTGAATGGTTGCCAAGTATGCAAACGCAAGTGATGCACGAACCGGCAGTTGGGTCCCCTTGGCTGGAATACTATCCGACCGCCGCCGGCCCGCCGCGACGCAGTTACTTGGAGTCATTCCCCTTCACCATCGGGCGTCATGAGTCGACCGACCTGCAGATCAACTCCAGCCGCGTTTCGCGGGAACACGCGACGATCACCCTGGAAGAAGACGGCTATCGGGTCAAAGATCTCGGCAGCACAAACGGCACTTTCTTGAACGGTCGGCGAATCGACCAGTCGGTGCTCAACGACGGCGATGTGTTGGTGGTCGCGGATGTGGAGTTGACGTTCTTCCTCGGCCAATCCGTGCGTGCCAGCGCAGTGACGCAGATTCTCGGCAACGCGAAGGACGAAACCTTACTTGATTCGCCGACGGATCTGATCTGCGAGCTTCGTCGGCTCCATCAGACGCTCACCCTTTGTTCACTGTCCACCGTGTTCCAACCGATTGTGGAACTGGCTGACGGCCGGCCGTTTGCCTTTGAGGCATTGGACGACCGGAGCGGTCCGGAACGCGCCCGGGCCTCGGCCGAGCGTCACCTACTGGAGTGTGAATGCCGAGTAACCGGCCGACTGCGTCATCTGCGCCGGCTGGCTGCGACGGAGCAGAGCAGGGGCCTGCCCCAGGCGGCCGACCTTTTTCTGCCTGTTGATGCCTCGGAAATGGGTACGGCGAGCCTGGCGGACACGCTCGGCGTACTCGCCGACCTAGTGGGCGATGCGCGGCGTTTGACCGTTGTGATTCCGCAAGGCGCCGTCTGCGATCTCCCCCATTTCCGCGAGTTGTGCAGCCGAATGCGTCAACGGGGAATAGCTCTAGCGTATGACGGTTTTTCGGCCGCCCAGATGCGGGTTTTGGAAACCGAGGAGATCCGCCCCGACTTCCTGAAACTGGCCCCTTCGTTGGTCCGTAATCTCCACCGCAACCGGCAGCGCGAGAGTCAGCTTCGCTCCGTTGTTCGGGCAGGCACCGATTACGGCTGCGAGATCATCGCCGCCGGCTTGGAAAACGAAGCGGAGACAGACGCCTGCCGGGAACTGGGATGCCGGTTTGGAGAAGGAACGTTTTTTGGTCATCCCCAACCCGTCTTGAACAACTAAACCCGAACCGTGTCACCTGCCATCCTACGATCGAATGAGTTGATTTCCGGCTACGCGCTCGTGGAGCGTATCGGGGCAGGGGGATACGGCGAGGTCTGGCGGGCCGAAGCCCCCGGCGGACTGGCCAAGGCAGTCAAGTTCGTCTACGGCTATCTCGACGATCAGCGAGCGGCTGCCGAACTCAAGGCTCTTTCCCGGATCAAGGAAGTCCGTCATCCATTCCTCCTTTCGCTGGAACGGATCGAGGTCGTTGACGGCCAGTTGATGGTCGTCACCGAACTGGCCGACCAAAGCCTCAAGGACCGCTACGACGAGTGCCGATCCTCCGGGCTCGTGGGGATCCCCCGCGAAGAGCTTCTCCAATACCTCCAAGACGCAGCCGAGGCGCTGGATTACATGTCCCAGCGATATACGCTGCAGCACTTGGACATCAAGCCGGAGAATCTCCTGGTGCTCGGCGGACGTGTCAAAGTAGCGGATTTCGGACTCGTCAAGGACATCGACAACAACACGGTTTCGATGCCGACGGGCTTGACGCCAGTCTACGCCGCCCCGGAAGTGTTTGACGGCAGCCCCAGCCTGCACAGCGACCAGTACAGCTTGGCGATCGTGTATCAGGAATTGTTGACCGGGAGTCTGCCGTTCCCTGGCCGAACCCCGGCCCAATTGGCCGCACAACATTTGAACAGTCGTCCTCAACTCGCCACGCTCCCTCCCGCAGACCGCGAGACAATCGCCCGCGCCCTGGCCAAGGACCCCGAGGAACGATTCCCCACTTGCCGGGCAATGGTCGACAACCTCTTGGCAGCCAGCCGGACATCGGTCGAGGTGGTTGCTCGAAGCCCTCGCGTGTGCACTGAAGGAGAGGCCGAGGTCCCGACTTCACCCACGGTCTCCCAAGTCACTGAAGTCTCGGCGCCGGCAAAAGTCGCTTCTCCCGACGCACCGGCCGCGAACGTGGAGAAGACCATACAGTTCACCGGCGAACGGCCGCCAATCCACCGTTCGTCGCGTGTTGCCCAGTCCGTGGCAATGCCGGTCGAGCCGGAAGAGCCTCTGCTGGTGCGAGACTTGCCGCCGGTGGAGGTGTCACCGGCCGAATACCGCTTCCGGCCGACCCTCTTCCTTGGAATAGGCGGAACGGCGGGGCGGACCTTGCAGCGTCTGCGGCGTCGGCTAAACGACCGTTTCGCCGACCTGTCGGCCGTTCCGTCCTTGCGAATGCTTCTTTTGGACACCGACGTGAAGGCCCTATCCCACGCTTCGCGGAGCGAGGATGCGGCGGCGTTGAAACCCCACGAGACCATCGCCCTGCCGCTGCGCCGGTGCCAGGACTACCGCGAGGATTCGGAAAAGCTCCTGCTTTGGTTGAGCCGGCGCTGGCTCTACAACATTCCCCGCTCTCTGCAAACGGAAGGGCTCCGACCCTTGGGGCGGCTTGCCCTCATTGATCGGGCTCGCCAAGTTTTGGAGCAACTTCGTACAACGCTTGCGTCGATGGTAGCCCCCGACGCCTTGTCCACGTCAGGCCAAGCGGTCGGCCTGGAGACTACGAACGACTATCCGCGAGTGTTCATCGTGGCGTCCATCTCCGGCGGCACTGGCAGCGGCATGGTCCTCGACGTGGCCTACGCCGTGCGCAAGGTGCTCACAGGCCTCGGGCTCTCTCACGACGGCCTTTGCGGACTTTTGGTCCACTCCACGGGGCGCAATTCCGCCCAACGCGAGTTGGCCGCCGCCAATGCCTATTCCTGCCTGAGTGAACTGGTCCATTACAGTCGCACCGGCCGCTATCCAGGCGATCCGGATGGAGGCTTGCCGGCCATGCAAGGTGCCAGCCCCTTCGCTCATACCTATCTGGTCCACCTCGGCGACGACCATGACGAACGGCAATTCGACGCCGCAACGGATGAACTGGCCGAGTACCTGTACCTCAATGCGGTGACCGGGGCCGGCACGTTCTTCGACAAGTGCCGCCAAGAGACATCCGCATCACACCATTCGTCCTCGGGTGCGCAACGGCTGCGCACGTTTTCCATATGTCAGATCGGCTACTCACAAAGCAGTCTCCCCACGGCCGCTACAGAATTCCTCTGTGCGCGGGTGGTGGAACGTTGGTGTGGCGAGGAGACACGGTTTGAGGAAGTCGTGCGATTAGCCAGCCAGCAAGCCGCTGCTCTCCAATTGAATGCGCAACAACTCCTCGAGCAAGCCAATCAGTTTGGGGAAACGCGACAGGCCTCCGCCCCACGCAGCGCACGCAACGAATTGCAACGAACGGCGGGTGATCCCGTCCCACCGGCGCCGCCGGCAAGCTCGTTTGACGAACTCGCGACGCAACAAGCCAAGGCGATTAACGACTGGGTCCTCCAGCAAGTGGACAACCCGGAGGTTCGGGTTCGAGGCGCTCTGCAGGCGGCCCAGTGGTTTGTCGAACATCTGCGAGCCATGGAGGCCGATCTCGCCAGCTTGCTTCAGGAGGCTGAAGAACGATTGGCTGCCGCGGTGCAAAAGGCGGTGTCGAAGAAGACAAGCCGGCGAGCAGTTGCCGGATCGAACAACGATCAACTCCTCCTTGCGGCGGAACTCGATTCGCCCGAGGTCCACCCCCACCGGCAGCGTCGGCTTTTCTTGGAAGGGGCCCTCAAGTGCTGTCGCTCCGTTGCGCGTCAAACCGCCGCCTTGGCTGGACGGCTAGGAGAGTTGAAACGCGAGCTAAGCTGCCTTGCCGACGAGTTCAAAGCGCCTGCCTCGCTGGCGGAGGTCGCCAGCAGTATACCGGGCGCATCCTCCTCCTTGATCGAGACACTCCAGGCCCAGATGGGCGAAATGGCTCGACAGCTCGACCAGCAGTTGCAGGTATCCTGTTTCAGCGAGCATGGAGGCCTTGGCTTTTTGTTGCAACGCGATTCGGAGGCGCGTTTGGTTCTTCTGGCACGGATGCGAACGACGGCACGAACGGCCGTGCTCCACGCCTTGAAGCAAATCAACATCACCAACTTCTTCCCGCCGCCCGGCCATGCCCCCGATCCAACTTCCGCCGGGCTCAATACGTGCCTGAATATGGCCATTCCCAGGCTGCTGGCCTGTGGGGCGGCGAAACGGTTGTTGCTCGTCATCCCGGAAAATGCCGATGGCGACGGGGTTCGCCAAGCGGTCCAACAGCAGTTGCACGAACAGCCAACCATGGTGTTCGATTCCGACGGAGACATCGTGCTCTGTCAGGAAGCCGAGCAGCTCTCCCCTCGGGCGGTGGCTGCTCATCTAGCCGACCAGCGGGAGCAGATTCCCCAGCTCGCCTCCCGCCTACACACGCGGGTTGACGTCAGTTGGCCGCCTCTGGTGTGATGGGATTCCGTTGGGCGTATTTTCAGCTACAATGAGAGTCTCGGCATCCGTGTCTTCCAACCTCAAACTCTCCCATGCACTTGCGTCCTTTTGGCAAGACTGGCCGGCACGTCTCAGAAATCGGCTTGGGCACGTGGCAACTTGGCGGCACGGAATGGGGTACATTGCCCGACCAGCAAGCCCTCGAAACCCTGCGAGCTGCTGCGGAGGCCGGTGTGACATTCATCGACACGGCCGACATCTACGGGATGGGCCGGAGTGAATCGCTCATCGGCCGGTTCCTCAAGGAGTGCCAGCGTGAGCGATTCTTCCTTGCGACGAAATTCGGGCTCAACCCCAAGCCGGGTTGGCCGGACAACTTCACCCGTGCCGCGGTCATCCAGCACACCGAAGACTCGTTGCGGCGTCTGGGGGTGGAGGCCGTTGACTTGACGCAAACGCACTGCATCCCAACCGATATGCTTGAGCAGTATGAGGTCTTCGAGCATCTTCGTGAATTGAAGCAGCAGGGGAAGATCAGGGCGTTTGGCGCAAGCGTGGAATCGATGGACGAAGCCCTCTGGTGCCTCAAACAGGAGGGATTGGCTTCGCTCCAGATTATCTTCAACATCTTCCGCCAGAAGCCCATTGATGTGTTGTTCGAAAGAGCGAAACAGCAGGGGGTTGCCCTGATCATCCGCCTACCGCTGGCCAGCGGACTGCTGGGCGGAAAGCTGACCACCGAGACCACCTTCCCCGCCAACGATCACCGGACGTTTAACCGCGACGGGCAGCAATTCAACGTGGGGGAGACTTTTGCCGGATTACCATTCGAAAAAGGGGTAGCACTGACCGAGGAACTCAAGCCGCTGGTTCCGCCAGGCTCGACGATGGCTCAATTCGCCTTGCGTTGGTGCCTGGATTTCGACGCGGTGACCACGGTCATCCCTGGCGCCAGACGGCCCGATCAGGCGCGGGCTAATGCGGCCGCCTCCGACTTGCCGCCACTTGCGGACAAGCTCCACAAGCAGCTCCAGCAGTTTTACAAGGACAAGGTGGCAGCTCATATCCGAGGGAAATACTGATTTCCCAAAGCTGTGACCGTTGCCGCCCTCACCCCATTGATCACTCGCACCCGAAGGCTAAGCATGAAGAACATCTTTTTCCGTACTCTTACAAGTCTGTGTTTGCTCTTGTCCACCGTTACGGTCCAAGCGACTGATCAGGTGACGGTCGAGAATGAACGGCTTTCCGTGACACTCTCCACGAAGGCCGCGGGGGCGGCCGCGTCTCTTCGAGACCTTGTCACCAACCGGGAACTACTCGCCAAGCAGGCCGCCCCGCAGTTGTTCCAACTGGAACTTTCGGCCAGTGCTGATCCAACAGGAAAGCGATTCACGCTCTCCAGCCGCGATGCCAAGAAGGTGGTTCTGCGCCGGATCTTTACGGGCACGCGCACAACGGGCCAAGCCGAGTTTTCGGAGTTTCCAGGGCGACCGGGGCGGGTTGTCTGCACCGTTACCGCAAGCGCCGGCGATCCGATGCTTCGATGGCGCATTGAGGCCAGCCTTCCTGAGGGCGTCGTGCTCGAACGTGTGCGGTTTCCCTACCTCGTGCTGCGGACACCGCCGGCCTCGCAAGCCACCGATGCGGTCGTACTGGGCAAGACGAAAGGGGGTGTCTATCACCCCTCCGCCGCAACCCCCGGCTGGTCGGTGAGCGGGGGCCAACCGGGCAGTCTTGCCGCACAGTTTGGCTGCTACTACGACAACACCGGTGGCCTGATGACTGCCGCCTTGGACTCGCGAGGATATCCCAAGGAGGTTGTTGCAACACGGACGGACGAAGGTCTGGCGTTGACCTGGCTGCATCCGTGTTTCAGCCAAGGCGTCTACGCGCTCGATTACGACATCGTGCATACGTCATTCCGGAGTGCGGATCCGGCCACGCCAACCGACTGGCGCGATGCGGCCGACATCTACAAGCAATGGGCCGTGCGTCAACCGTGGTGCGAACGAACATTCGGGGCCCGGGAGGACATCCCGGCGTGGCTCAAGGCTGGTCCGGCCATGGTCCGTTTCCATCGCGACTGGCTGGCGAATCCGTCGATGATCGAGATGTGGCTGAAGAGCTACTGGCGTGGCAACTTCCCCAAAGCCACTCCCTTGATCATCGCCTATTGGGGCTGGGAGAAAGTTGCTTGCTGGGTTACGCCTGATTATTTTCCGGTCTTCCCCTCCGACGAGAAGTTCCAGGAGTTGACCCGCTTGGGGCGCAGCCTCGGCGGCCACACGTTCCTTTGGCCCTCGGGCTACCACTACACGGTCACCTACAACAAGCAGGCCGATGGGACCTTTGCCTGGGACAACCGGACAAGGTTCGACGCCACGGCAAGGGCCCACGCCGTTTGTGGACGCGATGGCAAGGTAATCGTCAGCGGACGAAGTTGGCTTCGGGGCGGTGAGTGTGCCACGATGTGCCCGGGCGACCCTTGGACGATCGACTGGCTGAACCAGATTGCCGTCGGATTGGTCCAGCGTGGAGCCGACATGGTGCAGCTCGATCAAGTGGTCGGTGGGCGTTTTCCTGCCTGCTACAGCACAACTCACGGCCATGTTCCCGGCCCCGGCCCCTGGGCCACCGACGTGTTCCGTAAGCAGCTTGAAACCATGCTTCAGGCCTGCCGGAAAATCGATCCCCAGGCGGTCGTCTGTTTCGAGGAGCCCAACGAACTGTTCATTCAACAGGCAGCCATCCAGGATTACCGCGACTGGGAAGTGATGCGAGGGGACAACGGCGAACCGGCTTCTGTGTTCAACTATCTCTATCACGAATACCTGCCCACGTTCCAAAGCAATCCCCACGCGGGTAACCACCTCCAGACAGCCTATTGCCTGGTCAACGGCCAGATCCCCCACTTCATTCCATCGAAGTGCATCATGCCAGGCCCAGTCCTGGAAGGCGGCGATTTTGAAGACAGGATCAACACGGCCCCGGCCGGCTGGAATAAGGTGGACGGCTACCAAGGAAAAGCGTACAGCGGCGAGGCCGCCCATGACGAGGCCCAGCACCACGGTGGCCGCTACAGTCTCCGGCTGACGAACGATACGCCGGGGGAGATCGTCCAAGTCTCACAGAATGTCAGTGTCAGCGACAACTTGCAGGTCGGGCGGACCTACCGGGTGAGCGTCTGGATGAAAAGCTCCGATCTCAAGGAACGAAACGCCATCGGGCTCGGCGCGTTTAATGACCGGATGAAATTGACCGGCTCGTGGCATATCCCCATGCCGAAAAGCGAAGGCCAGTGGACCCGAAGCGAAGTGACGTTCACATTGCCCGAGGGCACCCAACTGCTCCGCATCATGCTCCACATGAACGGCCCAGGCACCGTTTGGATCGACGACATGGCCCTCGAAGAGGTGCGGCCCGACGGATCCACGGTGATCGTGCAGCGGCCCGACAAACCGGCCGATCACAATCTGATGCGTCAGTGGGTTGAGCTGTTCCACGGTGAAGGGCGGCCCTATCTCCTCCTCGGCAAAATGCTCCATCCGCCGAAGCTGGAGACCCAATCGTTCGAGTTCCAGAAGCGACGCTTTGCGGCCATCCTGCATAACGCCTTCGAAGCTTCCGACGGCTCCCAAGCGGTGGTCCTCGTCAATGTCACGGAAACACCGCAGACGGGCAAGCTCACCTGGGCCGGGCGGGTCCAATCGATCACGCTCCAGCCTTGGGAAGTGCGGCTGATCCGCTGACGTCCACGAATCATCGCCGCGACGTTGTCACAAAGAACGGGCAACCGCCGGACGGATTCCAGCGGATGCCCTCAGCCAATTCCTGTGTACGGACGACTACCGATTACCTGCTCTGAGCAGTGGCCGACGAAGCGGTGTCTTCACCGCGAATCAGATTCACGGCTTGCATGGGGAGGTAGACCTTTTGCGTGGTGGCGATGTAGACCACGACCCCTTCGAGTTCTTCCAGCCGCTCGCCGATCCGCAAGAGGTTCTTGTTGACCGGCAGTTCGGCCGTCTTTCCATGGAGTTCGATCTTCACGATAGGGTTGGCTGCATCGGTCTTGTCGACCGTGACTTTGGCCTCCGCCAGGGCCTCGGAGGCATCGACAAACAGCCGCTTGTTCAGTTGTTCAAAGTCGACCCCCAAGGCATCGGCCGTGATGCGACCAATCTCGGGACCATCAAAGACGCCCGTGGGACGGCCAGGCCCAAAGGCCCCCAGCGGCACATCGCCGCCGCAATGGCCGTGCGTCGTCCAGCCGACGAAGGTGTGTTTCGGGCAAAGCACCTCGCCGAAGGCGTTTTGGGCGTCACTCGTTTTCCCCTTGGCCCGGAGCAGAATCTCCGCGGCTTCGGCGTCACTGATCTCCATCCCCCAGCACTGACGGACCACCTCCTTGACCCGCTCGGGCGTCTTGTCCACAGCGACCATCTGCCACATGGCAGGAGCCGACGCTTTCATCTTCTTCAGAGGACCAACGAAAGCTTCGACTGTCATTTGATTGTATATCGAATTAGACGCCGTATTACCAATTGAGAACCCGCCCGTGTTGTGATCCGAAAGGGCAAGCACCAGGGTATTGCCGTCCTTCTTGGCAAATTCCAGGGCGGCGGCCACCGCGTTGTCGTACATCAACAAATCGCTAACGAGTTGCGACGGGTCATTGGCGTGGCAAGCCCAATCCACTTGGCTCCCCTCGACCATCAGGAAGAACCCATCGGGATCTTGGGACAACAATTCGATCGCCTTGCGCGTCATTTCTTCGAGCGTAGGCTCCGTGGGGGCTAGGGCGGCTCGATCAATCTCGGGTGCCATGCTGCTGGTAGCGAACACCCCGAACACTCTCCCAGTCCGAAGCTCGGCAAGTTCGCCTTGCTTCCGGACAATTTGATACCCGCGTTGCCGCAACACAGCCTGGAGATCCTCTTTATCTGTCCGCTTCCCCCCCGCACCCACCGGCAGAAGGTATTCTTCACCGCCGCCAAACACAGCATCAACGTTCTGATAGACCGCCTGCTCCATGATGCTCTGTTCGTCGTTACGGGAGACCACATGAGCCATGTAGGCTGCCGGCGTGGCGTGACTGACTCGGCAGGTACAGACAATCCCCGTCGCCTTCCCCAGCAATCGGGCTCCCTCCAACACCGTGGCCATCGGGCGATTGTAGTCTTCCGGTTTCGGGGCAGGTACGACAGAGATCGTCTTGGCGTCCGGCGCAACACTGATGTATTTGGCATTGGTCCGGCACCCTGTAGCAAAAGCAGAAGCCGCCGGAGCCGAATCGGCCACGACCGAATCGGCAATAAAGGTCTTGACCCTTCCCGAACGGATCTCGTCCACCGCCACGGGGCCTCCTTTAACCAAACGAATCGCGGTAACCTGCT
>CAZLDQ010000172.1:0-445 GCA_964558295.1 uncultured Planctomycetaceae bacterium | reverse complement strand
GCGCTTGAGCAACCATCAGCGATCAACACGATAACATTCTTGACCTTGGGCGACTCGGCCATGGTCAAGCCCGCAGCCGACAGACTGGCGACGACAACGGCCATCATACAAACGATGAAGTGATACGTAGTCCGGGATTGCGGAAACACGTGGGTGTCCTCCTGTTGTCAGAATGGCCCGGCGACAAAGATACCCGCCTCGGGATTTGTCCGGTTCAAGCCGTGGTAGAAGCAACTTCGGTCGGGATTGTCTAGTCTACCACTCCCCCCCCGCGCGTCAAATGCCCCTCGCCCTGTTGCAAGAAGGAATCGTTGAGCTAATACAATCCAAACACTCGATTTCAGCCCTCTCAGGCCCCAGCCCCCACTACACGAGGGTACGGCGATCTCTTTTTCCCATTGTTCCCCCTCGCCCCGCCCCCTCCAGCATAGTTATAATGGCCGTC
>CAZLDQ010000171.1:0-12624 GCA_964558295.1 uncultured Planctomycetaceae bacterium | reverse complement strand
TGCTGGACTGGGTGCGGGGTGCTGCGTCGCGAGCCGCTTGCACGGCCGGCAGCAGCAGGGCGATCAAGATGCCGATGATGGCGATGACCACCAGGAGCTCGACGAGTGTGAAACCTCGACCGAAAGCCAAACGACGCCAAGGCTGTTGTCGCGTGTAACGGACCATGAACGGCACCTCCCTCAAATGGGTGACAGCAAAGAGAAGAATGAGAACGATCAAGCGCACCCCACGCCGACTTCCCTTTGCCGGTGCCTCGACAGCCAGGCAATCTCTGCTGGCCGACCCCAGACGGCGGAGCCCCAAATCAACGCCCCGCTGCTATAAGTCCACCATAGCGTAGGCCGACAAGAGACGCAACCACTTTGCACAGGACAGGATTCGCTGCTTGCCACAGAGGCTAGACCTCCAGCATCGCGGCGGCCTGGTAGCGGCTGGCGACGTGGAGCGGGAGGTTGGGGCCGAGCCGGTGACGGTGGGCGCGGAGGGCCAGGTCGGGGTGGTTGTTGTGCTCGGAAAGGTGGCCCAGGCAGGCCCATTGGAGCCGGGCACCGGAGGTGTGAAGCAATTGGGCCGCCTCGTCGTTTGACAGATGCCCGCCCGGCCCACGGATGCGGCGTTTGAGGAACGGGGGGTAGGGACCGTGGTCGAGCAGGTCGGGATCGTAGTTGCTCTCGATCAGAATCGCGTCGAGCGAAGCGACGACCGTTTCCAACTCGGGAAAGGGATGCCCGAGGTCGGTGAGGATTCCCAGCCGGCTGCGGCCGTCGTCGACGACGAACGCCACGCCGTCGACCCCGTCGTGGGGCGTGGGGATCGTCTCTACGGTCACGTCACCAAACACGAGCGGCTGACCTGCCCGAAACAGACGAGTGCCCCCGCTGATCGCCGCGTGGCCTGATTGGAGCACGTCGAGCGTGTCGGCCGTGATGTAGACCGGCAGGCCGAATTTCCGCTGGAAGATGCCGGCCGAGCGGGTGTGATCGCTATGGTCGTGCGAGATTACCAGGGCGTCGACCTGACGGATGTCGCGGTCGTATTGGGCCAGCCGGGCCTCGGCCTGTCGGCCGCTGATCCCGGCGTCAAACAGGAGCCGAATCCCACGTGTTTCCACGTAGATACAGTTTCCGTTGCTGCCGGATTGGAGCGAAAGCACGAGCATGCCGGCATTCTAACGCCAATCGGTGCTCGGTGAAAGTGGTCGGAGTGGGGGGCTGATATGGAAGCAACGCGGGGCAATCCACGCGGTGCGTTTGTTCACCACACGCACGGCGTTCCACGATCCACCCTCCTCACCGCCGGCGAAGCTGCCGGACGCCCACGCTCGCCAAATAGACTGCCCCGGCGGCCAGGACGATTGCCGACTCGGGACTAACCGCCGTGCCATAGACGGCGATTCGCGGCACGGTGGTCAACACGCCGCACAGGAGCGTGGAGACGAGCATCATCGACGGCAACCGGCCGACGTGATGCGCCGCGGTGGCCGCAGGCAGGCTGATAAGAGCGATGACCAGGATCAGCCCCACGACCTGCGTGAGCGAGATCACCGTCAGGGCCACGAGGCACAAGAGCACGATGTTGGCGGCCAGGACGTTGATCCCCTGGAGTTGGGCCTGTTGCTCGTCAAGACAAATCGCCAGGAGTCGTTTGTGAAACAGGATCACAACGGCCACGATGACCAGGTTGAGCCAGAAGATCAGCCGGACCTGGTCCCAACTGACGATGCTGATATTGCCGAACAAGTAGGTCATCAACTCGGTCTGGTAGCCGGGGGTGAACTTGATCAGGAGGATACCGACGGCCATCCCCACGGCCCATAGGGCGCCGATTAGCGTGTCGGTGCGTTCGGCCACCCGCTGGTGCACCAGCCCGATGAGCACGGCCGCCGCCAGGGCCGAGAGGGTCGCCCCGTGGAGCGGACTAAGCCAGCCGAAGAGGCCGGGAAAGGTGGCCGCGAAAAACACGGCGGCTCCGATCCCTCCGACGGCCATGTGGGCAATCGCTCCGCTGAGAAAAACGATCCGCCGCGTCACCACGTAGGGGCCGATGATCCCGCAGGCCAGGCTGGCCAACAGCCCGGCCACCAGGCCAGTGACCAGGAACGGATTGTGGGCCATGTCGTGGAAGAATTGCATCGGCAGCTGTTCCGCGTGAGGCTAACGGTGCGTGTGGCCGGGACACCCCTGCTGACAGCCCGGGTCGGACAAGGGACATTCGTCGCGATGTTGCACGGCGCGGATGTGCCCATGATACATCTCGGAGATCACCGAGTGGGAGATCTCTTCGGCCGTGTGGCAAGTCAGGCGGCGATTCAGGCAGGCGACTCGTTTCAGGTGGGTGGAGACGAAGGAGATGTCATGGCTGACGATCACGATCGGCAGTCGCTCATTGAGCTGGTGCAACAGATCGGTCAAGTTGCGTTCCACATACTCATCGACCCCCGCCGTGGGCTCGTCCAACAGCAATAGTTCCGCATCGCTGGCCAGGGCCCGAGCAATCAGCACCCGCTGCCGCTGCCCCCCGGAAAGCTCGCTGATCGGCCGGCTCGCCAGATCCTCGGTCTCCGTACGTCGCAAAGCTTCCCGAGCTTGGTCCACATCCGCCCGACCGTACTGAAAACCCCACGAAGAACGGGCCAACCGGCCGGTGAGCACCACGTCGAGCACGTTGGCCGGCACACTCGGATCGATTTTCGCATGCTGCGGCACATAGCCGATCCGCGCCCGCACTTTTTGCGGCGATTGTCCAAACACGCTCACCGTCCCCTGTTGCGGCCGAAGCAAGCCGAGGATCAACCGGAGCAGCGTCGTCTTCCCCCCGCCGTTCGGTCCGATGATCCCCAAGAAATCTCTCGCCTCGATCCGCAGCGTCACCTCCTCCAACACCAGATTCCTCTCCGCCTCCGGCGGATACCCGAAGCTGACCTGACGGATATCGACGACTGGTTCAACGTGCGACATGACAGGGGAAACGGGCTGGGAATTTAGGGATTAGGGATTGGGGGTTGGGATTTTAGATTACAGGTATTCTATTCGCAATGCCTTCAGTATCTTTCTTCTGCCTTCTGCCTACTGCCTACTGGCCACTCACTCCGCCGCAATCACTTTGGCAACGTGGATCAAATTGGCGGGCACATCTTCGGCCAGCGGATCAATCTTCTGAACCCGGCCGCCAACCGCGTGGGCGACGGCGTCGGCCGACTGGCTGGCGATTTGCGGTTGAATGAAGATCACTTTGGCGCCTTCTTGTTTGGCTTGCTGCTGTAGCCGGGTCAGCTCTTCGTCACTGGGGGATTTACCCTCCTGCTCGATGGGGATCTGACGCAAGCCGTAGTCGTGAGCAAAATAGCCCCAGGCCGGATGGTACACGAAAAAGGCCTTGCCCCGAACGGGTTCAAGCGTCTTGCGAATCGTGGCATCGACCTCGTCGAGTCGCTGGGTCAGGGCCGTGAGGTTGGCGGCATAATCAGCCTGATGGGCCGGGTCGAGTTCCGCAAGCGTCGCGGCCACCGTCTGGGCCTGAATCTTCAACCGACGGGGCGACAACCAGATGTGCGGGTCCTTTCCCACATAGGAGTCTTCCGACGATTCGTGCGACGTCCCATGCGCGTGGGCCTCGTGATCGTGGGCCTCGTGATCGTGGGGCTCGGTCATCTCCAACATCGGCACGTTCTGCCGCAAATCGACGACCTTCAGCTTCTTCGAAGCGCGGAGCGTCTGAAACCACGGTCCATGCTCGGCGGCCACGCCAACGCGAAAGTAGACGTGGGCCTGCATCAGCCGGCTGACCTGAGCATCGCTCGGCTGATAGGTCTCGTGGCTTTCCCCCGGCTGGACCAGAGTGATCACGTCGAGGTGCTCCCCGCCGATCTGCCGCACGAGCCACGCATGGGGAATCATGGTCACGGCGACCGTGGGCTTCCCTTCGGAGGATGGGGGAGCCCCAACCTGACAGCCGACGAGGAGGAGCAGAATCCCAGCAGCAAGAAGGGGGAGACGGCAACAGGGCATGTCACAGACGCTCGGTTATGGGATGGAGGGGACACCGATCCATAACCTCAAGTTTCGCTCGCCGCCGGGCGTTCGGCAATCCCGTCCCCCGGAAGCGGTCTCTCCCCCCTACCCGTTCCCGGAACGCCGGAAACGCCACCAACGCCATGAGCGAGACGAGCAATTGGAGCGTGCCAATCACTGCTGGATGGAGGGCGGGCTGGCGCGTGGGGATCGAAGCGTCAAGCCAGGTGGGACGCTGCCAACCTTCGCTGGTGTAACGCCAGTCGGTAGCGGCCAGTCCAACACACGGCGGTTCGGCCAACGGATACTCGGCGGCCGCCCAGCCGACGATCATCAGAAACAATATGATCCCACCAATCCACCGCACGAACAAGTCTCCTGAGCCTGCTACCACGTCGCTGCCGGTCGCCGCGAGGGCGGTTCGGAAACAGACGAAGGGCAACCGGTAGACCAGTTGGCAAGGGAGTTCGTCCCTGCCGACCTAACGTGAAGCACGCCAGTCACTTGAAATCCGTGCTCCGCAATGTGGCCGGATCGCCACGGTGGCGTTTTCGCCACAAGCCCAGGGGAACACCGTTGCCTCAAGGCGACAACCCTCGGAACCAACGCTTCCGGCCCGATCGGCCAAGAGCGTCAGGCCGGCACAATCGGGCGGATGGCAAGACACTTGAGGAGCCCAGGACAACCAGAGCCGTTTGCTCCAGCTACCGTTTTGGCCTAGAGTTTTCGAGGAGCCCAGCGCGTGAACGTCTCCACGAACGCGGGCTCTTGCACACGAGTCGATGTGAGGCCACGGGGAAACCAACGTCATGAATAGGGCATCGATGCCGTCCATCCACCTTGAGAAGATCCTCGCAGGGGCTCAGCTTCCAGCGCTCCCCCAAAGCGCGATCCGATTGCTGGAACTCTCCCAAGATCCCAACAACGGGCCCAGTGAATTTGCCGCACCGATCGAGTCGGACCCGGGACTGACCGGACAGGTCTTGCGGTTCGTCAACTCGTCGTACTTCAGCTTCGCGCGGGAAATTTCCAACGTGAAGGCGGCGATCACCTTGGTGGGCATCCGGACGATCAAGAATTTCGCCCTCTGGAGCGCGGTCTTCAGCCTGATGCCCAATCCGCGATGCGGTCCGTTTGATCTGAAAAGCCTCTGGACCGACTCGCTGCGCCGGGCCTTGTTTGCGCGGGCGATCGGCAAGCACCTGGGAATGAAAGAGGCCGAAGACTCGTTCACCGCCGCTCTGCTGCAAGACATGTCCGTTCCTTTGCTGGCCAAAGAAGCGCCCGAGGCCTATGCCAAGCTGCTCAAGGCCCGCGACAATGGGCGGATGCGTCTGTCCGACTTGGAACGCGAGGCCTTCGGCTGGACCCACGCCCAAGCCGCCGGGCTGATGGCTCGCCAATGGAATTTGCCCGAGATGTTTGTCTCGTTGATCGAGCAGCATCTGGAGATCGACCGTTGGCTTGAAGAGGCCAACCCCGATCCGGGCCGAGTGGCGGTAGCCCTTTCCGCGCTCTTGCCGGTCACCCCCGATTCGCAGTGGACCGAATGCGAGCGGTTCGAGCAGTGCTACCAAAAGGCCCTTCCATCGGGACAGCCGACGATCACGGAAATGCTAGCACTCATCGACGAACAGTTCACCGAGTTTGCGCCGGTCCTCAAGTTGACCAAACCGAAAAAGTCGTTGGTCGAAGCCTACCAAGAAGTTACTACTCCTGCCTCCTGAAAAACCCGATAGATCAAAAGCAGGGAGTCCACTCCAGTCCTCGCCCGGACAGCTCGAATCAACACCTATTGACTGAGTGATTTTCAGTTGCGAAATGTTAAGATACGCAACTTGGAAATTTGCCAAGAAATCGGTTACAATAGCGTGGGGGCATCGAGTAGAAATCTTGGGTTAAGATTTGCCCCGTGCGGAAGATCGGGGAATTACTCAAATCTTGAGGAGTGGTCGTGACCACGCGTGATCGAATCCGACTGAAGCTCTATCAGCGCCAGGCGGAAGGCTACCTGGAGATCGGGTTGCCTGAGCACGCCCTGGACGTGCTTGCTCGCTTGGGGGATCGAGTTCGATGCAGTCCACACGCCCTGTATCTGCGAGGGGAGGCCTTGCGCAGTCTTGGGCGTTGCCAGGAGGCCCTGGAGCCTTTGAGCCAGGCGGCCCAGGCCATCCCCGAAAACATTCATGTCCAATTGGCACTCGGCTGGTGTCACAAACGGACCTCTCGGATCGATCTGGCCATCCAGGACCTCGAACGGGCCTTGGACGTCGAGCCGACCGATCCGCTGGTCCATTACAACCTGGCCTGCTACCTGAGCCTGGCCGGACAGCGCCGCCGGGCCTTGGTGCACCTTGCGCGGGCCCTCTCGCTCGACGCCTCGCTCCGTCGCTTGGTTGACAACGAATCTGATTTTGACCCGATCCGTTCGGATCCCGGTTTCCTCGCCCTGGTGGGACTGACGGTCTGAACGTGTTCGCTCCATCACGCAGAAGGCCGCGATGCTGCGTCGCGGCCTTTTGCTTGGGCAGTCCCCAGACGGGCCGACGGCGGTTCAGCGGGCGACGCTGCGGCGAAGCACCGGTTCGTATTCGCTGAACGGACGGCCCTGGCGGTACTCGCCGACGCGGTGCTTGGCAGCCAAGGCGAGGAACTCTTCACACGCGACAACAGGGTCCTTTGGACCGAGGAACTCGCCTCCCTCGGCAGCCTGACGCTTGAATTCGCCGTAACGCTGCAACCACACCAGGTCGAGCGGGAGCCGTTCCCGCCGGACACGCTCGTGAAGTACCGGATCGCTTTGCACCGCCTCGAGCGCTTGGGCAAAGAGTCGCGTGGCCCGGTTCAGGTCGGCCAACGTCAGCCAACTTTTCGTATCGGGACTGTAGCAGCCGAGGCGGTACGTCGAACGGGTGACGGCGTCGCTCATCACCTGGAGGTATTCACGCAGATAAGGGGCGGCCGGCCCGTAATAGCCCCTCAGAAACTCGTCGACAAGCCGCTTCTCGTCCGCCTCGGGATTCCAGAGGAGATGGGCCAGCAGCCAGGCACGCAGGCGAACGAACTCGCCGATACGGCTGCCGCTGTCCCCCTGCTCGAAGATGCCAATCGCCCCGTGCCGCACGAAGTATCGCAGATTGGGGGCCAATACGGCGTAGTTCGGATGGGGAATCAGGTACGCGCGGAAATTGGTCACATAGTCCCAGATGTAAAGCTGCGGCGCAATCCGGCTCCAGCCTTCGATGTCGTCGCGAAACGGTCGGTTCTTCTCGCCCGTCTCCAACGGCTCGGCAAAGGAACACTCGATCGTACAGAGCCGCACGATGACGTTCGGGCGCGGACGCACATGCTGCGGCGGTTTGCGGGTGTATTGATAGGCGAGCGTTTCGACCAGCACGCCGGGGAACTCCTTTTCCACCTCAGCGGCCACGGCGTTGACAAACTCGATCATCAATCCGGCCGGGCTTCCTTCCCGCTCTTCCACCGCCCGACACCGCTCGCACTGGCAGTGGTTGCTATTGTCGTTCTGGCTGACGGAGATCATCGTGGCCCCGGGCGTCTGGCGCAGCCGCTCCAACACGTTGCGCGTCAATTCCTGCCGCATTGCGTCGTTGGTTAAGCAGAGTTGGGCTCCCTTGTGTTGCCGCTTCCCTTGGATCAGGCTGTACCACTCCGGATGATCTTGGAAATACTTGGAGGCGGGCAACAGCGGGGCGATCTCCGAAAAGGTGTGGACCCAGCCGATCAGCGTGTTCGGTCCGCCGTACTCCGCCGGGATCGAATAATGGTCCTGCCCGTTGAGCTTCAGCCGGGCGGAAAACACGCCCATCGAACGCTGCTCTTCCTTGCTGATGCCGCGATGGGAAAAGGGAACGCCGTCGGACGTGGCCAGATACCGCGGGGCCCGATCGATCACTTTCGGCGCATAGCGGACATCCAACCGCGGCACGGTCAGTGTCGTGTGTTTGGGAATGCGGCCTTCGTCGGGGGTCCACCACCGGACGCCCAACGTGTCTTCGAGAAACGTGTAGACGGCGTAGAGCGTGCCCCGGCGCGGATGCCCCACCAATACCAAATCGCGGCCGACGGTCTTGATGCAAATCGCATCCGGCGCCAGCCGGGCAGGCTCCACCGTGGGGAGCAGTGTGCGCGTCAAACGGCCGTTGCCCAGTACAATCCGCGGGGCCCCCTCCGGCATGTTCCCTTCCGAGACGATCGGGAACACGGCGGCGGTCATCTCCATCAGGTGGGTCTGCAACTCGCGGGCGGCGGTCCGTTCCACCGGCGTCGCCTCCTGGGGCACCACGATCACGTAGTCGCTCTTTCCCTCGCGGCTGAGCGTCAACGGTTCGTCGGCCGCGGCCACCGCTGCCACAAAGTACAGGATCCCCAGGCAGGCAAGACACGCTCGCATCGGAAAGACTCCTGGTTTTCGAGGAATTACGACTGTTCGACGTCCTTTGCCTCCGTCTACAATACTTGCTGCGGCCAACGGGACCAATGAGTATTTGGGGCTTGACGACTGTGAGTTTTGCGCACTCCCCAGGCCCCGCCCAAGAAACCTTCGAGAAGGAGGAACGCCAATGTCGGAGCCGCTGCGGGTTGCACTGTTGATCCAGTCGAGCCTGGAGTACGGGCGGGGTGTGCTGCGGGGGATTGGCTCCTACTTGCAAGCCCATGGGCCATGGACGGTCTTCCACCGCGTGGGGCTTTTCCCCGAGCGTCTCTCACCCCCGTTGCGCAAGTGGCGTCCGCAGGGGATCATTGGCCAGTTCGAGTCGCGGAACGTCTTGCGCCAGGTTGCGCGGCTAGGGGTGCCGGCGGTCGACCTGTTTGCCCGCCACCGTTGCCGCGGGATTCCCCGGTTCTCGGTGGATCATCCGGCCGTGGCCCAAATGGCCGCCGACCATTTCTTGGAACTGGGGTATCGGAACTTTGCCTACTGCGGGTTTCACGGCGTCTACTACTGCCAACGGCGATGCGCCGCGTTTGTCGATTACATCCGCCGCCGAGGCTGCTCGATCGACGTGTTCCAAAGCGCGCTGCCGACCGATACGCCCAGCGTGATCGACATCGAAGCGGCCGGCCAATTCGACATCGAGGCGATCGGCCGTTGGCTCCGCACGCTGCCCAAGCCTGTGGCGGTGATGGCCGGGACCGACATGCGGGCGCGGCAGGTGCTCGAAGCGTGTCGGTTGTACGAGGTGAACGTTCCCCTGGAGGCCGCTGTGATGGGCGTCGGAAACGATGAGATCCTTTGCAATCTGGCCGCTCCCCGGCTGAGCAGCGTGGCCCTCCGTCCCGAGCAGATCGGGTACGAAGCGGCCGCGTTGTTGGACCAGATGATGCACGGGCGGAAGCCGGCCCAGGAAGAGATCTTTTCCGGTCCGCTCTGCGTCGTCCCACGCGAGTCGACCAACAGCCTAGCCCTGACCGATTCGAAGGTCCACGACGCGGTTCTGTATCTCCGCGAGCATCTCACGCAAGGCGTTTCCATCTCCAAGGTCGCCCGGCATGTCGGCCTCTCGCGTAGCACGCTCCAGCGGCGATTCCACGCAGCCTTGGGGCGTTCCCCGCGGGGAGAACTGGTCCGCCTCCAATTGGGTCGCGTCGAAGCATTGCTGCGCGACACAGACTTTTCCTTAACGCGAATCGCCCAGCTGGCCGGCTTCAACTATCCGGAATGTATGATGAAACTCTTCAAGCGGAAGACGGGCCTGACGCCCAGCCAGTTCCGCCAGCGGTTGCGGCCCCATCCCTGAGCGATGACCAAAACTGACAGTCCGGGCGACTGCTTGGATCATTGGCGGGGGCCCCCCGCCGAGTATCATGGCCATATCCGGTCCGGCCTTTCCGCCCCATCCCCCGGAAGCACTCGAACGAATCATGACAACAGCACGCGACAAAGCCCAGCATTTTCTGGAAAACGAACGCGACTTTCGCTTAGGCGTACTCCCCACGGAAAACGCGCACCCCAAAACGGCCTTGCTTTCGCAGACGATTGCCCAATGCACGGCGGACGGCGTCCGTCTGCTCATGGCGGTCGACCAGGATATCCCGCCGGCAATGGCCCGCGTGGTGATCTCGCCCATGTTTGCCCAACTGGTCGAGGTCCTGGTGGAAGCGATCACCACGGGAAAGCGGGTATTCCTGACGGGCTGCGGAGCGACCGGTCGTCTGGCGATTCTCCTGGAAGCCGCTTGGCGGGCCTTCTGGCAAGAGCTGCAGGCTCGTCAGCCGCAGCTTCAGGCATCCCTCCCCAATCCCGAGGACGTCTTCAATAGCGTCATGGCCGGAGGAGACCATGCCCTGATCCGTTCCGTCGAGGGTTTTGAAGACTCGACCGATCTCGGCCGCTACCAATTGGCCCTGGCGGGCGTCGGCCCGGGCGACGTGGTCGTGGCCGTAACGGAAGGGGGCGAAACCTCGTTCGTCATCGGCACGGCCTGGCAAGGCCTTGAGGCCGGTGCTCGCGTGTTCTTCGTCTACAACAATCCAACCGACGTGCTCCGGCGCCATGTGGCCCGCTCACGCGAAGTCATCGAGGAACCGCGAATCACGAAGCTCGATCTGTTCACCGGGCCCATGGCCATCGCCGGCTCGACGCGCATGCAAGCGACGACCTCCGAACTGCTGATCGTGGGAGGGGCCATTGAGCTGGCCCTCCTCGAAGTGCTGCGGCGTCGGCTCCCGCCGGAGACCTTGCGGCAACTCGGCCTCCCCTGGCGGGTCCCCAACGACTACCCGCGCCTGTTCACGCAACTTCTCGAACAACTCCGGCAGGCGGCCAATGTCGAAGCGATTGCCGGCATGATCGAGTGGGAAGAGGCCATCTACCGCAATCAGGGGCTGATCACCTACATGACCGACCGGTTCCTGTTGGATGTGTTAACCGACACGACCGAACGCGCGCCGACCTTCCGTCTGCCTCCCTTTCGCAAGGCGGACGATCGGATTTCCGCACGAAGCTGGGCGTTCGTCAAGAATCCTTGCTACCCGACGCCCGAGGCGTGGTTTCACGTCCTTCGCCGCCCACCGCGAGGGATCGACTGGCCGGCAAGCGTCTACCAAACGCTCAACGTCCATCCCGACCTTCGCCAGCGTCCGCCGAAGCTGGACAACGCCGAGATCCGGAAGTTCTTGATTGGCAACGAACCCGACCCGTCCCGGTTCGAGGCCGCCGACTCGGGGCTGGTGGCGATTCTCGTCGGCGACGAACTGACCTCCTTGGGCACGGCGCGGGAGGCGTTCGACCGGGGCTTTGCGCGCCATGCAGCGTCGTTCGCCCAAACGGCCGCCTTGGGCCTTGGGCCGGTGCGTTTGGAACGCGAGGTTCCGACCACGTTCCACGTCGCCTGCGACCTGCCGGCTTCTCCCTTGCAACTCTGGGATCGGCTCGCCGTGAAACTGGTACTGAACCTGATGTCGACCGGTACCATGGCACGCATGGGGCGCGTCGAGGGGAACTACATGTCGCGGGTGGAAACGACCAACAAGAAGCTGATCGATCGGGGAACGCGGCTGGTCGCCCATCTGGCCGGCGTCGACTACGAGACCGCCTGCTATGCCCTCCACGAAGCGATGGACGCCGTCGCCGAGCAAGACAAGACGACTAAAGACGCCCCTTCTCCGGTGACGGTCGCCGTGGAATCGTTGCGCAACGGCCAAATCTGAGAGGGCCTGTGCAGAGTCGGAAGGGTGCCCGCACGTCCTCCAGCGCGGGACCGTCGGCGAGCCCTGCGCAGGGCGTGCTCCATGCGTACTCGGTTGGGGGCAACCATACGAGAGACCAGGGGATCGCAACGATCGCGGGTTTTGCTCCACCAGGATTGGGTAGTGGTGTCGCGAACACCTCCCCAAAGCCCCTTCTAGATTGCTATGGCGTCCTCCCTCACACCAATCAGGAACTTCCTGATTTTGGATCACACCCAGATTGACCGACGTTCGATTCGTGTTCTTATAGAGGTGTCTATCTTGCCCTGGACGAGGAGTCTGGGGTCCCTCGTGTCAGACACCGAAAAACCCTTCGTGGCGGAAGGTGCACGGACAATCGACCGCTAGGCCGCCGGAAAACCGACAAATCTGTCGCGCGGAACGACGTATCGAGCGGTTCTGGCGGATGACGGTGCAAGGCTCCGATGTTCCATCGCGTTGACCTCCACCAGCTCGGACCGACGCCGTGACTACCGCCAAGGCGGTACCAGCCCACGTCCCCGGCAACGCCTTTGGTTGATCGTTGCCTCGCCGACGGCAGGCAGGGTTTTTTCCTCCATGTCTGCCGCGTCTCGATTTGACGAGAGGTCCGGGCAATCCCCTACCGGGCCAAGGGACGGTCGGATAGACTACTCTCTCTGTGTGATCGGGGCCGTTGCGAAGAGGGACTTGGAGATGAACTGCTGGACGACCGCTCAAAACGGGCCGGAGACGAAACCGCGGAACCTGCCTCCGATCAACGACAGCACACGGTTGTTGCGGGTGTTTGCCCCAAACGCGCAAGAGCGGTCGTCGATGGCCTACGATCGGAACGACGGCTTGGCACAAGGCACCGCCGGCGCCCTCATGCCGTCACCGAGCTTCCGAAACCCCCCCCCGCGCGACCAGGGAGAGGGCTGG
>CAZLDQ010000170.1:0-12640 GCA_964558295.1 uncultured Planctomycetaceae bacterium | reverse complement strand
CCCCAATCCCCCCATCTCCCCCGCCCTAAAATGCAATAGCTGACGTGCACCCGGCGTGGGGCCAGTGGTTTTGGCAACCCCTGTTGCGGTCGGGGCCCCTTCGAGCATATCATGCATGGTTTGCTTATTGCCACAACCGGTTGCTATTAATTCGTTGCAGGAGAGTCCTTGTCATGACTGATGACCCCCAGGTGCAAGTGCATTGGCATGCCCATGCGGTTTCTCGTGAGGAGCGGGAAGCCTTGCATAATAATAAGGGTTGCGTGGTTTGGTTTACCGGATTGAGTGCGTGCGGCAAGAGTACAATCGCCAATCTGGTCGATCACAAGCTTTATTCGATGGGCAAGCACAGTTTCGTGCTCGATGGGGACAATATCCGTCATGGGTTGAATGCCAGTCCGGCCATGTTGCGTCCGGTGCATGGGGAGGAGTTTGCCAAGCGGTTCGGGCTTGGCTTTTCGGCCCAGGATCGCGAAGAGAACATCCGCCGTATCGGCACCGTGGCCAAATTGTTTGCCGAAGCCGGGGTCATTGCGATTACGGCGTTCATCAGTCCCTATCGGGTAGATCGTGCCCGGGTCCGCGCTTCCATGCCCAAGGGAGACTTTATCGAGGTCTTTGTGGACACCCCGTTGGAACTATGTGAGCAGCGCGATCCCAAAGGGCTCTACAAGAAGGCGCGGGCGGGCGAACTGAAGGGATTTACGGGAATCGACGATCCCTACGAAGCGCCGCGGGAGCCCGAGTTGGTTCTCGACGGGGCCCGCAAATCGGCCGAAGCGTTGGCCGACGAAGTCCTCGTCTACTTGAAGGCCCAGGGCAAGCTGGACCGCTGAAGTCTGCTAGCATTGCAGTCACCTCCGCCCTTCCTGCTGACCGTCGCGCTGGGGGAAGGGAGGGGGTTGACGCGTTTGTCCTTCTAGCGATACACTGGGAGCTGTTTGGCTGTCGTTTTTGGTGGCGGCACGGCGCATCAGGCGACTTGGTGGAGGATCGTGACCAAGTGGCGCAATGGATCGTTGATGGCGGCTGCTCCTTCGCGTGACACACCAGGGATTGGGGCCGCCGACGATCTCCTCTGATTCTCCACTCGCAAGCGCGGTCGTCTTGCTCGCTGGACGACAAACGATAGCCATTCCAAGGAAGACAATGGGCACTCCAGGGAAGAAAACATAAGGACGCCAATGGCTCACGCGTCGGCAAGACAGGTCCAACCGCGAGCACAACAGGCACTGGCGAACAGCCCGATTTTCGAGCTCCGCGACCTGCAGGTCCAACAGCAACAGGGAAATCTGCTGCTCTCCGGCGTCGTCTCGAGCTTCTACTACAAGCAACTGGCTCAAGAGGTCGTTCGTGCGGTGTGTAAAGAGTGCGACGAGCTGGAAGTCGAGCTAGTCAATTCGATTCACGTCCGTTGAACAGGGCGCGGGTCGCTGACCATATCAGAAGGCAGGGAAGTTGTCGGGAGACGTGCTTCGGTCTTTGCGGCATGGCCGGAACCTGCTGATGCCGCACGTGGAGGGAGCCATGAGTAATCGGTCCTCGAGAGTCAATCACGCCGCACGAAACAACCGCCACTCCGAACATCCGCTGCCTGAAACCCTTGCCGAAGCCGAACGCCTGGCGGCTTCCATCGAGCGGGCCGTCTGGCGGGAGACGGGCGGGCGGGTGCGGAATCTCCGGGTCTCGGTGAATCGCCAAGGGGTCACACTCACCGGACGGTGCACGACCTATTACACCAAGCAACAAGCCCAACATGCGGCCATGGCCTTTCCCGGCGACCATTCGCTGAGCAACGAAATCGAAGTCTGCTAGCTTGCCCGGGCCGTTGACTCTGCGACCCAGGGGAGGGCGGCCGCGCAGACGTTCCGTCATTCCCCCGATTCGGCAACGGCGCGAGATGGTTCCACAAGCAGGTGGGCTGGGTGGAGAGGCGTGGTGTCGCGCGGCGTTCCCCATTGGGCAATTGTCTGAAGGAGCTGTCGTTTGTCGATCGGCTTGGCGACATACTCATTGCACCCCGCCGCGAGGCATTTGTCGCGGTCGCCGGCCAGGGCGTGTGCCGTCAGCGCGATGATCGGCCGGGTATAGCCTTGGAGCCGAAGGGTCCGGGCGGCTTCGTAGCCGCTTAGCACCGGCATTTGCATGTCCATCAGAACGACATCGAACGGACGGCTTTGTTGTTCGGCCTGCAGCGCCGTTTCCAGCGCCTGACGGCCATTCTCGACGACCACCAATTCTGCCCCCGCTTTGGTAAGGAGGCAGGAAATCAACCGTTGAGTGTCGGGGCCGTCTTCGGCCAGCAGGACCCGGCAGCCGGTCAGCGTCACGGCGGGGGCTTGGGGCACGGTGTCTGGAAGAGGGGACGGGAGAAGCGGTTCGGCCTGGCGGGTCAGTCGCACGCCTTCCACGCAGCCGGTGGCCACCGTGACGCGGAAGAGGCTTCCCTGGCCCGGTTGGCTGGCCACGGTCAGGTCTCCGCCGAGCATCATCGCCAGACGCTTGCTGATCGTCAACCCCAGGCCGGTCCCGCCGAACTTGCGGGTGGTCGTGCTGTCGCCCTGACCAAACGGCTGAAAGAGGCGAGTCATCTGCGTTGCAGTGATTCCAATCCCCGTGTCGATCACGTCGAATGCGATCACGTCTTGCCCCGGTTCGGCCGGATAGCGCACCACGAGGCGGACGCTTCCCCGTTCGGTGAACTTCACGGCATTGCTCAAGAGGTTGAGGAGGATTTGCCGCAAGCGGAACGGATCGGTGCAGATCGTTTCGGGGATGGGCGTGCCACACTCGATGCTGAAGGCGAGCCCCTTTTCACGGCACTTGATTTCCACCAGGCTCCGGACATCGTTGAGCAACTCCGCGACATGGCAGTGCAAGTGTTCCAGGTCGCACTTGCCCGCCTCGATCTTGGAGAGATCGAGCACATCGTTGAGGATCTGCAGGAGATAGTTGCCGTTTCGTTCGATGGTCTGCGCGTATTCGAGACTCTTGGCTTGTTGTGGGCACGGGTCGTCGTTCGAACTGTAGGGGCACCTGTCAATGTTCGAGGTGATCAGGTCGACGAAGCCAAGGATTGCGGTCATCGGCGTGCGGATTTCGTGACTGATGTTGGCCACGAACTGGCTCTTGAGCCGGCAGGCGGCTTCGGCCGCCTGGAGCGCGGCACGCAGTTGGCCTTCGCGGCGGGTCAGGTCGCCGATCAAATTCGCGGCGGTCGCCGCCAATGCGGTCAGTTCATCGTTGCCGGTAACAACGATCGATTCGGGGGACGCGTCGCCGTCGGCCACCTTGCGCAGCGAAGCGGAAAGCAGTCGCAGCCGGTCCAGGAACAGCTCGTCGATGAGCCACGGCAGCACCCGGGCCAGCCCCCCAATGCCCAGGGCCAAGACGCCCGTCAGATCCCACAAATTCCCTTCGCGCAGGCCGGCGGCCTGCTGGAGACAAGCCCAGGCGACAAACGCTAATCCCCCGAGGCCGCCCACGACTCCAAGGATCGCAACGACGAATTTCCCCTTTAACCTCATAGGAACCTACTGACACGAATCGCCGTGGGGAGGATTGCTCCCCGGGGCTATCCGTTCGCTGAAATTGTGCAAGGTCGCCGTTCACCCAGCGACGGCGAGACTGCAAAAGATGAATGGCTCTTCCCCCAGAAGAACGCACCTCAAACCCTAGCTTGCTGATTCGGTACATGTCGATTCGGCCGGAGAAAAATTCCTGGGGCTGGAGGGAGAATGGGGGTTTCCCCGATGGCATGGGCGGTCTTTTGGGTTGGATTGGCATATCCGCCACAATCGGTCGCTGACGAGGGGTAGGTTGCGTTCTCCCCGGCCCGGAGCCAGAATAACCCTTGCCGTTCCCGATGGGTCGACGCAATGTGTTCCTTCTTTCCGCAAAAGGATGACTTCCATGTCCTACCTCACCCGCCGTCGGTTTCTCACCCAAGCGATCCAATTGGCGCCCACTGCCCTGGCCGCCGGCTCATTGGCCGAGCGACTGGTCTGGGGGGCGGCCCCGTCGAAAGCCAAACTCGCGTTTGGATTGGTGACCTATCAGTGGGGGAAGGACTGGGACCTCCCTACCTTGATTCGCAATTGCCAGACGGCCAAGGTCTACGGTGTGGAATTGCGAACGACGCATGCGCATGGGGTGGAACCCAGTTTGAGTGCCGCCCAGCGCCAGGAAGTCAAAAAGCGATTCCAGGACAGCCCGATTACGTTGGTCGGGCTGGGGACCAACGAGGCCTATCACTATCCGGACCCCGACGTCCTCAAGAAGAACATCGAAACCACGAAGGCGTTCATCAAATTGAGCCACGACGTGGGAGGCAGCGGGGTGAAGGTGAAACCGAACGATCTGGTGAAGAACGTGGCTCCGGAAAAGACGATCGAACAGATCGGCACGGCCCTCAATGAGGTGGCCGCGTTTGGGGCCGACTATGGCCAGGAACTCCGCTTGGAGGTGCATGGCTCCTGCTCGCTCTTGCCGATCATGAAGCAGATCATGGACGTGGCCACGCATCCCAACGCACGTGTCTGTTGGAATTCCAATGCCAACGACCTGAAGGGCGGCGGGTTGGCGTACAACTTCAACCTGGTGAAGAACCGTTTCGGCCATACGGCCCACGTCCGCCAACTGACCGTCGCCGACTATCCCTGGCAGGAACTGATCCGCCTATTCGTCCAGGCGAACTACCAGGGCTGGCTGTTGCTGGAAGCCAGCAGCAACCCGCCCGACCGTCTGGCTTCGCTGATCCAGGAGCGGGAGAAGTTCGACGAGTTGCTGGCCCACGCCCTCTAGTGTGTCAGCATCAGCCGTCGTGGGAGATAGTGCGCGAGTAAGGCGAGGAAGGGGGCTTTCTCGATCGGCTTGGTGACGTAATCCGTGCATCCCGCCGCGAGGCAATTGGCCCGATCTCCAGCCAAGGCGTGGGCGGTCAAGGCCACGATGGGGGCGGAGTAACCGGCTTCGCGCAGACGCCGCGTTGCTTCGTAGCCGTCCATGACGGGCATCTGGATGTCCATGAGG
This sequence comes from uncultured Planctomycetaceae bacterium, assembly GCA_964558295.1. Classification (GTDB taxonomy): domain Bacteria; phylum Planctomycetota; class Planctomycetia; order Pirellulales; family Thermoguttaceae; genus JBDKTH01. The sequence goes on along the minus strand of CAZLDQ010000170.1, from coordinate 7,609 downwards.
ATCAGATCGAAGGGCTGTCCCGCCTTTTGGGCCGCCAGGACCCGTTCCAAGGCGACCTGCCCATTCTGGGCGATCTCCACTTGGGCGCCCGCCTTGCGCAACATAAAGGCCACCAGACGTTGGTTATCCGGGCCGTCTTCCACGAGGAGAATGCGTCCCTGGAGTTTGATGTGGGACGTCATTTCCAACGGTTCGACCAGGGCATCGATCGACAGGGCCTCGGCCGGATATTGGACCATGGCCACGCCGTCCAAGGAGCCGGTGCCGACGGTGAGACGGAAGGTGCTCCCTTGTCCCAGCCGGCTGGTCACGCTGATGGTCCCTTCGAGCATCTCCGCCAGACGTTTGGCGATCGTCAACCCCAGGCCGTTTCCGCCGCCTTTGCGGCTCGGGCCATCGACTTGCGCAAAGGGCTGGAAGAGCCGGTCGATCTCCTCGGCCGTCATGCCGATTCCCGTGTCGATCACGTCGAATTGCAGGAGCGGGATGCCGACGGCGTCGTGGGAGAAGCGGGTGACCAGGCGGATCCGCCCGACCTCGGTGAACTTGATCGCATTGCCGACCAAGTTCAGAAGGATTTGCCGCAGCCGCATGGGGTCAGAGTGGATCGTTTCCGGGAGTGGCCCGTCAAACTCGATCTCCAAGGGAAGGTTCTTGGCCGCGGCGGGAATGCGCATCAGCGAGGCGACCTCGATGACCAGGCGAACCGGCGAACAGGTGACATGCTCCACTTCGGCCTTTCCCGCTTCGATCTTCGAAAGGTCGAGGATGCCGTTGATCAGGCTCAGGAGATACTCGCCGTTGCGCCGGATGGCTTGGGCCGCCTCGATCTCTTCGGTCTGGGTTGCGATCCCCTGCAGGAGGTCGGCATAGCCGAGGATCGCGGTCATGGGAGTGCGGAGTTCGTGGCTCGTGTTGGCCAAGAACTCGCTTTTGGCGCGATTGGCCGCCTCGGCTGCCCGCTTCGCTTCATCCAGTTGGGCTTCGGTCTGCTTCCGCTCGGTGACATCCTCGGCGACTCCGACGAAGCACAAGGGCTGCTCGCGGCTGTCGCGGATCACTCCTCCGGTGGAACGGTGCCAGCGCCAGGTTCCATTTTTGTGTCGCACACGATACTCGATGCTCTGGGATTCGTCGCCCGTGCGGAGGACCTGTTCCAGGAAGGCCAGACATCGCGGGGCGTCTTCCGGGTGTACGAAGGGGATGAAGCTGTGCCCCTCGACTTCCGACAGGTCGTGTCCCAGCCGCCGCGTCCAGGCGGGGGATACGAAGGTGAAGAGCCCCTCCGATGACAGCGTATAGATGATGTCGGAGGCGTTGTGGAGGATGCTGCTGAGCCGCTTTTCCCGCTCCCGCAGGGTCTCCTCGGCCCGTTTCTGGGCGGAGATGTCGCGAACAATCATGGATTCGCCGATGATGCGTCCCTTGGTGTCGCGGGTGGGGGAAAGCGACATCGACACGGGGATCCTTCCGCCGTCCTTCCGGCAGCAGACCGTTTCCCAGTTGTGCACGGCCCGGCCGTGCCGAATGTATTCCAACAGCACCGGCATTTCGCTCGAGTGGTCCGACGCTTCGATAAAACCAATCGGTCGTCCGATCGCCTCTTCGGCGGTGTAGCCGTAGAGCCGTTCCGCCCCCGGATTCCACGAGGTGACCAGGCCATCGAGAGTGGTGCCGATGATCGCATCTTGCGAAGAGTTGACGATTGCCCAGAAGTGGGCCAGACGCTGTTCCGCCCGTTTCCGCTCGGCGATGTCGCGGACAATCCCTTGGGCCCCGATGATCTGTTCGCCGTCGCAGAGTGGCGAGGTGTTGATCTCCACCGCCGTCCGCGTGCCATGCCGCGTGAGAAGTTCGAACTCCTGGCCCTGAACCTTCTGTCCCTTCATGACCAGTTGAAAGGTCTCGATGGCTCGGGAGCGTTCTTCTTCGATGATAAACTCGACAAAACTCCGGCCGAGGACTTCTTCCGGGGCGAATCCGGCCAAGTTCTTGGCGGCCGGTGAAACGTATGTGAACCGCCCCTCCCGATCCACGGCGTAAATGGCATCCAGGCTGCTGTCGGCAATCTTGCGGATTCGCGCTTCGCTTTGTCGTAGAGCCTGCACCCGGGCAGCGAATCGGCCGACGAGCATCGCAAGGGCGATACTGACCGTCCCCAGGATCGCCAGGAAGAGCGAAGTCGGGGCGTGGTGGACGCTGTAGAGGACCCCAAAGGTGGCGGCTCCGATCAGAGGACCGGGCCACCAAGCAAATCCTGCCTGGCGTTGCTGCAACCCGTTCATCACAACGGTCCCCCTTGCTCCCTGATTACCCCGTGAATTGGTCTTCTGCCACATAGCAAGCCCTGGTACGTAGTCCCGTTCCACACAAAGCCCGCTCTAAGCAAGGTTAGGTCACAACGGCCTTCCTCGGTGTCGGATTGCCGCCCTGTCGGGCCCCCGCTACCCTATTGTGCGGTTGACGCAATCTGGGATAACATGGTAGGATAGCAACGTTCCGGTAATAGGTGGGGGCGCCGCCACCTGCCCTGATTGTGGTTGCACTTTGGTGAGGCCGCCCCCCTTCATAACCCTTCTAGCCTTGCCTGCCGATATTTGGTAAGAACGGGCCTCCATCGAAGGATTCCTTACACGCGCTTGAGGATCAACTCCTGCTATGGGTGAAGCAAAGAGACTCGTCGCCGTCATCTCGCCGTGGGAGAAACTTGCGGATCTGGTGAAAAGGCACTTCCGGGTCGAAAGCCTGCCGGCCGAGAAGAAAGTCATGGTCTGGAGGGAAGAGCTGGAGAGCAAAGACCAATTGCTCGCTGAGTTGGGACAGGTCGGCATTACTTCCGTGGAAGTCCGGACCCAGAAGGTCACCGCCAAGTGGCAAGACGTCCAGTGACCCGCCTGCCGTTGACGCGCAGGCTCAATCCCCGTTCGGGCAAAGGCTTCGAGCAACGCTCGCTTGTCTGCCAAACCGAACCACGCTATGATCGGCTGACCGCTCCCCCTGATAGAGTTGTTTGTTCCGTTTTCCACGTCCCTCGGGCTTCCGCATGACTTGTTGGCACCGCATCCTCCGTTTGGGTTGGTTGGCCGGGCTGGTCTCGTTTTCCGGCTGCCTGGTGACCCATCACGTAACGCACATCGTGCGCGAGAATGAGCCGCGGCGCGAGGTTCAGTTCGAATCGGTGCAAGTACGACAGGCGTTTGACGCTCGGGTGGCCGATCTGAAAGACAAAGGGGACAAGCCACGCAAGGAGCGATATTTCGCGATTCCGTTTCTTCTTTCGTGGTCACGCGAGGATGTGCTTGCCGACAATGCCTGGTACAACGACCAACTGGCGGCTTGCGATACGAACGGCGATTCCCGGATCACGCTTGACGAAGCCTGGGTCTACAATCCCCGCTTCCGTGAAGGGATGAAGGCGGTTGCCGCTTGGAACGCCGCACAGGGCGCAGCGCAGGTCGGCACGCAAACCTCGTTCGAGCAGCCGCTGCCCGCGCTCGCTGGCCCCGAAGGCGATCGACCGCCGGGCGGCTTTGTTCCGCCCGAACACGGCGATCGCCCGTAGCGGCTGGCTTGCCTGAGCACCGTCTGGAAGGCCTCGCGGTTTCCCGGTTGGATGGGGTTTGACGAACAAGTCTGTTCGTTCATTCCCTCAGAGGTCAATCCAGCACCATGCCTCCGCCCGACGAACATCCCGCGCGACGCAGTCCGGAGCACTTGTGGGACGAGTGTGACGTGCGGCGGTTGCGCCGTTCGGGCCCCGGCGGGCAGCATCGCAATAAGGTGGAAACGGCCGTCTGCCTGCGACATCTTCCCACGGGCATTTGTGCCGAGGCCAACGAGCAGCGCAGTCAGGACCAGAACCGCGCCGTTGCCCTCTTCCGGCTTCGAGTCAATCTGGCTCTCGGCATCCGTTGCCCGTGTGGTCCGGACTATCGCCCGAGTCGGCTTTGGCAGTCGCGTACTGCGGGCGGGCTGAAGGTGAATTCATCGCACGACGATTTTCCTGCATTGTTGGCCGAATCGTTGGATGTGTTGGCTGTCACGGGCGCCGACCCGAAGCGGGCCGCCGCGGTGTTGGGGTGTACGCCGTCGCAACTCGTTCGACTCCTGAAACTCGACCACCGTGCCTTGGACCTGGTCAATGCGTGGCGAAGGACGCGGCAACTGCACACGCTGCGCTGACGGGGGCTTGACGGGCATGGGGTGCGGAGAAGCCGCACGGGGGAGCGGCCTACAGTACATGCCGACGCGCAGCCGAAGCTGCGCGAAGGCATGCCTGCCAACGCCACGGGAGGGAGATCTCGGTGGCGTTGAATGGGCCGGCCTTGGAGGGCCAGCCCGCCGAGGGGAATAAGGAGGTTCCGGCTGCGGGGCCGGCGCCCGGCTGGGCGTCCCGACAGCCTGCCCCGTACACGACCAATCTGGGAAACCGTGAACACTGATCCTCCGGTTGCGATCGTCCCTGTCGCCTCCTTGGCCCCGATCGCCCTTGTGCAACCTTCGACGCAGCGTTCAACCCGGAACCGAGTATCGTGTTGATTCCGATAGTAGTCAGATCGACCGAGATGGGCCGTCGCTTGGGGGAGTCAGGAAATTCCTGATGCGGAGCTGTCCGTGTTGGGGCGGGGGACGGCACGCGCGCGGCGTTCGGGGGCAGTCGGGAGGCCATAGGTGACGGCCAGACGGGTCAGCTCGACTAGATTGTCAACCGCCATCTTTTCGAGGATGCTCGTTCGATGGTTGTCCACGGTCTTGCTGCTGATTCGCAACTGAGCGGCGATCTGCTTGGTGGTCTTGCCGGCAACGAGCAATTGCATCACATCCTGCTCGCGCCGGGAAAGAAGCTGGTAGCGTTGGAGCACACTGGTTTGGCGATCGCGCTGTTCGCGGGTTTGGCGATCGATCGACAAGGCCCGTCGAATACTGTGCAGGAACTCCTCGCGGTCGAACGGTTTTTCGAGGAAATCGACGGCGCCGGCCTTCATCGCTTGCACACAGGCTGGGATGTCGCCGTGGCCGGTGATAAACACAATCGGGATTGTGATCCCTCGTTGCACGAGTGTCTGTTGGAGGCTCAAGCCGGTCATGCCCGGCATGCGCAGATCAAGCACCAGGCAGCCGAGGTTGCCAGGTCGCCAGGCTGCGAGGAATTCCTCGGCCGTGGCATAGGTTTCGGCGTGCCATCCGGCAGAACAGACGGCAAAGGTGATCGACCGCCGCATGGCCGGATCATCATCCACGATAAAGACGGTCTGACTACGGTTCATCCGGCGTCTCCGGAGGAAGAGTGGGCAGGGTGAATTGGAAGACGCTGCCGTTGGGTGTGCCGGGCGAATACCAGAGTTGCCCTTCATGGTCCTGCACAATACTCCGGCTGATCGCCAAGCCCACGCCCATGCCGTCCGGTTTCGTGGTGACAAAAGGCTCGAAGATGTGCGTCACCATGTCCTCGGCCACCCCGGGGCCCGTATCGTGTACGGCGACCAGAATCTTCCGGTCCGCGCGGAGGGTCGTCCGGACGAGGATTCGCCGTTGGTTGGTCGGTTGGTTTTCCAGGGCTTGGACCGCGTTGCGCAGCAGGTTCAGAAGGACTTGTTGGATCTGGGTCGAATCGACGACGACCAGGGGCAACCCCTCGGTCAGTTCCATCCGCAGGGAAACACGGTGTTTTCGCAACTCAAACTCGGTGAGATCCGCCACCTCCTGAATGAGGCGATTGATGTTGGCCGTCGAGCGGCAGGCGGGGCGACGGCGAACGAAGCGGCGCAGCCGGCGGATGATCTCCGAGGTCCGTTGCGCTAGAGCGGCGATATCTTCCAGTGGTTGGCGGAGATGGGCTAAGCTGGCGTCGGAGTCCAACAAGTCGCGGCAGGTCTGTGCATAGAGCTTCAGGCTCGCCAGGGGTTGGTTCAGCTCATGGGCCAACCCGGTCGCCAGCTCCCCCATCGTGCTCATGCGGCCGACATACGCCAGTTCCGACTGGAGCTGCTTGAACTGATCCTGGACCTGCCGCTGCTCGGTAATGTCGGAATACGTGCCGACAATGCGCAGGGGCAGGCCCTCGGCATCCCACTCGACCACTTTGCCCGCGCAACTGATCCAGATCCATTTCCCGGAACTGCTTCGCACGCGGAGTTCGCTCTGATAGGAGTCGGCCTCCCCCGAGTAACAGCGTGCCGAGGCGGTGAGGATCGCCTCACGGTCGTCGGGATGGACGCGTTCGACCCAGGCCGCCACGCTCGCTTCGAGCTCTTCGTCGCCGAAGCCGAGCAGGCGCGCATACTTGGTGCTGACCGCGACGCAGCCGGTCTTGGCGTTGAATTCGTAGAGCCCTTGGCGGGATACCGCGAGGGCCAGATCCAGATGGTCTTCTTTCTGCCGCAGGGCTTCGACGGCCCGGACCCGATCGGTAATCTCCCGAAAACTCAACACAATCCCCTGGGTTATGGGGCATTGCAGACAATTGGCGGCATCCATTTCAACGACATGATAGGAACCGTCCGGGTGGCGATATCGCAATTCGGCCTTGAAGGTGTTCTGCGGCCCCTGAACCAGGTTCCGGTACATGGCCTTGCCGTGGGCGACGTCCTCGGGGTGTAGGAATTCGAACACGTTTCGGCCGATGAGTGCCGAGAGACCGACTCCCAGCATCTCGGCAACCGAGGGGCTGGCAAAGAGGATGGTTCCCTCCGTGTTGGACAGAGCCACCGCGATGCACGCATTTTCCACCAGACACTTGAAGAACGGATCGGCGGCCGGGCTTGCCGGGTTGCGTTCCGTGCGGTCGGAGAGCGTGCTGAGAAGGCGTAACGGGTACCCCGTCTCGTGGCGCTCCACGACTTGGCCCCTGGCGGAAACCCATTTCCAACCGCTGGGGTGCACGGCGATGCGGAATTCACTCTGATACCAAGCGGTTTCCCCGGCGAGGCACTGGTGAATCACTGCGCCGAGCCGGTCCCGATCCTCGGGATGGATTCGTTGGTCCCACGCTTCGGCGGTCTCCTCGAAGGCTTCCGGCGGGTAGCCGAGGATTCGGGCATATTCGGGACTACCGACGATCTTCCCCGTGCGGGCGTCGAATTCGTACAGTCCGTAGCCGGACGCCTCGAGCACCAGCGCCAGACGTTGCTGGCACTGATGCAACGCCTCGTTGGCCTGTGGGGGATCGGCCGTCAGATCGTGGCTCCAGGAACGGCCCGCGAGGTCTTTTGATCGCGGCGGCTTGGCGGAAGGGGAACGTGGCTTGTGTGCATCTGGGGGACTCGGGCTTTCGGGGGAGTAATCCAGGCAATAGGGTTTGAAAACCATGGTCGTTGGGGTACACAGGTGTCTATCAGGAGGGCAACCATGTTGGTGAAACGAAGCATCGAGCCCGAAGGGGCTTTCTCAAAGGGGGTCTTCAACCATCGATCGAGACAGGCCAAGCCGTGAACATCAGGAAACCGGGAGGGACAACTCCACCAAGATCGGCGTTCCCGCGGCGAAGGCCTGCCAGCCCTCTCCCTGGTCGCGCGTGGGGGGCTTCCGGAAGCACGGTGACGGCATGAGGGCGCCGGCGGGGGTGCACGTCAGCTTTTGCGCGCAGTGGCGGTGAGCGAGAAACGTCAAT
>CAZLDQ010000169.1:0-12642 GCA_964558295.1 uncultured Planctomycetaceae bacterium | reverse complement strand
GGACGGGGGGGTTGCCCGGACATTAGGGCCGGCGGGGGCCGGGGAGTTGGGATTTGGAGATCGAAGATTGCCGATTGGGGATTTGGGATTGGGGATTGGGCAGACCGGCGTGGGGAGTCGTTTGGAGGAAACGCCTGAACCCTGAACCCTTCGGTTGTGGCCGTGTCGCGATGGGAAGACGGTCACGATGTTCGAGGTGGGTAAGGCAGCAGCGCGCTCAGCTCATTTGGCAGCCAAATGCTGGACCAATTCGGTGAATTGTTCGCCGCGCTGGCGGAAGTTCTGGAATTGGTCGTGGCTGGAGCAGGCCGGGGAGAGGAGGATGGCTGCGCCGGGTTGGGAATGATGCCAGCACCAGGCGAGCGCCTCGGCCATCGTCTCGGTGGTGGTCGAGGGGAAATCGGGCCGCTCGGCGACGACCTGCGCGTGGAGCGTATTGCGGACTGTGCCGAAAAAGGCCGCACCGGCGGCGTGCCGGGCAATGGCGGCGGCGAGGGGATGGAAGTCGCACCCCTTGTCGGCGCCGCCGGCCAGGAGCCAAATGGGGCCAGGCACCGATTGCAAGGCCACGATGGTGGACTCGGGCGTGGTGGCCGAGGAGTCGTTCAAGAAGCGACGTTCCTCGATCAGGGCTACCTGTTCCAATCGCTGCGGCAGGGGGGAGAACGACGTGAGCCCCACTTCCACCGCGTGGGCGTCGCAGCCGACGGCCAGCGCGGCCGTCGTGGCACAGGCCGCATTCGTGCGGTTGTGTTCGCCGGGCACCGGAAGCTTGGGGAGCGAAGCGAGCGACACCAAGGGCACGCGGAGACCACGGACCAGGCGACGCCACGAGCCAACCTCCGGGTCGAACGTGTTGAGCACGGCCAAGTCGTCGGGCCGCTGGCCTTGGAGCATCCGCTGCTTGGCCGCCACGTAGTCACAATAGCAACCGTGCCAGTCCAAGTGATTCGGCGTGCAATTGGTGACGATTGCCACATGGGGCATGGACGTTTCAGGACGCATGTACGTCAGTTGAAAACTGCTCAGTTCGAGGACCACCCAGTCGTCCGCAGTCATCGCGGGCAACTGTTCCAAGAGGCTGCCGCCGATATTGCCGCCCAGCCAGGTGCGTCGGCCCGCGGCCTGGAGGATGGCGGCGGTCATGGCGGCGGTCGTGGACTTACCGTTCGAACCGGTTACGCCGACAATCCGGCCAGGACAATGACTGATAAAGATCTCGATCTCGGTGGTGATCGGCACTTGGGCGTTACGCGCAGCCTCGACGAAGCGGTTGCCGGGGCGCACGGCTGGGTTGACCACGACCAGATCCGTGTTACGGAAATCGTCTTCCCGATGCTCGCCCAAGTGGAACTGCTCGATCGGCACGTCGGCCAGCGAGGCGAGGGCGTCGGCCAGTACGGTTGGGTTGGCCAGATCGGTGACCGTGACTCGGGCTCCCTGACAAGCCAGCCAACGAGCGGCGGCAATCCCACCCCCAAAGTGTCCTAGCCCCATAACCGTTACTCGACGTCCGATGAGATCCATTTGTTGCGAGAATCGAGAGGCTGTGGTGAGCAGGCGGTGGTTCGGCCGGCGGAAGGGTATACGCAAGAGCGAGGCTATCGTGGGTTGGTTGGCGGATGGGGCGACGACGACTGGATCTCTCGTCCCGCGGGTAATTGCTCGGGGAAGACGGTCAGGGCGAAGCGTACCAGATCGGCCAGGGATTCAGCTTTCATCTTCTGCATCAGCTTTGCGCGGCGGACTTCCACCGCCCGAACGCTGACGCCCAGCGCCGCAGCGACTTGGCGGTTTGATCGGCCGTCGACGAGCAGTCGCAAGACGTCGTATTCGCCTGGGGTTAGCTGTGCGAGTCGACGTTCCACGCGAAGCTGGTCGGCCTGCTGACGCCGATGGGCGGCATCCCAGTTCAGGGCGTCATGAATGGCTTCCCGGAGCTCAGCGGCGGTGCACGGTTTTTGGAGGTAATTGTGCGCCCCGGCACGCATCGCTTGCACGACCACAGGGACTTCGCCCCTGGTTGAGAGTACGACCACCGGCCGGCGGATTCCCAAGCGGAGGAACTGTTCCAGCCATGCAAAGCCTTTGCACTTAGCGGAGGAGACATTCAGCAAAAGACACCCGGGACACGAGGGATCTCCCTCTGCGACAAACGCCTCCAAGGTGGCGTAGGTCTCCAGCCGTCCTTGGAGCGTTTTGACCAACGGCTTCAACAGGCGGAGAACGGTTGGATCTTCATGGATTACAGTGACCGTCAGTTCCTCGCTGAGGAGAAACGTTTTTGAAACAGGCATAGGCGATCCGTGCCCCACTGGTCTTCCGAACGGCGCGAGAAAGGAAATCAGCTTTCAGCCTACCGGTGAGCCACCGATTCCGCAAGCAGGCCCAGAGAAGTCGGAAATGGCAAAGCGGAACCACGAAGTCTGCGGCCAAGGCAATCTTTCGTATCGATTCCCGATTGTACGAGGAGTCTTCTCCTTAATTTCTCCTTCGATCCTTTCCCTGGCATCCGGCAAAAAGGGGGCGGCTGCGTGGGATGGGGTGGGCAGGAAAGGGATTTGGGACAAATCGGTTTTGCTGATCTTTCTATTTCAGAGGCGGCGATACCATCGTTACATCCGGAAGGGCTACTTCGGTCGGAAGGGGAGCAACTAGGGCATTCTAGGAGGTTAAGGGGCGATGAAAACCAGCTCGATTACGATCATCCTTGGGTTGGTGTGGGGGGTCTTCGGGACTGAGGTTTCAGGACAGATGGTGAGGTACCCTGCTGCCGGGACCTATCCCCAGATGGACGCCTCGCCCTACAGTCCTCCGGTCTACGGGGCGCCGATAGGGGGGAGTGGGGGGATACCCAATGTCAATCAGATACCGGCGGGGGTGGTTGGAATGCCGCCTAGCGTTGGTGGCTCGGCGGGCAGGATTTGTGGCGAAGCTTGTGGGGGCGACTGCGGCGCGGCTTGGGCCTACTTCGGCGAGTTCCTCTACTTGCGGGCACGCGGGGTTGAAGTCCCTTATGCCGTGCCGATCGACGGGCCGGTTGTCGCGCCGCCGAGTTTTCCAGTGCAGGGCGGGCCCGTGGCGACGGCCGATCCCGATTACCAGGCCGGCTTCCGCGCGGGAGCGGTCCGGACGCTTGATGAACAGGCCAGTCTGCGTGGGACCTACACCTTCTATGAGAGCCAGACGACCGATACGGTTGCGATTTCCTCTTCGTCCAGCTATGTCCTTCGTTCACTGGTGACGCACCCGGGCACATGGACGGCCGCCAGCGACGGCTTGGATGCGCAGGCAACTTACGACATTGACTTCCAGATCGCCGACGTGGATTATCGCTGTGTTTTTTGCTGTGGCCCTCAGCACGCACTGGCCTACTTCGGTGGCGTCAAGTATGTTCATTTGGAACAAGAATTCGCCGCCCAATATGCCGTGTTGGGGACCGAGTTGGTCAACAGCCGAATCAACTTTGACGGCGGCGGCTTCCGCCTTGGTTTGGAAGGCGAACGACGCGGCCGCGCCCTGGGCCTTCTGGTTTATGGCCGAGCTGCGGCAAACTTTGTGGCCGGTGAGTTCCATGCCGATTATCTCCAACGGGATGCCTCGCGGGGCGTCGTCGTCAACACGCAGTTGACCGAAAGTCGGCTGATCACCATTCTTGACCTGGAACTGGGCGTTGGTTGGACTACGTCTGACGATCGCTTCCGCGTCACCGTGGGCTACATGGTCAGCGGCTGGCTGAACACCGTGCAGACGGACGAATGGATCCAGGGGGTACAGAACAATCAATTCGGGAATCTCTCCGATACGCTTACCTTTGACGGGTTCACAACCCGGGTGGAGATGCGTTTCTAGACTACCTCGCCGTTTGCTTTCCACTTTGTGGCGCAACGCCGGGTCGGTTTCGTACTGGCTCGGCTCTATTTTTCGATCGTGGTCCCCCTGGCGCCACTTCCGAGGGGGGGGGTAAGTGAGGCGATCCTGGTTGGGTGGTTGATGGCGGCAGTCGCTTGAAGATTGGTATCTTCTTGACAGGACGCATCTTACGTCATTTTCTGTTGGCTCCTTGACGCTCCGTCTTCCGTCGGTTATACAACCCGCTGATCGAAGTGGTCGGATTTGACCACTTGAATCAGAAATGGCAGTTGGGCAGATTCTCCTGGGGGCTCGACTCTCAAGCTGGCCCACCACACGTGACTGGCATCAAAGGGGGAGGCACTATGTGGTTGCGCGCGTTGCGGGAGGGCTGTGGTTCGACTCGTCGATGGGGCAAGCGGAACTGGGAGGAGCTCGGGGTCGGACTGGTCCGTTCACGGCCGCTGCAATTGGAGGCTCTGGAGCAGCGCACCCTTTTATCACTGTCGGCCACGGTGAGCGACGTGGAGGACGGTATTCTGATGACGGTGATCAACAGTTCTTCGCAGCCTCCGGCCGGAGTGGCAGAGCACAGGGTCGTGGGGGATTTGCCTGCGTCGGCATGTCTGCTGCAAAACGTGCCGACCTCGACCTGGACCTATGGCTGCACGGCTACGTCAGCAGGGATGATCTTTGGGTATTATGACCGGACCGGCTATCCGAACATGTATTCCGGGCCGGCCTATGGCGGATTGGCTCCTTTGACCGACCTTGGGCAGGGGGCAGACCCTAGCAATCCGATCGCTGCCGCTTGTTCGCTCATCGCCACCCAAATGGGCTTCGACGGCTGCACGACCGCCGGCCACGTTGATGACTACTGGATCGCGGAGGGGAGTGCGGGGCCTGATCCATGGGTGAGCGTCGGTTCGGAGCACATCTGGTCGAGTTGTACGGCCGACTTCTTGGGCACCAGCCAGTGGAAATGGAATTTCACTCCAGATGTGGCCAACACCATCGATAGTAACTCGGATGGAGGCACCTCTCTGTTCTACTATAAGAACGGATCGAAGCTCTTCGACTACATTCCGCCCGCATCGCAAGGAACTCCGCAAACCGCGACCAGCCATGGGATGCGTTTGTTTGCCGAATCACGCGGATACACGGTCTCTGGGAACTACACGCAGATGACCGACAACAACTTCGGCGGCACGAAGGGTTTCACGTTTGCCGACTATCGAACGGAGATTGACGCGGGCCGTCCGGTGATGATTCATTTGGACGGGCATACCGTGGTTGGTGTCGGCTATGATGCCTCGACCAACACCGTCTATCTCCACGATACCTGGAGCAATTCGCTCCAATGGATGACCTGGGGCGGATCGTATGCCGGAATGCTTTTGAAAGCAGTTACAGTGATCGTCTTGGCAATGCCGCCTGCCAGCGAAGACTACGGGGATGCGCCGGCCGGCTACGCGACGACTCTTGCCGAAAACGGTGCCCGGCATACGGTCGATTCGCAAGTCTTCCTCGGTAGCCGAGTCGATGTGGAGTCAAACGGTTCACACAGCGCAAATGCCCTGGGCGATGATTCGACGGGGACCCAGGACGACGAAGACGGCGTGACCTTCGGCACTCTGACAGCCGGCCAAACGGCGAGCATCACGGTCAGGGCGTCCCGAGCCGGCAAACTCGATGCGTGGATCGACTTCAATGGCGACGGAGACTGGACGGACGTGGGCGAGCAGATCTCGATCAGTCGGGATCTCTCTGCCGGCACGAATACCTTGAGCCTACCCGTTCCTGCGAACGCCGTGACCGGCCAGGCAACCTATGCCCGTTTCCGTTTCAGCACCTTGGGCGGCCTTGCGCCGACCGGCCCGGCCGCGAACGGCGAGGTAGAGGATTACCAGATTACCATTGGAGCGGCCCCCGAGTGCGACTTCGGCGATGCGCCAAGTCCGTATCCGACGCTGCTGGCCGACGGCGGCGCTCGCCACCGGCTTGGCACTGGCTGGTATTTGGGTGGCAGCGTCGACACGGATGCCGACGGACAACCAAACGCCACGGCCACGGGGGATGGGGCGGACGAGGACGGGGTGAGTTTCGGCCCGTTGACCGTCGGCCAGAACACGACGATCACGGTGATCGCATCCCAAGCCGGGCGACTTGATGCGTGGATCGACTTCAACGACGATGGCGACTGGACCGATGTGGGCGAACAGATTGCCACGAGCTATGCCCTCGCGGCGGGTGTCAACCTGGTGGAGATCTCCGTCCCCTCGACGGCCTTGGCCGGCAGTCAGACCTTTGCCCGATGCCGCTTCAGCAGCACGGGCGGCCTTGCCCCGACCGGCCCGGCGGCAGACGGGGAAGTGGAAGATTACGAGTTGGCAATCCTGGCGCCGATCGTTCACCTGACGATTAGCGCCAACGATCCGGTCGGGAACGGCGTGAATAATGGCGTTGCGGATGAGTTTCGACTTCTGCTCAACGGCGATCATCTTGAGGTCTATCTGGGTGGCGTCCTTTCACGGTCGATTCCGTTTTCGCCGCTCCAGGACATCACGGTGGAAGGCTCTGCCGACGATGACACGTTGATTATCGACCTTGGCGGCGGCATGCCGATTCCTGCAGGAGGCATTGCGTTCGAAGGGGCCGGGCAGACAAACGGCGACCGGTTGGAGATTCGCAACGGCAACATCACAACGCTTGCCAACAGCTTCTTCAATGTCTGCGATGCCGATCTGACTCTTGACGGTTGCGTGATCAGTTCGACCGGGATTGAAACCACGCAGATCCATGTGGGGGCACTCTCGAATGCCATCTTCAATCTGCCGACCGCAGCGGGCGACGAGGTTCTTCTTGAGGACGACGATGCGTCGGGCAATGGAATCTCGCGAATTCGCAGTCTCAGTGCCGTACCCACCATCGGGACAACGTGCTTTACCAATCCGGTCGGTTCCTTGACGGTCAACGCGGCCGGTGGCGACAGGTTGTGTCTGACGACGCTGGACAGCCTGTTCGCATCAACGTCGGTGGTCGCAGTCGTTGGTGACGCCAATATCGATCACCTGGAGATCGATGACGACGAGGCTGTGGTCCGCCATCTGACGTTTGCTTACCCAACGCCTGCCTCGGGCCATCTGACGATCAGCGGATTTGCGTATCCCATCCGCCTTACGTCGCTCGACATGGTTGGGTACACCGGGGACGCCGCAGGTGATGATTGCGTGATCGTGCAGGCAACGACCGCAGCTGATCAGATTGCCGTCGTTCCCGTGGGGATGAACGCCGCCGACGTGTTCCTCGATGGCGGGCTCGCGTCCGGTCAGCCGGGGCTGGATTTGAGGTTTGCTGGGCTCGATGCAATCGCCGGACTATTGATTGACGGGCTGGCCCCCTCGGGTTCGCCCGGCGATTCTCTGCTCTACGACAGTACGGCACAAGCGACGCTCGATTTCAGCGGACCTGATGCCGGGAAGATCAGCCAGGCCGGCCGGATCGATGTCAATTTCCAGAACATCGAACAGATCGGGATGAATGGCCTCGTTCACTTGGTTTGTGATGCCAATGATGCCGGGATAGGGCAAGCCGGCGATGGAACGGCGGACGAGTTCCTTGTTCAACTTGATGTGGCCACCCGCTCGATGGTTGAAGTATATGTGAATGGTGTGGCGCAGGTCTCCGTTCCGTTAGCCAGGGTGGCGAGCATTATGGTTCGGGGATCATCGGACGACGATACGCTTGCGGTGAATGCGGCCAATGGCTTGATGCAGTTGAATCGGTCCGGCGGCATCTACTACGACGGCCAGTTCTACGGCGACAACCACGGACCAAACGGCGACCTGCTCGTCCTGCAAGGCGACCCGGGAGTGGAGATCGCTCGGGAAACCTATGCCACGGGGCCCGCAATTCCGGCTTCCCTGGGCGGGCCGCGCGGGGCTGGCGACGGCGTGCTTGTCTTCGATCCGGACGGCAGTGCCGGCGCGGCCGGTTTAGGGGTTCTCAATGGCGACGAACA
Organism: uncultured Planctomycetaceae bacterium; assembly: GCA_964558295.1. GTDB lineage: Bacteria > Planctomycetota > Planctomycetia > Pirellulales > Thermoguttaceae > JBDKTH01. The sequence continues at coordinate 4,769 of CAZLDQ010000169.1, read as the reverse complement.
GATTGTCTGGTTTTCCAGGCCGACACCGATTGTTGACACCACGCCGGCCGCCCAGCTCGACGTGTTCCTTTCCTTGCTGGATGAGCCGGTCTGCGTTGAAGACGGGCCGGATCTGGGCGTTTCGACTACGCGGATCCATGATGGGCTGGGGACTCCGGTCTTCGAGCTGGTCGCGCTGGCCAATAAGACGACGGTGACGATTAACGCTCTTGGAGGTGCAGACCATTTTGTGGTCAACAACCCCCATCCGGCTGCCGGTCTGACAAATCTTCATCTCTTCGGGCATGGTCTGACCGCTGGAGTGGTGGTGCCGGACGACAATGCGGACGACACCTTTGACGTCCAATTGCTGGGCGCCGGTGTGACGCTTTCCCTCTTCGGGCAAGGAGGCCGCGATGTCTTCAATTTGGGGGCTGCGTCGGCCGCTGTCGAGATGTTCATCGACGGTGGCGATCCAGCGAATGTGATTCCCGGCGACGCTCTGAGCCTCGATCCAGGCGGCCTCACGTTTGCCCTGAAGCCTGGAATGGAAGCCGACGAAGGCGTCTTTGTCGTCGAAGGGGGGCAACCGATTCACTTCGACCATATCGAATCGTTACACGTCAGCGAGCCAGGCTCTGTTCTGGTCGTCGGCACGAGCGGCGATGATGAGATTACGATTATCGCTCGTGACGCAACGACTCACGCGGGCGCGGACGGGGTTCGGGATTTCACCATCTCTGTGAATGGCGGGGCGGAGATGCTCTTGATCAATACCGCGAGCCTCGATATCGACACAATGGGCGGCGACGATACGATCATCCTCCGCACTTCCGCCCCGAATCAGGCCAATTGGGAGGTGACGACGCACGTGGTCGGCGGCACGGGTTCCGATGCCCTGGTGTATGTCGGCACGAGCATTGACGACATGATTTCGCTCAGCGGCAGTGCGATCATCAACAGCCGGTCCGGCGTGGTCTTGCCGGTCCACGTCAACGGTGTCGAAAGTCTGCATCTCGAGGGGCTTGAGGGGAACGATCAGTTCACGATCGAGGAGAATCATCCGTTCATGGCAATCACGGTTGCCGGGGGCGATTCGAGCGATGTTCTGCAGTTGAGCGGCGGAGTGAAGGCCCAGACGCTGACTGTCGATCTGGCAACCAATCAGATCACGGGGTTCGGTTCCTGCTGCTCGGAGATCGTGAATACCCAGGGCGTCGAATCGATCCTGCTTGACGGCGAGGGGGCGAGTCGACTGGAGATCCTCGGCATCCCGAACGACGATCGGATTCGCTACACGCCGACCGGCAATCAGGCCGGCATGTTCCAGTTGGAAAGCAGCTCGACGCGATACGCCTTCCAAGGCGTGGCAGGGACGTTCCAGGTCGGCGGCGGTTCTGGCGGCGCGGACCATCTCGTGGTGGTTGGCACCGATGGGGACGATCGGGTCGTGATCGACGCCCGCTTGGGCCGCCGCACGGTGACGGTTGAGAATGCGGCTGGGACCGTGTTGAAGCCGGTCAAGCTGGCCACGGATCTGGACGTGGTCACGGTCCAGGGCAGACTTGGGGATGACACGTTCCTCGTCATCCCGGGTGAATCGATCGGCACATTGGCGGCTGGCCAGTTGCCCTACAATCTGCTTGTCTACGTCGATGGAGGAGACGCCGCAGGCGATACCTTGATCGTGGCTGGCGACGAGACGGGCGGGACGCTCGGGACTGGCGACTTCGTCACCGTCAACCGCAGTCAAACGATCGGGAAAGGCGTGGTCCGTGTCTTCCGCTACGCTCAGGCTTTGCCCGATATCTCGTATGTGGGCATCGAAGCGATCGCACCGGTGCCGAGTCTGAACGGCGCGGGCGAACCTAACCTGCTGGTGACGGGACCGGATCGGTATGAGCCGAATGATGAGTGGACCACGGCGGCCGACCTCGGCGCAGGTGCGGTGATTCGTGTTGCCGATGTGGTGATTTTCCCCGACTGCGATGCCCAGCGATTCGTGACGGCCGATGAGGATTACTTCCGCGTCGTGGCCTTGTTCACGGGAATCCTGGACTTCCAGGTCTGCTTCCAAGGCTATGGTGCGGGGGTCTTGCCCAACGGAGGAAACCTCGACGTCCGTGTGCTCGACGCCAACGGCGTGGAAATCGTCGGCGATACGGCTTTCGGCACGAACGAGGCCGATCCGCTGGACGATGATGAGCGAGTCCGCATTCCGGTTGTGGCCGGGCAGACGTACTATCTGCACGTCTTTGGCCGGGGGAATGCCGAGGGGCTTATGATGAACGGCTACAGCATCACGATGGTCAGCAGGCCTTTGCCGGTTCCGTTTGGTTTGGAATTGCAGGACGCCCGGGAGGGCGATGGCGTCGGCAGTAGCAAGTCCTCCACTTCCGACAACACGCCGACGCTCATCCTCCGGCTTGACGATGAGATGTTCCGCAGCGATCAGCTTGGCAGCGGCTCCTCCGGTTCATCGCCGGATGAGGTGCTTGTGATTCCGTTCCAGGGGGCGACGCTTGCGCCCGGCTATCGGATCGCCATTTTCGAGGAAGGGGGCGCGACGGGGGCGTCTGGCGGGCCGTCGCAGACGCTCTTGGGTTACGCCGTGGCAACCGGCACGCCCGGTGTCTACACATTCACTACTCCGCTCCTGGCCGATGGCCGCCATTTCCTCACCGCGTGCGCGGAGATTATCGACGCGACGACGGCGCTGCAAACCGGTTTCGGCAGCCGAAGTGAGACCTTGGAAATCGTCATTGATACCCAACCGCCCAAGGTGGCCTTCGGCTTTTCGACCAGTGGTACAGATGGTTTGCACCCGGATAGCGACACCGGGGTGGCTGGTCAAGCGTGGACGTTCGCCGATCGGATCACCAGCGATAGCACGCCAATCTTCTGGGGCACTGCCGACGCGGGTACGATTGTCCGGCTCTACGCCGACCGGAATGGGAACGGTGTGTTGGATCTGGAAACTGACCTTTGTCTCGGCGAGACGCGAACAACCTCGTTGGACGACGGAACTCCATTCGCCGCAACGTGGCAAATGACCACGGGAGTTGACCTGAATGATCCGACCTACTTTGACCTGGACGGGCTGCGCACCGTCTTCGTGACCGCCGAGGACAAGGGAGGCCATGTCACCTCGCCGCAGGACGCGGACACCCTAACGTTCTTCCTCGACACGATCGCCCCTCGCGTGGCTTCAGTGACGTTTACAGCCAATGGTATCAGCGTCTTTCCGCCCGCTTCCGAGGTTGGCCCCACGCCGCTGGTGCATAGTCTCGACATCACATTTTGTGATGAAGCGATGTGGGGGATGGGGGCAGGCGATCCCGTGGTCAATCCCACTTTGGCTACCATGCCGGGATACTATGAATTGCGGGGCGATGCCAGCGGAGTGATTCCTGTCGAGCACGTCGAAATCGTGGCCAGCCGCCGCATCGTCGTCGGTGGGGCGACAAATTGCACGACCACCGTCCGGGTCTATTTTGCCTCGCCGCTGCCGGACGATCGCTTCACCCTTACCGTGTCCGACCGGATTGCCGATAGCCCGGGGAACGCCCTCGATGGCGAGTGCCCGACGAGTGGCGTGGGGTATGGCGAGACGATGCTTATCTCGGGTAATGGGGTGCCGGGGGAAAGCTTTTCCGGTTGGTTCCTCGTCGATAGCCGGCCTGAGTTGGGCTATTGGGGCACTGGCTGTGTCTGGGTGGATACGAATGGGGACTTCGTCCTCGACACGCGGAATACGGGGCAGGCCAACGGCGACATCCCTTTTAGATTCGGTCTCACCAGCGACGACATTTTCGCCGGAAACTTCACGTATCATGCCGAGGATGTGGCGGATGGCTTCGACAAACTGGCCGCTTATGGGCGGTCGAACGGCCAGTACCGCTGGCTGATCGATACGGACAATGACGGAGTGGCCGACGTTTGTCAGATCGATTCGGCAGGCATCAATGGTCTGCCGATCGCCGGTCGTTTCGACGCCAATTCTGCCAATGGCGACGAGGTCGGCCTGATGGTCTCCTCACTGACGGGCACCGGTTCGATCTGGTATTTGGACACGGATCATGATTTCCAGGTCAACGTAGTGACGCCACTGGTCAGTCAACTCCACGGTTTTCCCGTGGTGGGAGACTTCAACGGCGACGGCCTGGACGACTTGGGGGCCTGGCAGAACAACGTCTTCCAGATCGATCTAGCCGGCCCGATAGGGGCCAATCGGTTGCCTTGGGATGGTCAAACGGATGTCACGTTCTATTTCGGTTTCGCAGGGGTTCGCGAACGCCCTGTGGCGGCCGATATGAACCAAGATGGGTTTGATGATCTCGGGCTTTGGGTCCCCGATCTTGCCGGTTCAGACGCTTTGGGGGCGTGTCCATGGTTCTTCCTCTTGTCCGGCCCCCTGACCACCGGTGGTCCGAGTGTGTCAATCCTTGACCGGCCTGACGTCCAACGCGGCACGGCCGAGTTCCTGCCAACCCCCTTTGGCAACGATCTGTCGGTCCAGTTTGGTAATCCGTTCGCGATTCCACTTGTGGGCAATTTCGATCCGCCGGTGGCCGGCAACTCCAGTTCGCCCGTTATGCGGCTGGAAGGCACGTCGGGCCACGACACTCTGGATCTCATCGTTGGCGCCACACGCAACTCGTGGATCGTCAAGCTCAACGGGATCCTCCAGACGGTGCTCACAAACACTACTTCGCTCCGATTTGACGGCCTCGGCGGCGAGGACACCGTTCAGATCACGGGCACGGAGGCCGACGAGTTGGTGGAACTCT
>CAZLDQ010000168.1:0-12746 GCA_964558295.1 uncultured Planctomycetaceae bacterium | reverse complement strand
TCCTATTGACGTTTCTCGCTCACCGCCACTGCGCGCAAAAGCTGACGTGCACCCGGAGGGGGAGGGACGCTTCTGTTCATCTTTTGTAGACTGCGTGGTCGGGTATAATTCACAATTTGTGAGCGAAAAAGCCCCTCTTTAGGAGAGTGTTATGGATAAGGAAATCAAGGACCGAGCGGAAGCGATCCGTAGTCGCATCCTCCAACTGAGGGACTCTCTTTGACTACGACACCAAGCGATCCCAGGCCGAGAAGATCGAACAACGGATGGCGGCAGCCGATTTCTGGAACAACCAGGAGACCGCCCAGGCAACGGTCGCCGAGCTGAAGGCGGTCAAGAGCGTGCTCAAACCGCTCGATGAGGCAATCCAGGCCGTCGACGACCTGGGGGTAATGATCGAGATGGCCGAGGAGGACGAAGGGTTTGCCGCTGAGGTGCCGGGAACCTTGGCTCGCTTGGAGAGGATGGTCGAGGATTTGGAGACCAAAGCCCTGCTCAACGGCCCCTTGGACATGAATCCCGCCTTGCTGACGATCAACGCCCGGGATGGCGGTGTGGACGCTAATGACTGGGCGGAGATGCTCTTGCGGATGTACATCAACTGGGCCCAGAACAACGACTACGAGGTCGAGGTACTTGATCGCCAGGACAATGAAGAGGCGGGGATCACCAGCGCTAGCATTGCCGTCCGCGGTCCGATGGCCTATGGCTACTTGAAGGGGGAAAGCGGCATCCACCGGCTTGTGCGGATCAGTCCCTTCAACGCGGAAGGCAAACGCCAGACCAGCTTTGCAGCCGTTGATGTATCGCCGGAAGTGAGCGATGACGTCGATATCGAAATCCGCGACGTGGATATTGAAGAGCAAGTCTATCGTGCCAGTGGCCCGGGCGGACAGCACGTGAACAAGACCTCCAGCGCGATCCGCCTGATTCATTTGCCTACGGGAATTGCCGTGGCTTGCCAGAGCGAGCGGAGCCAGCACAAGAACCGGGCAACCGCGATGAAGATGCTCCGTGCCCGGCTGGCGAGGATTCAGGAAGAGAAGCGGGAAGCTGAACAGGCGGCCAAGTACAACTTGATGCCCAAGGTCGGCTTCGGCTCGCAGATCCGCAACTACTTTCTCCACCCGGATCAACGCGTCAAAGACGCCCGGACTGGCTATACGATGACTAATTTCCACCACGTCTTGGACGGCAACATCCAAGGTTTCTTAGATGCCTTCCTGCGTTGGCGCGTGGCGGAGAATCGGGACTAGGGTAATGGCAATGGCATTCGAAGAGATGGAACAACTGCGGCGGCAGTACACGGATCAATACGTGATGGTCCAGGGTGACCGGCCGGAGTTGGCTCGCTTCCAAGGGATGGTGGGCCAAGTCAAAACGGTGAATCAAAGTGGCCGGGCGTTGGTTCAGTTCGAGGCCCACAACGATCGGGGGTGGCACGATATCGAAGTCGCCTACCTCCAGATTGTTGCCAAGCCGGATCCCCCCCCGCCGGTCGAGAAGAAGGCTTGTGCCGGCAAGCCCGCCGCAACCAAGGCGGCAGAACCGCCCCTTGAGTGAGGGAGGATAGTAGCAGCAACGCAGCCACAAAAGCGGCCAGAAAAACGGGCCAATCGACGTGATCGATCCGATCATCATCCTGAGGGGGATTCCCATGGATGCTACCGGAAAGAGTCAGGAGGCCAACCAAGTGGGTGGTTCTGCAACACGCAAATGGTTATTGAGGATCGTGGTCGCTGGCAGCATCCTTGTGGTCGCATGTGTGGGGGTGGGCGTCAGCGGCGTCTATCTCAAGTTTGGTCCGCTCCGTTCGAGTGAAGCCTACCAATTGGGGCTGGAAAAGGTCCGGAACGATCCAACGGTGATCGCACAACTCGGCGAGCCGATCCAGACGGTCAACTGGTTCCCCGGCGGCCTGTTGGACGAGAATCGCGCCGACTTGCATTTCCCCATCGCCGGCCCGAAGGGGCAAGCCCATGTCGGGTTGCAAGCGCGACGCTTCCAGGGTACTTGGAGCCTGGTTTTGCTCGAAGTGACGTTCGTCGACGGCAAGCGGCATTCGATCGATACAAGCGACACAGGCGGGGCCGAAGAGGCCCCCAAATGGTCGCCGGGGAAATGATTGTCGCTTGAGATCGAGGCTTCCTCTTCTGCCCCGTTATCCGGCCGCATTGTTGGCTGTCTGCGCCGACACTTCAAGCATCTGTTCCAAGGCAACAAGCGCGTCACGAGCTGTCGTATCATCGACCCGAATCACGTTGACCGGCGTGCCGGCCGCGAGGTTTTCTAGCGACCAACAGAGATGGGGCAGGTCAATGCGGTACATCGTCTCGCACCGGGCGACTTCCGGTGCGAGGAAGTGAATCTCCTGTTCGGGGTGCTGATGCTTCAGCCGCTGGACCAGATGCCATTCGGTGCCGATCGCCCAGCGTGTACCAGGGGATGCCTGCTCGACGAGACGGAGAATCTTGCCCGTCGAGCCAACCTCATCGGCCTTCGCCACCACTTCGTTCATGCACTCAGGATGGACGGCGATCTTGATGTCCGGATGACGCTCGCGGAACTGATCGACATGCTGTGGCAGGAACATCTGGTGCACGCTGCAATGGCCTTGCCAGAGGATCACCCGGCTTTCTTTCATCGTCTTGGGCGAGTTGCCGCCGAGTTCATCTTTGTGCGGGTTCCAGAGGGGCATCTGGTCGAGTGAAATGCCCATCGTCAGGGCCGTGTTGCGCCCCAAGTGTTGGTCGGGGAAGAACAACACCCGGCGGCGCCGGGCGAGGGCCCAGTCGAGCACGGCCCGAGCATTGGCCGACGTGCAGACAATTCCGCCGTGCCGGCCGCAAAAGGCCTTCAAGTTGGCCGCCGAATTGACATAGGTGACCGGCATCAGGTCCTCGACGTCGATCACTTGGGCCAGTTGCTGCCAGCAGGCTTCCACCTGGTCGATTTCCGCCATGTCGGCCATTGGGCAGCCGGCGGCCAGATCGGGGAGCACCACGGTCACACGCTCCCCGTTGCGCTGTGCAAGGCGTTCCGGCCGGTTGGCCAGGATATCGGCCGTCTCGGCCATGAAGTGGACTCCGCAAAACGCGATCGCCCGACATTCCTCATTGGCGGCGGCCAACTTGCTGAGCTGGTAGCTGTCGCCCTGCAGGTCGGACAGCGCGATCACCTCGTCGCGCTGATAGTGGTGTCCGAGGATCACCAATTGCGAACCCAGGCGGGCCCGTGTGGCGTTGATTCGCTTCATCAACACGTCGTTGTCGAGCAATTGGTAGGACGGCAGTTCAAAGGTCCATGCAGGGTAGTTGTCCGGCGAATAAGACATGAGCGGGGTGGAATCGGTATAGCTGAAGTGAGGGGGACGATCAGACGCGGTATTCAATGCAGTATATCCAGCCGGTCTAGGAGCAGGCAGACTACCGCTGGAAATCCTCGGGAGAGTGACACTCAACGTCGAGGATCTGGTCGCCTTCCCCATCCCAATAGGGGGAATCTTGCGACCGGGAGAATAGAACGACGCGAGCCTTCAGCCGCTTGGTAACCTGGGAACGGACGATACGACGGACCGGCGGAATCAACAGTGCCAAACCGGTCAGGTCGGTGAGCACGCCGGGGGTAATTAAGAGGATGCCGGCTACGAGGATCATCAGACCGTCCAGCAGGGCTGTTGTCGGCAGTTGGCCGTGGGCCAGTTGCCCTTGTACGGCGTGCCAACAGCGTAGCCCCTGATACCGAGCCAGCCCGGCGCCAATCAAACCGGGCACGAAGATCAAGGCCAACGTAACCAGCCAATCCGTATGCCGGCCGATCCAGACCAACAAGGTCAGCTCAACGAAAGGAACGAGCGTAAACAGCATAAGCAGCCGCAGGAGCACGGAATGACCCTCGCAAGATCCGAGAGGACAGGCACTTGAGTCATTCTACCACTTACAGCGGCGGGAAAGAATGCGACTGCTTACTGGAGCGTGCTACCGGAGCGTGGTTCCCTTGAGCTGACTGGCCTTTTGCAAGAGGGCTTCGGCCTCGTGGTCATGGCCGAGCATGCGTTGCATGGCCGCCAAGTTGCTATAGGGGATTTCCAGGGAATTCGATTCCATGGCCCCCTTTTGGACCATTCGCTCAATCAGTCTGATCCCCTCTTCGGTCAGGTCAACCGCCTTCTGGCGTTCGCCGGTTTCCCAATATGACACGCCCATGCTGACGTAGGTCTCGCCGAGACGCCCTGCCTCGGTGGAGCCGATCTGGTGGATCACGCGATGGAAGATCGGTGCCGCTTTGTCAAACCAAGCGACGGCCCCTTTGTGGTCTTGCTTGCCTACGGCGTGGATCGCGCCCATGCGGAAGTAGAGTCGCGCCAGGAGATACTCTTCGGCCTGTTCGCGACGGGCGCTGCCCCGTTCCTGGTAGTCGATGGCCAACTGGCCGAACTTCAGGGCTAGGTCATACTCGCTGCGCATCTGGTAGATCTGCACGGCGTCGTAGAGGGCCATGGCCAAGTCCCACTGGAGACGCTGTTTCTGGGCTTCCGTCGTATTGGCCGTAATCAGTCCGTCGGCCGACTTGACCATCAATTCCGCCCAGGGGGTTGGATCGAGCTTGCCCTGCACGCCGACACACGCTGCCAGGGCCCGAACGGCAACGCGGAAGCGATGCTCGGGGGTGGCATGTTCCTTTTCGACGATGTCGTCGGCAATCATGGCCGCTCGCTCGAGCCAGCGGGTCACGGCCAGTTCTTTCTGGTTCCAGGTCCCCCAGGCGATGTCGTGTGCGGCGCCGAGGTGAGCATTGATCAAGACTTCCTTGGCCGCTACGCGAATCGCCGGATGCGGGCTTTCGGCGAGTGGTTCGGCCAGTTTCATCGCCTCGGCGTGTTGCTCGATGGCCTTTTTGTAGTCGGGCTGCTGGCCGGAGCCATACAGGTCGCCCAACAGACAGATGGCATGCGCCTTGATGTGCAGCCGCTTGTCGCTGGTCTCAATCGCCCGGCGGGCTTCCTCGACCGCCGTGTCGAACTGGCCCAACTGCCCGAGGACTTGCGCCCGGGTAACCCGATACTGGGGATTCCCTGGTTCCAGGCGGACCGCTTCGGTGGCCGCGTTAAGCGCCGCAACGTGCTGTTCCAGGGCGAACAGGACGCGGGCTTGGAGCCAATACGCCCGGGCGTTGGTCGGATCCAACCGCACGGCCGCTTCGAGGTCCTTGGCACTGGCTTCCATCAAGGTGTCGAGGTTGGTCTCGGCACGGAGCACGAATGGTTCGGCAGTGATCGGTTCGAGGATGATTTGCGTAACCTTCATCGACGGCTTGCCTGGGGCCTCGGCTGGCTCGAAGGCCAGTAACACGCCTCGCTCGGCAAACGATTGACCGAGGATCTCGCCCAGGGCGTTGGAGACGAACACCGGCCGGATCGCCGCCAATTGCAACTGTTTGGCGACGGCATCAGCCGGGAACGGACGTCCCAAGTGGATGACAATCGACGTCACCCGCCCTTGGAAAAAGCTTACTTCAACCTTGTCGAACGGCCCAACCGTGTAGAGGTAGACTTGCAGGCGGTCGCGATTGGCCGATTCCTTGGGTTGTCCCCAAGCCTTCTGGACCTCGGCAAAGGTGCTGACCCCCGGCGTCACACCGTTGAAGCTGGCCGCCTCGATCGCCACAGGATCGCCGTTCTGAGGATCGGGAATCGGTTGGAGCGGTTCTTCCTGCGCCGTCCCGGCACCTTCGCCCGGCTCCGGAATCTGCTCAGACGCCACCGCATGCACCGTGCCGCGGTCCTGAGAACCGGCTTGATACGAGACCCACTTGATCGCCGCACCTAACGCTTCCAGCGACAGCGCCGGCGTAACGTCTCCTGCCGTCGTGGGCGAAGGATCGGTTGGCGGCGGGATCAGGCGGATCAACGAATCGGCCGACGGAGGAGACGTGAGCGGCTTGACCACCAGAGGGGACGAGTAGAGACCACGTGAGAATGAGGAACCGGGAGAAGTGGCTACCACCGATGGCGAGGCAAAGCGGCTTGGCCCCAACGTCTCCGACAAAGGATTCGGTGCGCCAACCGTCTTGCTCGCTAGGCCGGGCGCGTCGCCGGTCTGGATTTCTTCGGCTGCCTGCACGGACAGCACAGCCAAGCCGGCTAACACAGCGCCTGCCAAGCAGGTTCGCCAGAGCCTTCGTAGCATCCAACGCGACATGGCGTGTTCCTCCTGAACTTCGCTCCACTTGCTGGACCGGCGGGAGCCTTGACAGGCAACTCCTTGTATCCCGCGAGATACCTGGTCCGTCCGGTGGCGCCCCATCCCTGGAAAATGTCCCCTGACCGGCCTTTTCTCACAACCGTTTCACAACCGGAAGGCACACGGGTCTTGGCGGTCGGGAATTCGGTCTTGCGGCATTCTTCTCCGACGAGAGTTATAGATGGCGTAGTCTACTCATTCTTGGGAAGGCGAGTCTAGACAGGATTTTGCGTTTTTCGTCTGCCTTGGCAGAAATCCTCGTAATCCTCGTCTTCTTCTCCCCTTCTTCCGTTGGGGGCCACGATTGGTGTTGCATTGGCTCGACTGTCGGGGGGCTCAACCGAACGGCTCAAGTGCCGCCCTCCCTTTCCGGAAATCTCGCTGCTCGACGGCCGAATAAGCCGCTCGGAGCCACGCGACCTGTTCCCCGGTAAACGGCACGGCGGCCCCGCCCGGTGGCACAACGGGAACCAGTCGCTGGGCAATCGTGTGAATCAATCGCTCGACCCCTTGCCCAGTTTTCGCCGAGGTGGCAAGCTCGGCAGGACACGAGGCAGCGGAGACTGAGGGAAGATCCGCCTTGTTGGCCAGCACGACGGCTTTCGGCCAGACCGCCGCCAGTTGGCTGTGGACGTGGGACCAGGGCTGGCTTTGGTCAAAGACGAGGACCACCAGATCGGCGGAGGCCAGACGACGCTGGGCAATGGCAATGCCAGCCTGTTCGACCGCCTCGTCACTTGTCCGCAGCCCTGCCGTATCGGAAAGCTCTATCGGCCACCCCTCCATGGCAGTAATCGCCGTAACCGCATCGCGGGTCGTGCCCGGCGTGGGATGGACGATCGCCCGTCGGTAGCCCAGCAAGGCATTGATCAAGCTGCTCTTTCCCACATTGGGCGGACCGGCCAACACCACACGCCAGGGTGTGACCAGATGCAACCCGGTGTGAGCATGAGCCAAGAGGGCTTCGAGCTGTCGCAGGGCTGTCGTCCCGTCCTGAAGGTGCAAAGCGCGGCGCACGTCTTCGATGGCCCGTCGCAAGGCCCCTTGGTGCTGATCCAACAAGATCCGCGCGGTTCGTTCGGTTCGCGCATTGGCCAGAGCCACCTGGGCGGCGGCCGTGATCGGATCAGCTTGATGCCTGAATGTCCATTCTTGCCAGGAGACAATCCGAGCCCCCATGTCGAGGAAGACCTGCTCGATCTGTCGCACGGCAGCCAAGCCCCCGTGACAATGGATCTCGACCGATTCGGGCGAATGGCGTCGGACGACCACTTCTTCACGTGGTGCACCGGCCAGCAGGGTCAAGTACCCGAAGATCAACCGATCCTGGGGGTGGGACGCCAGCGGACGGCCGCTTTTGGCCTGGAAACGCTGTTGAACCATCTCCTCGGCCCCGCCTCCTTCGATCAAAAGCGTAGCCACCGCCCCCCGGCCAGGCGGCGTCAGTTGGACGACATGAAGCGAGGAGCAATCAGGCATCGGGGAGGGGATTAGGGATTAGGGACTGGGGGCTGGGGAATTGTGCGCAACTCCAGAGTGCGGCGGCTGTCCCGTCCGCGCACCGGCCGGAGCGACCGCTTGCCTCTTCGCGAGCCCTTTGGGGACAATTCTACCGAATTCCTCCGCCGACCACATCCACCAGCCGCTTGCCGTCCAGCAGCTTGACGCACGCGACCGGCTTACCCCCCTTCGGCAACTCGGTCAGGTTCAGTTGCACCGAACCGCTCCCCGCCGGCCGACTCACCAGCGGCTGGCCGTCGGCGTCGCAAAGGGCCACTTGCCAGGCGGGGTTCGGCGTGTGCACGGTTACGTCGATCGTGGTTGCCGTGCTTTGGACCTTCATTCGCGACGGTAACTTAATCAGGCAGGCAACGTCGTCGCGTTCCAGGTACAACGAGACAACGCCACCCTCAACCGCTCGGCCGCTGAGAAGCTCGACCACATGTTCCCGGGGCTCCAGGTCGAGCTGCAGCACGGGACCATGGAACGTATGCCCCGTAGCGTTGTAGAGCGTGTAGATTGTCTTTTCGCCCACGCCGAAGCGGTTGGCGTAGACGCCCTGGGCAAGCGTCGGCACAAGCGGTTCGCAGTCGCGGCCCGAAAAGGCATCGTCATTCTCGCGGAGGATCGCGTCGAAGTGGGCCGGATAATAGGTCCCGAAGGAGCTGACCGCATTCCAGAATCGCTTGCGGTGCTTGGGGTCGGCCCTGCCGTGGTCCAGTTCATAACACTTGCACTCGGGGAAGTAGAACCGTTGGAGGTTGCACTCCAGCGGGCGCAGCGGCGTAGCCTGTACGGTCAGGTCGTAGGTGATGCAGCCTTCGATGAACGGCATCAGGTAGTCATAGCCGGGATGCTCGGTCGTGAGCACCGAGTCGGGTTTGACGCGGTCCATCGCCTCGCGCACGAGTCTGGTCGACTCGGCAATGCATCGCTGCCACTCGGTGGTACCCCAGTCGGCATAGGTGTGCGCGTGGCGTTTGCTAAAGCAGGCCGAGCCGCGATGCCCGTATTCATCCAAGCGAATGCCGTCGGCTCCGGTTTCCTGCATCACGCGGGCCATGGTTTCGGCCACCCATTGGCGATACTCGGCCACGTCCAGGCAGGGATTCCAGGCCTCGTAGTTGGTCTGCGGGGTGCCGTCGGCCTTGAGGATATTGAACCTTTCACCCCACTGGCGTCCCCACTTTGTGTTGTAGTCAGCGCGCAACGGATCGGTGTAGAGCGTGGTCAGAACGCCCATCTTCTGATACGTCCGGATCGCCTCGCGCAGCGCCGGCAACCCGCCCCAGCGATTGTTGTAGCCGTCGTAGTCGCCCGGGTTGTTGTTGAACATCATCTGGCCGGTCACCGGATCTTCGAGGAAGTACGATTTCCAGCGTTGAACGGTCGCCGGGTCGAACTTTGCTTCAAGTTGATCAAAGGGAGTCGCAAATGGTCCCAAGGGGGACCACTCCCACCAGCTCATCAGTTCGAGGCAGTCGCTCTGGGGCCTCACATAGTCGGTGCGATACTTGCCGTCCTTAAAGAGCGGGCTCTTTCCCCAGCCCACGGCGATCATGTTGAGCACCGGGCCCAGACGCGACGGATAGGGGCGGAACTTCCAGACCTGATGACACCAGTCGGCATAGCGTTGCATGGCCGCGTGCCAATCGCCGGCGTGGGCCTGGAGTGCCACGGCCTTGGCCGCGAAACACTCGCCCGGCTTGCGCGTGCGGCGGAGATACTCATAAGTCATGCCCGTGCCTGGCACAGCCTCCAGGCAGTTGGTCCAGAGATATTCGGGGGCCGTCGGCGTATGGGCCGCATCGCCGTTGAGCTCCTGACGTCCGGGGATGTGCTTGCGCAAGGCGAGCACCTTGTGCCGGCCGTCGGCGTCTGTGCACCAGACAGCCAAGCCCGCCCCTCGCGCTGGGCTGAACACGTCCATCACCTGGTAGATCGCCTCATGGTCGCCGTAGCCGCGGCGCACCACAGCCGGGGCGTCGGAAAAAATCCCGCCGCCCCAAGGAAAGAAGTAATAGTCGTCGGCCGGTTGCTCGGAGACGGCCAGGCCGCTGAAATGCGGAAAGGCGAGCTTGAAGTCGACCGGCTTGTCCCTGCGGTTGATCAGCTCACAGCCCAGGTGCAGGGCCTCGTCGATCCACACGGAGAGTACGCCTTCGAGGCCCAGCGGCTCCGAGATCAACGTAGCCACAAAACCCGGCCGATCGGTCATCGGCTTGACCTCGCGGCAAATGAAATCCCGCGAGCCGGCGTATCGCTTGCCGTCCACTTCGACCAACAGCAGGGCACAATCCTCCGGTCGGCGCACCATCTCGGCCACCGCGAGCTCGTTCCACAGTGACGTGAGCTTCAGCTTGCCGTCGATTACGGTGAATTGGCAGCGGAGATTGTCGTTGGCCAGCGTGAGCTTGTCGGCTGCCACGTCGCAAGTGGGCTTGCGATTCTGCCGCGAGCCTTTAGCCGGCTGCACGTGGGGAGCCATGTTGACGGACTCGGAAACCGGATAAAAACTGCGTGAAGCGGAGAGCGTGAGACTCGTGATCGCCGTTCGTTTATCGATTGCAACGCCGGACGGAATGGATTTCAGCGGAGATTCCAAGTGGGTCTCAAATCGCGGCCCCTGCCCCTTGACCGGCGGCTTGACCGGCTCGCCCTGCCCGTCGAGCCAATGGAGCGTAAACGGCTTGGCGTCGGCCGTCTCCACAGTGAGCGCGACGGGCGATAGGCGGTCGAGGCGTCGCGGGTTCCATTCCAGTCGCGTTGTCGGGCCGTGCGACCCGGCATACTGCACCACGCCGTGCGGATCGGTAAGACGATCCTCGCCGGGGCGCCAGGACGCCTGAAACTCCTGCTGGCCGCGCACCAGGTAGAGCCGCACCATGTATTCGCCCTTTGCACCATTGGCGTTAAGGCGATCCGCACGCCAGACCTCCTTGGGGCCAAGCTTGCCAAAGCTGTTGCCGCCGGCTACGGTATTGTCGATTCCCAGGTAGAGATAGTCATCCGCCTTCTTGCCCTCTGGTACGACCATGCGGAACACGAACTCATTGGGTCCACGGACCAGTAGTTCTTTGGGCACGAGGAAGGCGTGCCAGTCAAAGAGTTTCTCCATCGACGTTCCGTCGGTATAGACCGGCACGCCACTGCCGGTGGGTACCCGCTGGGGCTTGCCGTTGACGACGACCTCAAAGGCTTCGTCCAGACCGTTGGCTGTGCCCAGACCGTACAGCGAGTAGTCGCGCACGCAGAAATAGGCTGCGAGCCGCACTTGGTTTACCGAAGCCCAAACGTCTTCCGGGACTTGGCTGAGATCGAGGATCTTCTTGGCCTCGTAGTGAGGTCCACGCTGGTGGGTCATTCCCGTGGCCGAACCGCCCCAGTGGCCGGCATCGTCACGGACCAGATAGACGTCGTCCGCAACCCGCTCCACCTGGGATGGCGTCGCAAGGGCTTGGGACGTTGTGGCAAAGAGCAGACTCGCGGGAAGCAGTAGGCATGTGGCAATACGGGATGTACTCATCAGCGTTTTCTCCTGGGGCAACCGCCTGGGGGAGGGCTCGACGATTCTCCACTTCTCCGAGCGTCAATATACCCGATCACAATCGTCTAAGGTATTCAATTCCTGGCCTGCTTGGCCTATAATGCCGAGCATGGCGTCGGGGCAGTCCTGACCCAGCGGACACGCGGTCACGCATGAGGGCAGCGGGCCATGGGGCGTTTTCGTCGCGTTGTGCAGTGGAACGGCCAGCGGGGGGCGTTCACCCTTGTCGAACTTCTGGTGGTGATTGCGGTCATCGGGACGTTGATCGCTCTGTTGTTGCCGGCGGTCCAGGCGGCTCGGGAATCGGCCCGACGCATGCAGTGCGCCAACAACTTGAAGCAGGTCGGTTTGGGGATCTTGAATTACGAGAATGCCCAGCGGTATTTTCCGCCCCCCTATACACGGGCGGAAATCCATGCCTGGATGAAAGACTTTTCGATGCTCGTCTTTCTCCTCCCCTATCTGGAACAACAGTCAAGCCACGCCAAGATCCATTGGGATCAGGCGTGGTCGCACACGAGCAACCGCGAGGCCACCCAGGTGGACATCCCTCTGTTCTGTTGCCCGAGTGCGCCGTCGGGGCGTCGCTGGATTTCTGACTATACAACATGCACCTTCATCGACTATCCGGCCCAACGGGCGTTACGGACCCGTGGCGAGGTGACCGATCGGAGCGACTGGTATGGGCTCATCCAGCCGCTGAGCCGGGGGCTGACGCGGCCGGCCGACGCGTTGGACGGGCTTTCCAACACGTTTCTCTTTTTCGAAGATGGTGGACGTCCGCAACATTGGGTGGCCGGCCAACTGGTGGCCACCAGCGGAATCTCCGGCGCCCGCTGGGCCGACGACGAAGCGGACCTCTGGATCGACGACCTCTGCCACGGTACCTCGATGATCAATTGCCACAATAGCCACGAGATCTACAGTTTCCATCCCGGCGGCGCCCAATTCCTCTACGGCGACGGCTCGGTTCACTTTCATCCCGAGTCGATTACGGCCGAGACCTTCGTCTCGCTCTATACCCGAGCAGCCGGGGATCTGGTTAAGTAGGGCGAGGAGGGCCGTGGGTGTTTTTCGTCAACAGAGCAAGAAAGTCGTTGGAGGAAATGATCTGACAGGGGGCCGGGGGCGAGGCTGGCCGCACCGGGCACTCCACGCGGGGCTCGTGCAAAGCCGTTGGCAACGTCACGTGGGAGGGCCGTTCGTCGCACTCGACGGCTATCCGTGTTTGTGGTCGGGCTTTCATCGAATCGCTTCCTTTCGCTTAGGAATCTGAGGTTCTCATTCTTCCTGGAGCCTAGCAGATCGGAAGGCCGGATGCGAGGAAAGTTTTTGGCCACTGATGCCGGGCGCGGCAAGCCAGCGCGGGTTTCTGTAGGGTTTTGTTTGTCAAACCCCGCACGGTTGTCGCTTCCTGCCGCGACGGTTAAAATTGATGCGAACCCGAATAGGAGAGG
>CAZLDQ010000167.1:0-12785 GCA_964558295.1 uncultured Planctomycetaceae bacterium | reverse complement strand
AACCCATAACCCCCGCATTACGAATGCGGTGCTCTGCCGATTGAGCTACGCTGGCGTGCGTCCAGGTTTCGTATTGAAACTACTAAAACTAAGAGATATAGGCCGATCCGTCAAGAGCTTGAGGGGACTCGTGCGACGAATCGGCTCAACGTATGAGGTGCATCCCCCCCTTATGGAGTGGGTGGGATCCAAAGGCGACGCAACTCCAATTTTATCGGTTGACGGTGGTCTCCCAATCCATCTGCGCAAAAAAAACGGGGGCTCTGTCGGGCCACATCCCATAGTGGCTGGTCGGACAACAAGGGCAAGGTGTTCGTCCGGCCAACGCTTCCGACAGAGACCCCACGGGCCAGTCTGTGTCGAGATCTCCTGGTGGAGATCTCACTTTCGTTAGTAATGCATCCCACGTGCCGTATTCAGGAGTATTTGGCTCGAATTTCAATTCTGGAGCGTAAAGGTTATCCCGACAAGGGGTTGCGGAAATCGCTGCGAGTTCTTGGGCAAAATTATGGGGCGATAGGCGGCTCGAAAGGATATGTTTTATTCTGCTACATCTGCGGCAATCTCGTGCGGCGCTGACGTAGTTGAAGGCCTTTCGCTTTCCAAAAGTGGGGGATGGCAGGAGCTGCGACATGGAGCAGGTCAATCAGCTGCCGATTGAAGCCAATCATGTGTTGATCGCCGTTAATCCCTTTTCTGGGAGGGGGGCGGTAGGGGATCGTGTCGAGCGACTCCGACAGAAACTCGGTCAGCTAGGAATGGTCGTGGAGGTTTTTACCTCGTTGGAGAAGGTGTGTCAGCGAGCCAATCAGTGGCAAGCGGAAGGGCGGCTTCGGGCATTGGTTGGTGCGGGTGGGGATGGCACGGCAGCCGAACTGGTCAATCGGACAGATCCGGGCGTGCCACTGGCTCTTCTTCCTGCCGGAACTGCCAATTTGTTGGCCCGACATTGGGCGCTTCCCCACCAGGTGGAGAAGCTGGCTGAAATCATCAAGGTCGGGCGGATCGTTCGGCTCGACGCAGGCCGGGCCGCTGGGCGGGTCTTTTTACTGATGATTGGCTGTGGGTTTGACGCCGAGGTTGTGCGGCGCGTCCATGCCTATCGGCAGAGCAACCGACGGGGTGGGCACATCAGTTACCTAAGTTATCTCAAACCGATTCTCCAGGCGATCCGTAGTTACAGCTATCCAGAAATCCGGATATACTGGGACGAGGCGTGTGAGGCCGCCGAAGGGGCGTCGGCGCTCGTGGCGCGTTGGGTATTTGTCTGCAACCTGCCGCGGTATGGTTGGGGGCTGCCGTTGGCCCCGAAAGCCGTGGCGACCGATGGGCTTTTGGACTTGTGTGCCTTCAGCCGCGGATCGCTGTGGCGGGGCTTGAGCTATGTGGCGTCGGCCCAATTCGGCTGGCATGAGTTGCTAGCCGATTGTATTGTGCGTCGCGCCGGCCGGTTCCGTTTGACGGCCGACGAGCCGGTGGCGTATCAATTGGACGGGGACCCGGGCGGTTTTCTGCCGTTGGACGTCGAGGTCTTGCCGGGTCGTTTGACGCTGATTGTTCCCGCGGGGCCAGAGGCGTAGAGAGACGTTCGTGGTGGTGCAGGCGTTTTGCCTGTGCCGGAGTGTGCAGGCGGGATGCCTGAATGATCAAGACAAGGAATGCTTCGCGTGCCAGAATTACCTGCTGTCGTCGGCCCGTATCGGTGTGGTCCCGGTCAACCGTTGTTGGTGATTGCCGGACCGTGTGTGATCGAAGAGGAGGCGTTGACGCTGTCGATTGCCCGGCGGCTCAAGGAGTTCGCCGCTGCGCTACCGATCCAGTTGATCTTCAAGGCCTCGTTCGATAAGGCGAATCGAACGAGTATCGACTCGTACCGGGGGCCGGGGTTGGAGAAGGGGATAGCAGTGCTTCGCCGGGTACGTGAGGAAACCGGGCTTCCGGTGACTACCGACATTCACGAGCCGCAGCAGGCTGCGCCGGTGGCGGAGGTGTGCGAACTGCTTCAGGTTCCTGCCTTCCTGGCCCGGCAAACCGATCTTCTCGTGGCCGCGGCTCAGACGGGTCGGGCGGTGAACGTCAAGAAGGGACAGTTCATGGCCCCCTGGGATATGAAGCATGTGGTCGGCAAGCTGGTGGCCGCCGGCTGCCGGAATATTCTTCTCTGCGAGCGGGGGACGTTTTTTGGCTACGGCCGTTTGGTCAACGACATGCGGGCCATTCCGCAGATGCAAGCCCTGGGCGTACCGGTCGTGTTCGACGCCACACACAGTGTCCAGGAGCCGGGCGGCTTAGGGGCGGCCACCGGCGGCAATCGGGAGATGGTCGAGCCGTTGGCGCGAGCGGCCACGGTCCTTGGTGTAGACGGTCTTTTCTTTGAAACGCATCCCGCTCCCGAGCAGGCGCTGAGCGATGGTCCCAACATGGTCCCCCTGGACCAGCTCGGCTCGCTTCTTGCGCGGCTCGTGGCGATTCGTGAAACTGTGGAGAAACTGAAGTGAGCAAGCAGGCCAGGTGGTGCCGTTGGTGGCTCGTGGTGGCACTCGCACCGTTGATGGTGGGAATCGGTTGCGATACGTCGTCCTCGTCTCGCGGCCCGGGCGGTAGTCATCAGGAGACGCGTCGGACCCGCCGCGACGATCTGTTCAAATATGCGGTGGCAAGCCTGGGGCATCTTGAAGAGTACGACACCACCGAGATGCTCAAACAGACGGTGGATCGGCTCAACCAATGGATCCAGGATCAGCCGCCGATGGCGGATTGGAAGGTTGATCCGATGGTTGCTGGTCTTCCCAAGGAGTATGCCGATCTACCTTCGCTCAAAAGGCTCAGCGATCGGGCGTTCCACGTCGGGGCGCCGACCTTCGATGGCGAAGCCTTGCAGCAAGCTGTGATGGCTCGCGATGTGTCGACTTGGGCCCGGGCCGATCAAGTGGAGGACCTGCCGCGGGCTAAATCGCTGTTTGACTGGACGGTGCGCAATATCCAGCTTGAACCGGAGATGGTTGACCAAGCGGGTAAATCGGCCCGCGTGCTGCAGACGCCTTGGGAAACGCTCTTGTTAGGGCGCGGCTCGGCCGCTGAACGGGCCTGGGTCTTTCTCCTGCTGGCCCGACAACAGGAACTCGATGCGGCTATTGTGATGCCGACCGAGTTGGCCGATCCGACCCGGCAAAACCTGGGCCCTTGGATTATCGCGGTCTTGAGCAAGGGCGAGCTGTATTTGTTCGATCCGTCGCTAGGGCTGCCGATCCCTGCGCCGAACGGAAAGAAGCTTGACGAGCGTGGGCAACTTTCCATCGAGCCGGCCACGCTCCGCCAAGTGGCCGACGACGATGCCCTGTTGCGCCAGTTGGATGCCGACTTCGAACATCCCTATCCACTCAAGGCGGCGCAGATGAAGAAGGTAGTTGCTCTGGTCGAGGCTTCGCCGTCGAGCCTTTCGCAACGGATGCGCCTGCTCCAGTCCAAGCTGGCTGGCGAAGACCGTCTGGTGCTGACCGCCGAGCCGACCGCCCAGGCTGAGCGGTTCAAGAAATGTGCCCAGGTCAGTGCGACGCAACTCTGGTTGCGGCCGTATCAGACCGAATTGCAGGGAGTCGAGTTGGGCGAGGATCGCGCGCGATGGCAGATGCTCGTGCTGATGCCATTCCAAGTTGGGGTGGGCGACACGCCAGCGCTGTTTAAGGGGCGGCTCTATCATCTCAAGGGACGCTTGGACGGAAGCCCTTGTGCCGCCCAGTTTTACCAGATGGCCCGGCTTTCCAATCGCCAGATCGCCTCGTCCAACATGGACCCGAAGGCGCGGGGGCTCTATCTGCGGGCCAAGTTGGATGCCAGTTTCTGGCTTGGCTTGATCGCGGCCCATGAGAACAACGCCCGTTCGGCGGTTGATTACTTCGACACCCGGACCCTCGATCTAGTGCCCGATAGTCTCTGGACGCACGGCGCCAAATACAATCTGGCCCGGGTCTATGAGGCCAACGGTCAGATTTCCGAAGCGATCAAGCTTTACCGCAGCGATTCCCAATCGCCCTACTACCTGGGAAATGCCCTCCGCGCCCGCTGGCTCGAATCTCTCACCACCAAGGTCAATGATAAGCTGAAGACGGAAAAGGAATCCCCCGAAAAGAGTGGCAAAAAGAGCGATACGAAATAGAAGAGGGCTGTGTAGCGGTATGGCATGCCCCGTTCGGGTGTTGATTTTCTTGCCACTTGCGAACTAAGTTCGCAGGATCGATCTCCCACCCCCCACCGCACCAACCCGCTTGTGGCAGGTGGCTCCAAGCGATAAAATAACGAGTTTCCATGATTTCCAGACGTGTGCCCCTAGGGGCAGTCATAGACCCCCGGCAAGGAATCATCCGATGAAAGAGGGAATTCACCCGAAGTACTACGAGACCAAGGTTACCTGCGGCTGTGGTAACACGTTCGTGACCCGTAGCACCAAGCCCGAGATGAAGATCGACATTTGCAACATGTGCCACCCGTTCTTTACGGGCAAGTTGAAGTACGTCGACACGGCGGGCCGGATTGAGAAGTTCAAGACCAAGTTCGCCAACGCCGGCTACGCCAGCCTGAAGAAGGGCAAGAAGAAGGCCGCCGAAGGACAGGAATCGTAAGAGGGAAACCTCGGCTTCGGTTAAGTTCCTCTCGGCCAGGGCCTTGGCAAGGAAGTCCTTCGCGGGTAACGGGTTATGCGCAAGATGCTTGAAGAGAAACTGCGGCGTTTCGAGGAGTTGGAAAAACAGCTCCTCGATCCTGCGGTCCAGGCGGATTCGATGCGCATGTCGGCCGTCGCTCGCGAGCATGGCTCCTTGGCCAAGTTGGCGACAAAGTATCGCCGTTTTAAGGAGTTGAACAACCAGATCGCCGAAGCCCTTGAGATGCTCGAAGGGGCCGACACTGAGATGCGCGAGCTGGCCGAAGCCGAATTGCCCGAGCTGAAGAGTCAGCGCGAAGCGATCTGGAACGAGTTGTTGGACCTGACGATTGGTGGTGAGGACGCCAACCGCACCAACTGCATTATGGAAATACGGGCGGGCACTGGTGGGGAGGAAGCGGCCTTGTTCGCTCGCGACTTGTATGAAATGTACAAGCGTTATGCAGAAGAGCAGGGGTGGAAGGTGGAAATCCTCGACATGAACCCGACCGAACTGGGTGGGTTCAAGGAAATCATCCTCGGTTTGGAGGGCGAGGGGGTTTTTCGCCAACTGCAATTTGAAAGTGGCGGCCACCGCGTTCAGCGAGTTCCTGAGACCGAGGCCAAGGGGCGGATTCATACGTCGGCCGCTACGGTGGCGGTGATGGCCGAGCCAGAGGATGTCGAAGTCGATCTCAAGCCGGACGACTACCGCCGCGACATCTATCATGCCAGCGGCCCGGGGGGCCAACACGTCAACAAGACTGCCTCCGCCGTTCGTCTGACGCATTACGAGACGGGGATCGTCGTCCAGTGTCAGGACGAGAAGAGCCAGCACAAGAATTTCGCCAAGGCGTTGCGCGTGCTCAAGACCCGCATTTACGAGGCAAAGCGGGCGGAGGAAAATGCCAAGCGGTCGAGTGAACGCAGAAGCAAGATCGGGTCCGGGGACCGGAGTCAGCGGATTCGCACCTACAACTTCCCAGAAAATCGCTTGACGGATCACCGGATCAATCTGACGCTCTATAAGCTCGACAGCATCCTGGCCGGTAATCTTCATCCGGTGATCGACGCTCTGATCGAGTACGAACGCCAGGAACAGCGCGCCGCCTTCGGTACCGTCGAATAAAGCCCTGGCCCAGGAGGCGACAAGCATGGCCGAAACGGAGACTTGGACCGTCGGCCGGTTGCTCCAGTGGACCGCGGAGTATCTGGGGCATCACGGTTCTGAGAGTCCGCGGCTCGACACGGAAGTCCTCTTGGCCGAGTCGCTGGGCTGCCAGCGAATTCAACTCTACACGTCTTACGACACCGTGCCGAGCGACGACGTCCGAGCGAAATTCCGCGACCTGGTGCGCCGCCGGGCGGAAGGGATGCCGGTTGCCTATCTGGTTGGCCGCCGCGAGTTCTACTCTCTCACCTTCCGCGTTACCCCCGACGTGCTGATCCCTCGTCCGGAAACCGAGTTCCTCGTGATCGGCCTGTTGGATCTGGCCAAGCAACGGCCGGCCGATCAACCGGTGACGGTCTGTGACGTAGGCACGGGGAGCGGGATCATCGCCGTCTCGGTGGCCAAGTATCTGGCCAGCGCCCGCGTAACGGCCATCGATCTGAGTCCTTCGGCGCTTGCGATTGCCCAAGCGAACGCGGGCACGCATGGCGTGGCCGAACGGATCGCGTTTCTCGAGGGTGATCTTCTCACCGTTTTGCCCGCCGAGCCGCTGTTCGACTTCATCGCCAGTAATCCGCCTTACGTGAGCGCCGCGGAATACGAGTCGCTGGCCCCCGAGGTGAAGAACTATGAGCCGCAAGGCGCGCTGGTGGCCGGTCCCAAGGGGACCGAAATCATTCAACGTCTGATTCCTCAGGCCGCCGACCGCCTCCGTCCCGGCGGTTATCTCCTGATGGAAATCAGCCCGATGATCCACGACGACGTCCAAGCCCTCCTAGCAGCCGACGACCGGTTGGAACCCCTGCCGACGATCAAGGATCTCGCTCGACTGCCCCGTGTCGTCCAAGCACGACGAAAGCCATGAATGAGTGGAGAGTAACGTTGCGGCACCGATAGCCCCGTGGGAAGATCCATGAGTTTGCCATTCGCCCCACGTTCGACGGCCCAACACGATCACGCGGGGCAAGCCCTGTCGCTACGTGGGCGCGAGGCATCGTCTCACACTACGCTTCTGTCGCCACCCGGCACTCTTCGCTCCTCTTTCCTGATTCGCGGCGGCGTGCCACTTTCTGGCACGGTGCGGGTAGGTGGATCGAAGAATGCGGCGCTGCCGATCATGGCGGCTTCGATCCTGGCTGCCGAACCGGTGCGGCTCGAAGGAGTGCCCTGGCTGTTGGACGTGGAAACGCTCTCGATGGTGCTTCGGGAGTTGGGGGTGGAAGTGACCCGCACGCTCGACGACGGTCTCCTGCTGGAAACGGTCGATTCGCGCCCCGTCCGGGCCGACTATGAGTTGGTGCGGCGTATGCGGGCGAGCTTCTGTGTGCTCGGACCGCTGTTGGCGCGACGGGGCAGGGCGGTTGTCTCGCTCCCCGGCGGTTGCAATATCGGGCCTCGGCCGGTCGATCTCCATCTGGCCGGTCTGGCCGCATTGGGGGCCGAACTGCGCATCGAGCATGGCTATGTCGTTGCCGAGGCGAAACGGCTCATCGGTACCCGGATTCATCTTGCCGGCCCCCAGGGGCCGACGGTCACCGGCACGGCCAATGTCCTGACAGCTGCGGTTTTGGCCGAGGGCGAGACGATTATTTCCGGCGCGGCGATCGAGCCGGAGATCGTCGATTTGGGTCGGTTTTTGATCGGCCTGGGAGCCCAGATCGAAGGGCTCGGCACGCCGACCCTGCGGATCGTGGGCGTTTCGCGGCTCCACGGCGGCAACTATCGCATCATCCCCGATCGGATTGAAGCGGCCACGCTCCTCTTAGCGGGCGCGATCACCGGCGGTACGGTGACCGTCACCGGCGTGGTACCCGAGCAGTTGGCGGCCGTGCTCGATAAGCTTTCTCAGGCCGGGTTTGATCTGCTTGTGGCGAAAGATGAGATTACGCTTGTCGCCACCCGGCCGCCGCAGCCGGTCGACATCACGGCCTTGCCCTATCCGGGCGTGCCGAGCGACGTCCAGGCCCAATGGATGGCCTTACTCGCCTTGGCTTGTGGACGCAGCACTGTCTCGGATCGTGTCTTCGCCACTCGATTCCTGCACATCGCTGAACTCAATCGCCTGGGCGCCCGGATCGATCTGTGTGATTCGACCGCCGTGGTGACCGGCGTGGATCGCTTGACCGGTGCCGTGGTGACCGCCTCCGACCTCCGTGCCAGTGCCGCCTTAGTACTTGCCGGTCTGGCCGCCCATGGGGAGACCCGCATCGACGAGATCCATCATCTCGACCGCGGCTATGACCGTCTTGACGCGAAGCTCACGCAACTCGGCGCGCGGATCGAGCGCGTGGCGTGATGTGTCGAGAGGGGAGAGTCAAACCGTGGCCTGCCGGACGATGCGACGCTGCACTTGCCTTTTCGCGGTTTCTAGGCTCACTCCGTATCGTCCAGCGTGAAATCCACGGTGCTTCCCTCCGGTTTGACCTCGGTGGTCAGTGCCGACGTCGCATTACACCGGGTCGGAAGATACATCTCGCCGACCGGTCGACTGTGTTCGAGACAAACCGCACCGAGTCGGGCGGCGACGCCGTCAGGAGGGGCCGAGTTCAAGGGCACGTTATCGCGTTCGTCCTTGAGCTTTCTCTTGTTGGGCAATCTCTTGGTCTTCGGCCTTGATCGCCGCCTTGGTCGAGTCATCCAAATGGGGCGGTTGACTGGGGGCGCGTCCGCAACCCGCCGAAACCAAAACGGTCATCATGCCCGCAAACACGAACACACGCAGAAGACTTTGAAGCGACACGGCAAAACCTCGTGATGGATGATCTTCCTGCGCCCCTGACGCCGAACGATGCGCCAGGGGCACGGTTGGGAAAGCGGCTCTCAGAACTGGACGGGCTGGCCGTCGTCGGTCAGACACAGATACCGAAAAACGGTGGCTTCGATCGTGAAGGGGACAAACCGCACACTGCCATCGGCCAGGCAGGCGTTCATGCCGCCGGGATGGGACGATCCGAAGAACGGGTGCCACTGTCCCCATGACCGACCGCCCAGATCGGTGATGCTTGTCCAGGCCGATCCCGGCTTATGGGGAGCACTGTTGTCGGCGATGGGAGGGAGACCGTAGACGGTCCCGTTATTCAAACGGCCGGCCCCGAAGCGGATGATGTCTTCGTCCCAGCCGGGGTTGTTCCAGCGTTCGTTGTCGCCCCCTTCGCTGCCGAATGAGGTGGGGTGTAAGGCCTTTTCGGCCACCATGATCGTGTTGGAAGTCCCGTCCTTGATCCCCTCGAGCCGAAGCTTCTTGAGATCCGTTTGAATCACCACACCGCTCTTGCCGCCGCTGGCCTCCGCGCGGAGGTCTCCGTCGCCGCGTTCGCCGGCGTTGCCCGCATAGTCCGACCGATAGAACGCGCCGCTTCCGTAGGCTTCAGGCATCCGCCGCGACGGGCAGTAGAAGATCGGGATCATTTGCTGCGCAACAAGGTCTTCCTTGCTGTTCTGCCCTGATCCGAGTGTGGTCGGATCGTTCGAGGCGGAAGCCAGATCGTAGACGTTGTTCTGTTCGGTGAACGGCAGAATCTGGTAGAGCCAGCTCCAGCCGTGATGGGTGCGCGAGTTGCAGCAGGTGGTCAGCGGGTCGGGGACTCGATGATCTCCGTCGCGAGCACCCGTAGGCAGTTGCCCTTTGATGTCCTGGAAGTTGTGAAAGGCCAGCCCCATTTGCCGCAGATGATTGCAGCACTGGCTCCGTCGTGCGGCTTCTCTCGCTGCTTGCACGGCTGGCAGGAGCATTGCGATCAAGATGCCAATAATGGCAATCACGACCAACAGTTCAACGAGCGTGAAACCGCGGTGTTTTCGAACACCATTCATTGGAGATTCTCTCGATAGGGGTGAAGGAAAAAGCTTGTGTCGGCGGACCGCTCGGAGTTCCATCCCCAGGTCGGTCCTGCAGGCATGTCGACTGCTGTGACTTCGTTGCTATGATTATCACCCCACACGTTAAGGCGTTGTTAAAGGGGGGAAAACCTCTCGCTAAGTTTCGATGAGTAGTGTGTTAGGCCAGACCGACTCCGTGGTCCAGTGGGTTCCACGAGCCGTGCGACACTTGTTTTCATGCAACAGGCTGCCCCGCTTCTGGTTGGCCCAACCTCCCATGGAATGATCAAAAAAGTATCGGCAAGACGCCGAAAAATGCGTTGTCGCCTGGTAGGGTTCTGGTTTCAATACGTATGGACGCCGTCTCTAAGGCGGTTTGGAGTCGTGTTTCCCGCCGTTGTTCCCCCACCAATCCCGGGCCGATCCCGGAAGGAAGATGTCCCATGGCACGTCTTGCTCGTCGACGGTTGAATCTTTGCAGGATTTTGGTTCTCTTGGGCTTGGGCATTGCGGCGGTGCTTGGGGAGATCGTTCCGGCCTGGGCTGGGGAATTTCGCGTGGGGACGGCGGCTGTCACCATTACTCCGCCGAACGGGACGCCCATGGCTGGTTACTATGGAGTGCGGCTGAGTGAAGGCGTGTTGGATGACCTCCGCGCCAAGGCGGTCGTGTTCGACGACGGCCAGACCCAGGCCGTGCTGATCGTCTGCGACCTGATCGCCGTGCCCCGGACTATTGTCATGAGTGCCCGACAACTGATCGAGGAAAAGACCAAGATCCCCGCCGCCAACGTCTTGATCGCGGCCACCCACACCCATACCGGTCCGGTAGTCCTCGACGGTCAGCCGATTGAGGATCTGGTCACTGGCGGCAACAAGTCTTCGCAGGACTACACCACCCAGCTTCCGAAACTTATCGCTCAAGCCGCGGAAGAGGCGTTTTCGAATCGCCAGCCGGCCCGGGTGTCGTTCGGCCGGGAAACCGAAAACAACCTGTCGTTCATCCGCCGTTTCTGGATGAAGGACGGCACCACGGGCTGGAACCCGGGCAAGCGGAATCCGAACATTATTCGTCCCATCGGCCAGATCGATCCCGATGTGAACGTGGTCTATGCCGAAACGGCGGACAAGAAGGCGCTTTGGACCTTTGTCAACTTTGCCCTGCATCTCGACACGACCGGTGGGAAGCTGATCTCGGCCGATTTTCCCGGAACCCTCGCCAATCGTCTGGCCGACTACAAAGGCCCGGACATGCTGACCACCTTTGCCAACGGCGCCTGCGGGAACATCAATCATATCGACGTGACCTCGGCCGCCAGACAGCACGGTCCGGACGAGGCCAAACGGATCGGCACCGTCCTGGCCGGCGCGGTGCTTAAGGCCTATCTGCACCTGACCGAGGTTGACGATCTCACGCTCCGCGTGCGCCGCGAAGTCGTGGAGTTGCCCCTTCGGCCGTTTACCGAGGAAGAACTGCGCGAGGCGCGTGCCGTGGCCGAAAAACGGGGAGCCAATACACCCTTCCTCGAGCAGGTGAAGGCCTACCGGATTCTCGACGTGGCCCAGCGTCAAGGCAAGCCCTATGAGGTCGACGTGCAGGTGATCAGCCTCGGCCGCGACATCGCCTGGGTTGCGCTGCCCGGTGAAGTGTTTGTTGAACTTGGCCAGAGCATTAAGGCCGCTTCGCCATTTCGGCAGACTAGCGTGATCGAACTGGCCAACGGCGTCTCCAACTACATTCCCCACCACTCGGCGTTTTCGGAAGGGCAGTACGAAGCTGTCTCCTCGCGCATGGCTGAGGGGGCGGGTGAACTGCTCGTGACGACCGCGATCCGCCTTCTCGCCGATCTCCACCAAGAGGCCGCCGGCACAAAGCCCACGGCCTCGAAGCAGCCGTAAGAGACGATTGCAGCACGCCCCCACATCCCCTCACTCCTCACCTCCTCCACCCCACGCCGGACGCCTGCTCAGCCGAGTCCACCGCCTGACGCCGGGTTGGTCTCGGGGCCGCGGTAGATCTTCTGCTGAAGCATGTTCTTGGCCGTCGTCACTGGCCCCGAGGTGTTGTCGTCGCGCAAGACGGCGTACATCATGTGGAACTTGGCATCGAGATCGTCGGCATAGTGGACGATCAGGGCCTCGGGCGTCATCGGCGGCTTCGGGGCGCCCCACTCGGGCAGACGCTGGTGGGAGATGATGATATGTTCCAGACGCAAGAGCGTCTCGCGGTCAATCTTCATCGTGGCGGCCGCTTCACGCACGATGTCGCGTCCCAAGAGCACATGGCCGATCAACTCCCCCTCGGGCGTAAAATACGTGTCGGCCGGCTGCTGCTCCAGTTCGCGGAGCTTGCCGATGTCGTGAAGGATGGCTCCGGCGATCACCAGTTCCTTGTCCAACGGCGGCCGCAGGTCCGGATAGTAGTCGGCATACTTTCCAGCCAGGAAGACGGCCGACCGGGTCACGCCGAGCACATGTTCCAGATACCCGCCTGCATAGGCATGATGATGTCGCCGCGCGGCGGGATAGGTGAGCAGTTGTTGGCGATTGGTTTCGAGGATCGACTCCACCAGTCTGCGCAGATCGGGCCGATGCAGATGCTGGGCGACGATCTCCAAGAGCTCCTCGTACATCGCCTGGGGGGCGAACCGCGAGCTGGGCTGGCACATCATCGGGTCGAAGCCGTCGGCCTGGTCGCTATCCGTCACTTCGCGGATCTTGCGGATCTCCAACTGCGGTCCATAGTTCGTCTCGCGATACACGGCCCGCAATTTGTAAAACACGCCCGGCGTCCAGCGTTCACGGCACTCCGCGCTCCAAGGCGAGTTGTCCCAGATCGGGAAGCTCACTTCGCGACGAGCATCGCGGAAGCTGACCTTGAAATACGGCTTCCCCTCGCGCGTTGTCAATTCCTCCTTGCCTGTCATCAAGACAAACAAGTCGCCTTCCTGACCAGGGCTCATCTCGGCAAGTTGCACGATCGGCATGATCTTCAGGACTCTTTCACGAAGGACCAACGAGAATTAGAACCATTCTCGTTCCGATTGTACCCCGGAGCCACCGCCGCGGGGATGGGGGGTGCGGCTGAAGGTTCGTGGCGAGTTTAGCAGCCCGTTGAAAAAGTCCGCTAAGCCGACCTTCCCAACGTAGGAGGCTG